>JAFQOY010000034.1 GCA_017412025.1 Clostridia bacterium | reverse complement strand
ATCTTCTTCCTCCAGCCTTTCTTCTTTCAAAAATAAGCACCTGACACCCTCCTTTCATACATTTATATTCATTATATAACGCTCACTACGAATCAAAAGGCCACAGGTTCGAATCCTGTTGGGTGCACCACAAACCGCCGACAAGCTTTAGCTAGTTGGCGGTTGTTTTTTTGCCTGCGTTTTGCGCAGGCTTTTTTTCTTTCTACGGTTGAAAAATCTAACAATAAATGGTATTCTTAAAGCAAGAGATATCGTCTACACGTGGGGCATCAGGATCATTCGAGGTGTCAGTGTAGTTTAAAATGGTATCTCTTTTATTATTCTTCGGAACTAATTCTCAGGTAGTTTTTTTGGAGTTAAAGCGAGTTTGTCACAAAAAGTGTCACAAACCGAATAAAATAACATCCGTTTAGCTCTTGTGGCGTATAGGTTTTTCGAGCCTCGCTGCTGTCACAAAATCTGTCACAAAGCGGTAAAACTACCGCTGATCAGATCATTCGCTTCGACGATTTTCTCCTCTCTTTTGTGGACATAGCAGTTCATCGTCATCTGAATATCTGCGTGACCAGCAATGGCCTGCAAAGTTTTGATATCCAAGCCTGAAGAAGCGGCAATCGTCAGATAGGTATGCCGGAAAACATGCGGCGTGGCGTCATGCAGATTGATTGTCCTGCCGATCCGCTGCCAAGTTCTGATGAAGGTTCTTTCCGTGACGGGCCGCAAGCCATCTCCGATGATAAATCCATTGAGCTGCCTGTGCGGACGCAAGATATTGACCAGCCGTTCATCAAGAGGGATGCTTCGTTTTCCAGCTTCACTCTTGGGATCTCCAAGAATCGGCTGGTTATTGTGGAAGGTAACCGCTTGCTCCACGAAAATCAATCGTCGTTTCCAATCGATATTCTCCCATCTGAGTCCCAGCACCTCACCACGCCGCATACCTGTATAAAGAAATAAAGCCAAGAGCACTCTATCGCTGCTTTCAAGCAGATACAAGTCTCTCATGATTTCACGCACTGCCGAATCTGGTAGTGCGTTTCTTTTTTTCTCCGTTCCTTTGCTAAAAAGTCCCTTGCTCTCTGTGGGATTGAAACGTATGTGTCCATCTTCAACAGCAAGATCAAAGACCTGATGAAAGGTCAGTGGACGCGGCATGTCTTTTCGTCTCCATTGCGGTCTGCATGTTCCTGACAAACTCATCAACCAGTGCTTCTGCTTGCTCTGGCGTCGCAAGCCCATCAGCAGCTAAATTAACGCTGGCGCAGTCACTCTTTATAAAACAGACATTGAAGTAAATGAGTATAATATGCGAAAGCGCTTATTCCTGATGATGTCTATATTTCGCACCTTTTCAATTCAACCGGTGGTTTGGATTGTGCTATAATAGAAGCAGAAAAGGGAACGGAGGGATCGCATGGACACGCTGCACAGCCTGATGAAGAGGACACGCGAATGCTTCGGCGTGCATCTTTGCGTGCACGACGTTTCGGGCGTGACCTATGCCCGCAAATCGCTCAGCCTTCCATATCTGATGATGCAGCACGGCTGCGATTACTGCACGGCGGTCAAGCGCTGCGTGAGCGAGCCGCGCTGCATGAAGCAGAAGCAGCTGGTGATGTGGATGCTCAGAAAAAACGGCATGAAGCCGTTTTACGGCGTATGCCATATGGGCGTGTGCGAATACATTCTGCCCGTTTGCCAGAGCGGCCGTCTGCTGGCGGTGGTTTTCGCCAGCGGCATGGTGAAAAACGACGAGCCGGACTGCCGCTCCAGGATGCTGCGCGCAAAGGAAAAGGCTGCGCCCGCGCTGCGGCAGCTCCTTGAGGAAAGCTACGGAATGTTCGTACAGGAGAGCACGGTTTCGCGGGAGACGCTGCGTTTCTTTGCGGAGCTCGCCAGCGAGCGCATCCTGCGCGCAGCCGTGGGGCTGACCGACGCAGATGAAGGCGATCCCTATGCCGTAGAATCCGTGCGCGAGGGGAAGGGACACTGCGGCACGGTCCGCGCTATTCTGGGCTACATCGAGGCAAGCCTGCCGGGCGCGATCACCCTGGGGGATATCAGCTCGGTATTCTTCATGAGTGAGGGACATCTGTGCCGGCTCTTCCGCAAGGAGATGGGCATGAGCATCATCGCCTATGTGAAGCGCCAGCGCATGCTCATGGCGGCGAGGCTGCTTCGTGACAGCGGCGAGAGCGTCAGCGACATCAGCGCGCGCGTAGGCGTGAGCGATCCCAATTATTTCTGCCGCGCCTTCAAGCAGGAAATGGGCGTGACGCCCAGCGAGTATAGATCAAATGCGTTGAATTCTAGAATACAAGGACAAAACCGATCTTGATGTCAGGATTGTGCTATCGTGTTGTCTGTTATGTTTAGGGACGAGATAAAAAAACTGTGATATACTACAGATAATGGAGCATGTCAAGGCATGCGAGTAACTGTTTACCCCGTGGAAAGGAGTCATGAATCATGAAACGTTTCCTCTCTATCCTGGCAGTCGTCATGCTGCTGGTGACCTTCACCGTCGGCGCGTCCGCTGAGGCCGTCAACATGAAGATCGCGACCTGGACCTCCAACGAAGGCCAGCTGCAGCTGCTGGGCAGCTTCGTGGATGAGTTCGCGGCCCAGAAGGGCATCGAGATCAACTACACCTTCGAGTCCATCGCCTTTGCCGAGTACAACACCAAGCTCCTGCTGGAGCTGCAGGGCAAGGAAGCGCCGGACCTGTACTGGGTTCTGGAGACCTCTGCCCCGGCGTTCATCGCTTCCGGCAACCTGGCCAAGCTGAATGACGCGCTGACCGCCTACAATCCGGACGACATCTCCGCCGCGGCGCTCGCGCTGTGGAAGGGCGGCGAGGACGTGTACGCTGTTCCGTTCTCCACCTCTCCGTTCGTGATGCTGTACAATGTCGACCTGTTCAAGCAGGCCGGCGCCAAGACCCCGGACGAGCTGATCGCCGAGGGCAACTGGACCTGGGAATCCTTCCGCGAAGTCTCCAAGCAGATCAAGGACGCCACCGGCGTTTGGGGCTACGAGACTGTTGACGGCGACGGCTACAACAGCCGCGTGCTGCACAACCTGCTGCCGATCATCCGCTCCATGGGCGGCGACGCGTGGGATGCGAACTACGAAGTGAAGATCGACTCTGCCGAGTCCATCGCCGCTGTGCAGCTCTTCCATGACATGCTCTACAAGGACGGCTCCGTCGTGCCTCCGGGAGACGAGAGCAGCTTCTACACCGGCGCTGCCGCGATGACCTGCAGCCAGATCTCCCGCGTGAGCAATCTGGACGGCGTCGAGTGGGAGTGGGCGCTGTGCACCCTGCCGGGCAACGTTCCGGTCATCGGCCAGGCCGCTCTGGGCGCCTTCTCCAAGGGCCCGAACGCCGAGCTCGCCGCCGAGCTGGTTGCCTACATGACCTCCGAGCCGTGCGCCGCGCGCATCGCGGGCATCTGGCCGCCGTGCCGCTACTCCGTGCTGGAGAGCGAGGCCTTCCTGACCTCCAACGCGCGCATCAAGCCCGAGCAGATGGCCAGCGCCGTTGCGGCTTCCATCGGCACCGGTCTGGTGCTGCCGAGCCACCAGCTCTATCCGCAGATCGAGGTTGAGGCCAAGATCGCGTATGACAAGCTGTGGAACGCCGACGCCGACGTCGCCAAGATCATGCAGGAAGTCGGCAAGGTTTACCGCACCTATCTGCAGTAATCTGAAGATTCTGATTAACGCCTGAATCCATGCCGGCGGCAGCCTCGCTGCCGCCGGCTTTTTCTCATCAAAAAACGGAGGCTTTCACCATGACAAAAAGCCCTGCCGCACGCAGCCTCAGACGCAGAGAGGCGCTGACCGGCTATGCATTCGTGCTGCCGCAGCTGATCGGCTTCACGATCTTCGTGCTCATTCCGCTGGTCAATGTGTTCATCTATTCGTTCCACAACAAGAACATGCTTTTCGGAACGAACATCTTCATCGGCTTTGATAACTTCACCAAGCTCTTTACGAATGATTCCCTCTTCTGGATGACGCTGAAGAATACCTTTGTGTTTTCCGTGCTGCTGGTGCCGCTGAACCTGGTGCTTGCGCTGCTTCTGGCGCTGTATCTGGGCGACGGCGGCTTCGGTACGCGATTCACCCGCACGGTCATCTTCCTGCCGGTGGTCACCTCCGGCGTGGCATGGGCCATCGTGTGGAAATATCTGCTGCAGAGCGGCACTGCCGGCCCTGTGAATTACTTCCTGTCTCTGGTCGGCATTCCCGGCCCGAACTGGCTGACCGATAAGGGCTGGGCGATGATCTCCGTGGTCATCAACCGCGTGCTCAAGAACCTGGGCACCAACGTGCTCATCTTCTATGGCGCGGTCATGAATATGCCGCAGGACGTCATCGAAGCGGCGCGCATTGACGGCGCGGGCAGCTTCAAGCTGCTTGTAAAGATCAAGCTGCCGCTGCTCATGCCCACGATTCTCATGGTCTCCATCGTCACGATGATCGGCTCCATGCGCGTATTCGATACCATCCGCCTGATGACCGACGGCGGACCCGAGGGATCGACCATGGTGCTGGTGTATTACATCTACCATCAGGCGTTCAAGATGTTCAACACGGGCTATGCCAGCGCGATTGCCGTCGTGCTGTTCATCATCGTGCTGATCCTCACCATCATCCAGTGGGCGCTCAGAAAGAAGGTGTCGCATTATGAAGGCTAAAGGACTGAGCCGTGCGGCGCAGATCTTCATGCTCATCGTGGTGGCAGCGCTGTTTGTCTATCCCTTCTGGTGGATGCTGGTCAACTCGCTCAACACGGCTGCGCAGGTCTTCGGCAAGCCGACGCTGCTGCCGCGCGCCTGGCGCTTTGAGAATTACGTCGAGATCTTCAGGATTCAGCCATTTGCCCGCCATCTGATGAACTCCCTCATCGTGGCGCTGATCGGCACCGTGGGCAATATCCTGGTAAGTGCGCTGTCCGGCTACGGCTTTGCGCGCCTGCGCTTCCCGGGCAGCAGTATCCTGTTTATCCTGCTGCTTACCGCGCTGATGATGCCCATCGAGGTCATCATCGTACCACTGTTTTTCCAGATGCTCCAGTGGGGCTTCTCCGATTCGCTCGTGCCGCTGGTCTTCATCCCGATCTTCGGCGCGCAGGGCGCTTTCTCCGCGTTCATGTTCCGTCAGTTCTTTGTGACGGTGCCGCTGGAGCTGGAAGAAGCTGCGAAGCTCGACGGCCTGAGCGCATTTGGTACCTTCTGGCATATCATGCTGCCCATCGCCAAGCCGGTCATCGCCTCCGGCGCAATTCTGGCGTTCCTGGCCGCGTGGAATACGTATCTGGAGCCGCTCGTCTTCACCAGCAGCATTGAGAATTTCACGCTGCCGCTGTCGCTGAATAACTTCAACGACTCCTACGGCGAGCCGCAGTGGAACCTGCAGATGGCGGCGACGACGGTTTCCGTGCTGCCGATCATGATCGTCTATCTCTTCTTCCAGGAGAAGGTGACCGACGCCATGGTCAATTCCGGCCTGAAGTAATGCCATGCTGTTTGCAGATAACAAAGGGACCAATACAGGAGGAACCATGAGCATCTTTGATTCCTACGATGTGATCGTCTGCGGTGCGGGCATCGCCGGCTCTATGGCAGCCGTTGCTGCCGCGCGCATGGGCGCGAAGGTACTGGTTGTCGAAGAAGAAGGCTATCCGGGCGGCAGCATGACCGCCATGGGCACCGGCCCGATGATGACCTTCCATGCGGGTGAGAAGCAGACCGTGCAGGGCCTGACGGACGAAATGATCCGGCGGCTGCAGGAGAAGAACCTCTCCCCGGGCCATATCATCGATTCCACCGGCTATACCTACACCGTCACGCCGTTCTCCGCCGAGGGCATGAAGCGCGAGCTGGAACTGATGATGCTGGAAAGCGGCGCGCAGATTCTGTATCATACGGTGATCACCGGCGTGAACGTGGAAAACGGTCAGATTCAGAGCCTTCGCTGCTTCTCCTGCGGCGAAACGTTTGAGGTTTCCGGCAGGATCTATATCGACGCCACGGGCGACGCTGACGTGGTGGCCATGTCCGGCGCGGCCTACAAGCAGGGCCGCGACAGCGACGGCAAGGATCAGCCGATGACCATGAACTACAAGATTTCGGGCGTGGACCTGAACCGTGTGCGCGATCTGATGGAGACGAATCCGGAGAATTTCCCGTTCCTCTATCCCAAGGCCGGCATCCAGAAGCTGGCGCCGCGCCTGTCCTTCTCCGGCTATCAGGACATCATGAAGAAGGCGATCGCCGACGGAGAGATCACGTTTGACCGCGACATCGTGCTCTGCTTTGAAACCGACAGGGAGAACGAGGTCATCGTGAACATGACGCGAATCCTGGGCGAAAACCCGGTGGATCCCGTGTCGCTTTCCCGCGCGGAGACAGAAGGCCGCCGCCAGGTATGGGAGCTGTTTGACTTCATGAAGCGCCGCATACCGGGATTCGAAAATACGCACCTGCTCTTTACCGGTCCTCGCGTGGGCGTACGCTCCTCGCGCCGTATGGTTGGACAATACACGCTGACGGAGTACGATATCCTTGACGAGCGCAAGTTTGACGACGGTATTGCCGCCTACGGCTATCCGATCGATATCCACTCTGCCGACGGCACGGAAACCGACAGCCGTTTCCTGCGCGAGGGCGGATATTACACGATTCCCTACGGCTGCCTTCTCAGCCGTGATATCGGCAACCTGATGGTTGCCGGGCGCAACATCAGCGCGACGTTCGAGGCGCAGGCATCCACGCGCACAAGCCCGTGCTGCGGCGCGCTGGGCCATGCTGCCGGCGCTGCGGCGGCGCTTGCCGCGAAGAAGGGCATGCTGCCCGGCAATGTGGATACGGATGAGCTGCGCGCGATCCTGAAAGAACAGGGCGCAGTGGTTGATTGACCGGAAAACCAAAAATGGGGTTGTCTCATTAAGAGGCAACTCTTTTTCATACGAAAAAAGCACTCAGGCTATGAAAACCTGAATGCCCGCGGTAAAATGTAACTGCTATGAAAACACTAAAACCGCAGACAGATTATACCGCAATGACAAACGGAT
>JAFQOY010000285.1 GCA_017412025.1 Clostridia bacterium | reverse complement strand
GCTGTCAGCATAAAACGCCGGTTTCATAATCATCCCGGCTGTTTTGTGGTATAATGAAGCTGCGGTGTGTCAGGCGGGCCGGAAAGCGCCGCCTGAATGATGCACACAGGAAAATAGCGCTGCAGGCATGCAGCGGGAAATAGAGAACCGGACAAAGAAAAACCGGAAGGAGACGGACGGATGGGCACATATCTGTTTGACTTTGACGGCACGCTTGTGGATTCCATGCCGACCTATGCGGCGATGATGCTGGACATTCTCAGGGAACACGGCGTTGCGCACGATGAGAATATCATCAAGATCATCACGCCGCTTGGCTATAAGGGCACGGCCGAGTATTTCATCCGCCTCGGGCTCGATATGGAAAAGGAAGCGCTGGTGGAGGTCATGATGCGCCGCGCGGTGGAGGCGTACACATACCGGGTGCAGGCTAAACCCGGCGTACTGGATGCGCTGATGCGCATGAAGGAACGGGGAGACGACCTGAACGTGCTCACGGCCAGCCCGCATGCGATGCTCGATCCGTGCCTCAGGCGGCTGGGCGTGTACGATCTGTTCACCAACGTGTGGTCCTGTGAGGACTTTGGCACGACCAAAGCCGATCCGGCTATCTATCACATGGCGGCGCAGCGCATCGGCAGGCCGGTCGGGGAGATCTGGTTCCTTGACGACAACTGCAATGCCGACAGGACGGCGAAGGCGGCTGGCATGCGCGTGTGCGGCGTATACGACGATTCTTCCGCCGAGTATGAGCAGGAGATGAAGCGCGTCTGCGACGCGTATATCGACGGCTTTTCACAGATTGACATCCTGATGGATTCGTGAGAAAACATGACGGGGATGGGATGCGGCGTCTGCCGAAGACTGTCGGCAAAGCGTTGAGCATTGCGCGCAGAGCGGCAGGGGGCGTCGGTCCGTCACTCTTTATGCGATTCGGGACGGGAAGCGATTCCCGTCCTTTCGCATGGTATGGCATAATTAACGCACAAAGATGACAAAGGTAATTCCCTTTTTTGGCTTTTTATGTCATAATAGAGACAGCAAGTGAAAGGAGGATTATTCCTATGCGCAAACTTCTGTCTCTGGTGCTGTCCCTGCTGCTCGTGCTCAGCGTGGCTGCGCCTGCCGCTGTCGCGGAAGCGACGCTGTCTGACGACATCGTTATCCTCTACACCAACGACGTGCACACCTATATCGACGGTGCGCTCAGCTACGACGTGATTGCCGGCGTGAAGGCCGAGCTGCAGAAGGCTTACAAGCATGTGCTGCTCGTGGACGCGGGCGACCATATCCAGGGTACCGCCTACGGCTCCATGGATAAGGGCGAGACCATCATCAAGCTGATGAACGCAGCGGGCTACGACCTGGCCACGCTGGGCAATCATGAGTTTGACTATGGCATGGACGGCTGCATCAACATCCGCGAGTGGGCGGAGTTCCCGTACGTGTCCTGCAACTTCTACAACGAGGAGTTCTTCGAGCGCAAGGACAACGTGCTGGAGAGCTATGTGATCTTCCCGTGCGGCGATATCGACGTGGCGATCATCGGCGCGACCACGCCGGAATCCTTCACCAAGTCCACCCCGGCCTATTTCCAGGATGAAAACGGCCAGTACATCTACGGCATCGCCGGCGGCGAAGACGGCGCGAAGCTCTACGCCGACGTGCAGACCGCGATCGATCTGGCGACTGCCGCCGGCGCGGAGAAGGTCATCGTGCTGGGCCATCTGGGCGACGATCCGGCTTCCAAGCCGTGGACGAGCGAAGAGACCATCGCGAACGTGACCGGCCTTGACGCGTTCATCGACGGTCACTCCCACAGCACCGTGCAGGGCAAGGAAGTCGCCGATAAGGCCGGCGAAACCGTGCTCCTCACGCAGACCGGCGAATACTTCGGCCGCATCGGCATGATGGTCATCGACGCGGAGACCGGCGACATCGCCACCGATTTCATCGAGCTGGTTGAGCTGACCGAGGTGACCAAGGACGCCGAGGGCAACGACGTGGAGAACGTCGTGGGATATGAGCTTGAAAGCGAGCTGTATACCGGCGCGAAGTGGGTCAGCGACGAGAGCGTTGCTGCGATCAAGAATGACTGGATTGCAGCGATTGACGAGCAGCTGGGCACCGTGATCGGCTCCACCGCGCTGACGTTTGACAACTACGACGCCGAGGGCAACCGCCTCGTGCGCAGCCAGGAGACCAACACCGGCGATCTGGCGGCGGACGCGCTGTACTATCTCTTTGACAACATGGGTCTTGACGTTGACGTTGCGATCATGAACGGCGGCGGCGTGCGCAACAAGGCCATCACCGGCGAAATCTCCTACAAGGTCGCCAAGCAGATCCACACCTTCGGCAACGTCGCCTGCCTGCAGACCATCACCGGCCAGCAGCTGCTGGACGCGCTGGAGTGGGGCGCCCGCTTCGCCGGCGGAGAGAAGGAGAACGGCGGCTTCCTGCATGTCTCCGGCATCACCTACAAGATCGACGCTTCCTATCCGGAATCCACCGTCGCGGACGACAAGGGCGTGTGGGTCAGCGGCCCGACCGCCGGCTACCGCGTGCTGGACGTGATGGTGTACAACAAGGAGACCGGCGCGTATGAGCCGCTGGATCTGGCTGCGAATTACAACCTCGCGGGCTACAACTACACCCTGCGCGACCTGGGTGACGGCTTTGCGATGTTCGACGGCGCGGTGAACGTGCTTGACTACGTGATGGAAGACTACATGGTCGTGGCGAACTACGTGCAGGGCTTTGAGGGCGGCGTCGTGGAGGCGACGAACTCTCCGCTGCTGGCTAAGTACCCGGGCATGCTGCTTGATTACGG
>JAFQOY010000284.1 GCA_017412025.1 Clostridia bacterium | reverse complement strand
GAGCGGCTGCAAGCCGCTTCCTATATCATTTTCTGGCCGTACGCGCAGCGTACAAGAAAATGATGTTTTATCCGCTGCAAGTATGCGTTAGCAGACTTGCAGCGACAGACCGTCAACAATACTTTGTTGACGGTCTGAAGCCCCGCTTCCGGCAGCGCCGGGAGCGGGGCTTGATTCTTTGGGGCGAATGCTTTTGCCGTGCATGGTTTTGGTTAACAGGCATTTGGCGGCAGGGCCGGGGAGCAGGCGGAATGGATGCGGAAAAGGAAACAAAGCGCAGATACGGGCGAAGCGTCAGGCGGATTGAATCCGGATGGGCGCTGCGGCATGGATGAAGGTCTGTGCCATTGGTTTATACGGAGTGAACGGAGAGAATTGATAGAAAATTGACGAAAGGTGTATTTTGTGATACGCTATTTATATATTGTGCTCCGGATGCGGAGGGAGTGATTGGCATCGGTGTGAAGAAAGTGCTGCGCCCGTATATGAGGAGGCTTGGCGCAGAGGCGGCGCTGCGAAGCGTGGCTGCGGGCGGTCTTGTTGTGCTTCCGCTCTGGCTGGCGATGGCGGCCGCGCGGCGCGTGTTTGCCATGCCTCTGGTGGCTGAGCGGTATATGCCCGCCATGTTTGCGGCGGTCTGTGCGCTGCTGTATGCGCTGCGGTTCAGGCCGACGATGAAGAAGGCTGCCCGTCGGCTTGACGCGCTGGTGGGGCAGGACAGGATTAAGACGATGGTGGAGTTTGCGGGCGAGGAAAGCGCGTTTTGCCGCCTGCAGCGGGAGGACGCCATTGCGCGGCTTGCCGCTGTGCCGCCCAGAGCGCTGCAGCTCCGTGTGAGCGCAGCGGCGCTGGCTGCCTGCACGCTGCTTGCCGCCGCGACGGCGCTTGTGCTGCTTGTCCCGCAGGAGATGATCGCCCTGACGCCGCAGGCGCAGACGCAGGAGAGCGCGGAGGCGGCGCTTCTCAGAGAAAAGATCGGAACCCTGAGAGCCGCCATCGAAGAGAGCGAACTTCAGGATGAGGACAGGGCCTCCCTGCTGGCGCAGGTGGATGCGCTGCTTGATCAGCTTGACGCAGGCAGCGTGGAGCTCTCGGCGCTGGCGGGCGTCCGCGCGATGATGGAGGACATGGAAAAGGCTGTCGCAGAGCTGACCCCGAGGGACACCTACGCAGCGGCGATGCTGGAATATGAAAGCCTGCGGGCGCTGGGTGAGGCGATTTTTGATGGCAATATCGACGTGGTGAACATGGTTTTTGACGCCATGGAGCATCAGCTTGCCCAGAAAGAGGGCATGGAGCAGATGAACGCGCTGATGGATCTGGTGTATGACATCAATGGATCGCTGGCAAAGCCTCTGCGCGATAACAGTCAGGAGATCCTGCGTCAGGGTATGATGATGCTCGCAGGCGGCCTTGAGACGGCGGCGGAGATGGCCTACGGCAAGCGGGACAATTCGCAGATTCTTGAGACGGCGATCGGCAATGCGAAGGAATACGTGCGCGAGTTTCTGGGCGTTCCGTCCGATCAGGAGCGCTACGATCCGTATGCAAACAAATCCTGGGCGCCGGAAAACGCCAGAACGGTGAATCTGGCTCCGGCTGCTTCAGTCAGCCAGGAGAAAGAGGCATACAGTCCGCCCGAGGTCGAGCACATCTATGATCCGCCGGAGGCGGTGCGCCTGAGCGGCTATGCGCCGGGCGAGACGGATGAAAACGGCAATATCCAGAAGATCCTTGCGCCGAAGGACGAGAGCCTTGACGGTACGGTGCCCTATGGCGAGGTATACGGCGCGTACTATGCGCGGTATCTGGAGGAAATATCCGCTGATTCGATCCCGCAGGAGCTGCGGGAGGCGGTCAGCGCGTACTTTGACGGCATATGAGAGAATTCCATGACAGGAGTGAAAGCAATGGTCAACGAAGCGGATATCAGAATGTTCAGCGCCAAGTGCAGGGAGATCTTTGCACAGGTCAGGCGCGATATCGTCGGTCAGGAAGACGTGGTGGAAAACACGGTCATCGCGATGATCGCAGGCGGCAACGTGCTGCTGGAGGGTGTGCCGGGCATCGGCAAGACGAGACTCGTGCGCTCTCTGGGCAGGGTGTTTTCTCTGCCGTTTTCGCGCATTCAGTTTACGCCGGACCTGATGCCGGCGGACGTAACGGGCACCAATGTGCTTGAAAAGGACGCACAGGGCAATGCCGCGTACCGCTTCCAGCCGGGACCGATTTTCAGCCATATCGTGCTGGCGGACGAGATCAACCGCGCCACGCCAAAATCCCAGAGCGCGCTGCTGGAGGCGATGCAGGAGCACAGGGTTACCGTCGCGGGCGAGGATCATCAGCTTGACGAGCCGTTCTTCGTGCTGGCAACGCAGAACCCGATCGAGCAGGAGGGCACCTATGCGCTGCCTGAGGCGCAGATGGACCGCTTCATGTTCAAGCTCATCATGACGTATCCGACGCTTGAAGAGATGAAGCAGATCGTACTGATGACGCAGAAGACGATGGACGAGGTCTCCGAAGGCGTGGTAAACGGCGCGGAGCTGCTGCGTATGCGCGAGACGGCGAAGGAGATCCCGGTGACGGACGATATCGTGATGTACGCGATGCGCCTTGTCGCCTCCACCCAGCCGGACGGCCCGCTGGCGGGAGAGATTGCCAGGCGTCATATCCGCCTGGGCGCGAGCCCGCGTGCGGCGCAGGCGCTGATCACCGGCGCGAAGGTGCGCGCCATGGTGAACGGCAGATACAATGTGAGCGTTGAGGACGTGGATACGCTGGCCTATCCGGTGCTCAGGCACAGAATCAAGCTGGGCTACGAGGCGCTGGCGACGCATATGACGCCGGATCAGGTGATTCATGACCTGATTAAGGCGGCGAAGGGAAAGAAGAAGTCTGTCTGAAAGAGGGATGAAGATGGCCTCGAGAATCATCGACAGCGAATTCCTGTCCGCGCTTGACACGCTGGATCTGTATGTGCATCAGATGACAAACGGTCATTTCAGCGGTGCACGACGTTCGCGCGCGTACGGTTCCTCGCCGGAATTTGCGGATTACCGAGAATATGTGCAGGGCGATGATCTGCGCAGGATCGACTGGAATCTGGCGGGCAGGTTTGAAAAGTACTACATCAAGCGGTTTATCGATGAAAAACAGGGCAGAAACCGCGTGTATCTGGATCAGTCGCGCTCCATGGGGTTTGAAGAGGAGAAGGGGCTGGCGGCGATGCGCCTTGCGGCTGCGCTTGGCTATCTCTCCGTGTCCAACATGGATTGCGTGTCCTTCAGGCTGCTGAGGGGGAAGACGTGCGAGGATCTCAGCGGCAGCGTCATCGGACGCGAGAGCTATTACGCGGCGGTCAGGAAGCTGGAGGAGGTCGTCTTTGAAGGCGAAACGGATCTTTGCGCCGCCATCCGCAGCGATCCCAATCCGGGCTTTGACGACGGCGTGAGCTATATCATCTCTGATTTCCTCACGGACAGCGACTGGAAGGGGGCGGTGGATACGCTCCTTGGCCGTCATCGTGAGGTGGCCGTGATTCAGGTGCTGTCTCCTTCGGAACTGAGCCCCACGCTCAACGGCACGATCAGCCTGTGCGACTGCGAGACAAACGGCGAGCGCGTGAGCATGGACGTCAACCGCGGCGCGCTCAGGGCGTATCAGCAGGCGCTTGAGGCGTTTCTTGAGGATGTGCGCAGGTTCTGCGCGTCGCGCGGCGTACCGTATATGATGCTGCGCAGCGATGAGCGCGTGGAGGAAGCGCTGGTGACGAAGGGCTGTGTGGAGGAGCTGATCCGATGAGTTTTGCCTATCCTTCCGGTCTGTGGGCGCTGCTGTGCGCAGCGGTGTTTGTGCTGGTCTGTCTGATCCGGCGCAGATACGATACAAGGACGGTGTCAAGCACCTATCTGTGGCGTCTGGCACAGCGGTATGAAAAAAAGAACAGGGCCGTGCAGAAGCTTAAGAAGGCGGTCCTCTTTGTGCTGCAGCTGCTTGGTATACTGCTTTCGTGCCTGCTGGTTGCGCATCCGTCCGTGGTGCTGCCGGGCGCGGATACGCACCTGATTGCCGTGGTGGACGGCTCGGGCAGCATGCGCATCGCGGATGCGCAGGGGAAAACGCGCTTTTCGCGCGCGATGGACAGCCTTGAGCAGGACGTGCAGAAACTGCCGTGGGGCAGCAGCGTGACGGTGATTCTGGCGGGAGACGAGGCAAAGGTGCTTGCCGAGCATATCGGCGCGGGCGAGGTGCATGCGGCGCTGGAGGGCGCGCAGTGCGGCTTTGGCGCAGGCGATATGGAGGGAGCACAGGCGCTGGGGCAGGCGATCGCTGAAAAGAGCGGCTGTTCGGACGTGAGATTTTATACGGATGCAGAGGGCGGCGAAGGCGCTGCGGCAGTCAATGTCCGCGGAGACGGCGAATGGAACGTCAGCCTTTCTTCCCTCGCTGCGCAGGGATCGATCTACGGCACGACGTTCACCGTGCAGGCAGTCAGCCGGGGACATAGTGCAAACGTAACTTTTGAGCTGTGGCTCAACGGGGAAAAGCAGGCGCAGGACAGGATGGAGATGCGCGTGAACGGCCAGGCGCAGGAGCATGGCGCGGTGCTTCTTCCGGATGGGGAGCCGGTTGCCGTCTCGCTGCTGGTCAGGCAGGCGTACGATTATCAGGACGTGCGCGTTGCGGCGCTGGCGGATGATCATCTGCCGCAGGACAACGAATACCGCCTGTATAAAAAGCCGGAAAAGACGGCGCGCGTGCTGCTGACCGGAGAAAAGACATACTTCCTTCGCAGCGTGCTCGGCGCGTTTGCGCAGGTGGATCTGCATACGCAGGAGAAGCCGGGAGATACGCAGGGATACGACCTGTATATCTACGATGGATGTCTGCCGGAAAACATGCCGCAGGACGGCGCGGTCTGGCTGATCAATCCGCGGTATCTGCCTGCGAGCGTCGGCGTCGTCTTTGGCGATGCGCTGCGCGGCGCGGCGATTGCCGCTGTGCGGGATGAGCCGCAGGGGACGGCCGCGCAGCTGACGCAGAATCTGACGCTCAAGGATGCGTCGGTCGTTCGCTTCCGCGAGGTTGTGTCAAGCGGCAGGTTTGCGCCGGTGCTGACATGCGGCAGCTATCCCGTCCTGCTTGCGGGCGAGACGGAGAGCGGCTACGCGATGCTGATCATGCCCTTTGATCTGCAGGACAGCAATCTGCCGCTTCTGAGCGATTATGTGGTTTTGGCGCACAACATGCTCACTTTCAGCGTGCCGCCGATGCTCGGCGCGCAGGAGTATGACTGCGGCGTGACGGTATACCCCAGCGCCGGCGCAAAGTGCGAAAAGCAATTCCTGCAGACGCCGGATATGGTCATCCATACGCTTGAGGAGGAAGCGCAGGGCATTCTGCTCGCTGCGCCCGGCGGATATACGCTTCTGCAGGAGATGGCAGGCGGCACGGAGCGGATGCTCAACTTCTTTGTGCGCATGCCGCCGCAGGAGAGCGCGGGCGGCGCACAGCAGGAGGCCGCGCAGATCCGCATTGACAGGGTAGAAGGTGCGGAGCAAGTGCGGAGCCGTCAGGCGCAGAGCGTCGATCTGATGGGCCTGCTTGCCTGCGCGCTGCTTGCGGCTTTGATCCTTGAATGGGTGGTGTATCATCGTGAGAAATACTGAGGTATTCGTCCGTTCGCCCTGGCTGCTTGCGGCGATGATTCCGGCCTGCCTGCTGGTGATCGCAGCGTACAGGCTGATGCGCCGCGGCGAAGGGGATCGGGCAGTGGAGCGCCCGGCGCTTCTGCTGCGCCTGGTCGAAGTGGTGCTGCTGGTGCTGATTGCTGCCGGAGCAGGGCTTGTCACCCATTCGCAGGAGACGGTTTCCGTGCTGCTGGTGGATCGCTCTGCAAGCATGCAGGGAGCGGCGCAGCAGGCGGATGCGATCGTCGGCGAGGCGCAAAGCCTTGCCGGCCCTGAGGATCGGATCGAGCTCCTGTATTTTGCCGAAGCGCCGTCCGATGAGGAAGGCGGGCTTTCCGGCGGCGCGACGGATATCGCTGCGGCGATTGACGCGGCGGCGCAGCGGCTGACGCAGCAGGCTGCCCGAAGGATTGTGCTCGTCAGCGACGGTGGCGCAACCGACGGCGACGCTGCTGCGGCGGCAAGGCGCGCGCATGCGCAGGGCATCCGCGTGGATGCGGTGCATGTGGATACGCGGATGACAGCGCCGGAGATGCAGATGACGGACTTTTCTCTGCCGTCAGACGCCGCGCAGGGGCAGCGGTTTGCGGCGCAGGTCTGCGTGCGTTCCAATGCAGGGATGCAGGGCACGCTCGTCATCTTTGACGGAGAGCGCCGGATATGGGAAGAAGCGGTGACCGTGCTGGAGGGGGAAAACCGGTATGCGGTGAACCTGACGGCAGGAGAGGCGGGAGAGCATACCTACCGCGCGCAGATGGAATGCGCAGAGGATACGGTGGCGCAGAATAACCAGCGTTTCGCCCTGATGAGCGTCAACAGCGGCGCGCGCATCCTGCTCGTGGACGGCACGGGCGCAGAGGCGGAAAAGCTTTCGGCGCTGCTTGAAGAGGGCGGCTTCAGCGTGGATACGGTCGCAAGCGCGCAGCTGCCGGATACGGTTTCGGCGCTGTGCGATTACGGGCTGATCGTGCTGATGAACGTGAATGAGACCGATCTGCCGGAGGGAAGCGCGCAGCGGCTTGAGGAATATGTATCCGATTACGGGCGCAGCGTGCTGACGACGGGCGGCGAAAATACGTACATCTACGGCGGTATGAAGGATACGCCGTTTGAAGAATTCCTTCCGGTACGCATGAGCGTGGCGGAAAAGGAGAGCGTGGATCCCGTCGCGCTGATGCTGGTCATCGACGTGACGGACTCGATGACCAGGCAGTCGGTCGGCGTGCCGATCGAGATGGCGCGCAGGGGCGCGATCAAGTGTGTCGACGCGCTCAATGCAAACGACTATGCGGGCGTGATTACGTTTGCCGATGATGCGCAGGTGCTGGTGGAGATGACGTCCATGGAGAGCAAGGAAGCCGTCATCGAGGCGATCAACGGCATCGATACGGCAGATCCGGACCGGCTGACGAAGTTCTCCGGCGCGCTGACGCTGGCCGGCGAGACGCTCAAGGCGTTTGACGGGCTTGAGAAGAAGCACGTGATCTTCATCACAGACGGAAGCCCGGCGGACGCCAAGGACGGCTTTGATTCCATTGTGAAGGACATGCGCGCAAACGGCATTACCATGTCCACGATCGCCGTTGGCCGGATCATGAACGTCGTCAAGCTGCTTGACGGGCTGTCCGCTATCGGCGGCGGCAGGTGCTATTTTGTGGAGGGCGCATCCGATCTGCCGGATATCATGTCCACCGATACGGTGCTCTCCCAGGTGGAATACACGATCGACGATCCCGTGACGCCCAGAATCGGCACACGCGTGTTTGCCATCGACGATGAAAGCGCCGTTACGCAGCTCTACGGCTATATCCGCACGGCGGCTAAGGGAAGCGCTTCTGTCGCGCTCTCCACACCGGAGGGCAGGCCGCTGTTCGCGCAGTGGAATTACGACGCGGGCAGGGCGGCGAGCTTTATGAGCGATCTGAGCGGAGACTGGTCGCGCACCTGGTTCAATTCGGACAAGGGACGTGCGATGATCCTGAACATGATGAAGGCGCTTGTGCCCGATACGCTCAGACAGACCGGCATGGATGTGCGCATGGCGCCCGGCAGCGCGCGCGGCATGCTGAGCGTGCTGGAAGAGACGGAAGGCGTATATCAGGTGATGGCTCAGGTGGTTTCGCCGGAAGGCAGAACATATGAAACGGAGCTGCTGCCTGCGGAAGAAAACCGGTTTGCAGGTGAGACGCCGCTTGACGGCGCAGGCCGCTACAGCGTGACGCTGACCGCGCTTGACGGGCAGGGGAACGCGCTGGGCGCGAAGGAGACGGCGTTTGCCCATTCCTGGCCGGGCGAATACAGTATGGAAGCGGGCGAGCGCGGCGCGGTGACGCTGATGGAGATCTCCGGCGCGGCGGGCGGCACGGTCGTTTCGGATGCAAAGGCGCTGATGGCCATCGACCTCGGCGAAACGCCCATTGAATATGACATTCAGCTGCCGATGGCGATTGCCGTGCTGGCCTGCCTGATGGCGGATATCGTGATCCGCAAGACGAAGCTCAAGCGTCTGCGCAGGCGCTTTTCAAAGCAAAAGACAGAATAAGACGATGCAGGCCGCGCCGGATGGCGCAGCCTGCATCGTCTTATTATGCGTTTATGGTATGGTTACGGCTTCCAGATGAACTCCGACGCATTGTACACGAGATTGCACACGCCGTTTTCCTTTTTGTATACGGCCGTGGCATACGGCGCCAGCTCAAGGTTTTCCGCCCAGATGACGGCTTCGGTGGTGTTGACGAGGAAGATATATTCTCCGCGCTGGCTGGCGAGCACGCCCTCGGGCAGATGATGCGGCCAGCAGGAGGCGAGCAAGCCGGAGCAGATTTCCGCATAAAGCGGCTTGTAGAAGTCTTCCTCAAAGCGGGTGGCGATATAATACGCCTTGCCTTTGCCGAAAGTATTGACGGCGACGGCTGGCGCGCCGGCAAAGAAATCCTCGTCATAGCGCATCATCGGCTTTGCGCCCTCGCAGGCAGCCACCTCGCAGAGGATGGAGCCGTGCGCCGTTTCGGGCAGCGCGTCGCACAGGGATACGCAGCGGCGGGTTTCGCCGTCGTACATGGAGTCGATCTCCAGCCTGCGCACGCCGAGCACGTCGGTAAGATGATGCGGGGTATCGCCGAGCCAGCACAGATCAGTCTCGTTGACGATTCCGCTCCAGTAGGTCATGACCAGCGTGCCGCCGCCCTTGACGAAGGCGCGAAGCTTCTTGGCAAAGTCCTCGCGGAGCATGTAGAGCATCGGCGCGACGATGAGTTTGTAGCCTTCAAGGCTGCTGTCCTGGTTGATCATCTGCACGTTGACGCCGTTTCTGCGCAGACCTGCATAGTGGCGCAGCAGCTCATGCTTGTAGGAAAGGCCCTTGTTGCGCGGGCCCTGCGCGTCCTCAAGCGCCCATTTGTTGTGCCAGTCAAAGACGATGGCCGCCTGCTTTTCGCGCTTTGCGCCGGTGACGAAGGAAAGATCAGCAAGCTGCCTGCCCAGTTCGGACGCCTCAAGGAAGATGCGGTTGTCCTCGCGGCAGTCGTGGCTGACGACGGCGGCGTGGAATTTCTCGCTGGAGCCGCGGCTCTGGCGCCACTGGAAATAGAGCACCGCGTCGCCGCCGTGGGCGATGGTCTGCATGCCGGCCATGATGTTGACGCCCGGCTTCTTGCACTTGGAGATGGGCTGCCAGTTGGTCGGGCCGGGGCAGTTTTCCATCAGCCAGTAAGGCTGATCCTTGACGGAGTAGATCAGATCGTGCATAAAGCCGGTATCGAGGGCCGTCTGCTCGAGCGTCTCGGTCGGCTTGTGCCAGGTGGGGTAGGTGTCCCACGTGGCCACGTCGATCTCCTTGGCCATCTCAAAGTAGTCGAGCCCGTCGTAGAAGTACATCATGTTGGCGCAGACCTTCGCCTCCGGCACGATCTCGCGGATGCAGTCGCGTTCCCACTTCATGAAGTCCGTCGTCTGATGGGAGACGAAGCGTTTCCAGTCGAGCTTGAGGCCGTGCACGGAGTGTTCGCCGTGCGGGGAAGGGCTCTCGATATAGGAGAAATCCGGATAGTCGTGGCTCCAGAATTTGGTATTCCATGCCTTGTTGACGGCTTCGATGGTACCGTAGCGCGCCTTGAGCCAGTTGCGGAAGGCCTCCTGGCACAGCTCGCAGTGGCATTCGCCGCCGTATTCGTTGGACAGATGCCACATGATCACGCCCGGGTGACGGCCTACGCGGAGGGCGAGCTGCTGGTTGATCTGCTTCACCTTCTCGCGGTAGACGGGAGAGGTGTAGCAGTGGTTGTGTCTTTCGCCGAAGAGCTGGCGAACGCGGTTGGCGTCCACGCGGCGCACTTCAGGATACTTGCGCGCCATCCACGCGGGACGCGCGCCGGAGGGCGTAGCCAGGTTGACGGATACGCCGGCGGCGTAGAGCCTGTCGATGATTTCGCTCATCCAGTCAAGGTTGTACACGCCCTCTTCCGGTTCGAGCGTGGCCCAGGCGAAAATGCCCAGGGAGACGACGTTGACGTGCGCCTTTTTCATCAGCTCGATATCCTGCGCGAGGATATCCGGGCGATCCAGCCACTGGTCGGGGTTGTAGTCTGCGCCGTAGCGAAGGACGGGTTTGTTCATGGGGTAGGACTCCTTTCGTTGATATGGCGTTACGGGTGTCGGGAAGGAGGTTGAACGTCTTTGCCGAGCGTCCGGTAGACGGTCAGATACATGGTGACAAAGCAGGCGAGGCCGCCGATCACATTGGAGATCGGTTCGGCGATGAATACGCCATTGACGCCCAGACCCAGATGGGGCAGCAGCAGCGTCAGCGGCACGACGATCACGGCCTTGCGCAGCAGGGAAAAGAAGATGGCATAGCGCGCAAAGCCCAGCGACTGAAAGACGGACTGCCCGGCGAACTGGAAGGACATGAAAAAGAAACCGAAGAAATACGTGTGCAGCGCCTGCGGACCGGCGGCGATGAGCTGAGGATCGGAGGAGAATACGCGGATGAGCGCCTGAGGGAAGAAGATAACCATCATCCAGGCGAGCACGTTGTAGGCAATGCCGCACAGCGTCATGAAGCGGATACCCTCTTTGACACGGGCATACTCTTTGGCGCCGTAGTTGAAACCGAGCACGGGCTGCGCGCCGCTGATCAGGCCGGAAAGCGGAAGCTCCAGCACGGAGCGCACGGAGCTGAGCACGGTCATGACGCCGACATAGAGATCGCCGCCGAACTGGCTGAGCGTCGAGTTGCAGGCGACCTGCACGAGGCAGTTGGTGCCCTGCATGATGAAGCCTGCCGTACCCAGCGTGACGATCCTGCCGATGAGGTCGGGATGAAGGCGGACGATGCGCCTTTCAAGCCGGAAGGATACGCGCTTTCCGGTCAGGAAGCGCAGCACCCACAGACAGGAGACGGCCTGCGAGAGGACTGTGGCCAGCGCTGCGCCGGACACGCCCATATCAAGGCCGAAGATGAAGAGCGGATCGAGCACCAGATTGAGCAGCGCGCCGATGACGGTGGTCATCATGCCGATGCGCACAAAGCCCTGCGCGTTGATGAAGCCGTTCATGCCGGTTGCGAGCATGCTCAGCGGCGTGCCCAGCAGATAGATGGTCAGGTATGCGTCGGCGTAGACGTAGGATGCCTCGCTTGCGCCGAAGAGGAACATGACGGGCCTTTTGAGGGCGAGGAGAAGGACGGTCAGCACGAAGGACGTCATCAGAAGCAGAGTGAACGTGCTGCCCATGATGCGCCTGGCCTTTTCGTGATCGCCCGCGCCGCGGGAGATGGAAAACAGCGGCGTGCCGCCCGTGGCATAGAGGGCTGTGAACGCGGCAATCAGCGTGACGATGGGAAACGTAAGTCCGATGCCCGTAAGCGCGGCGCTGCCTGCGCCGGGCATATGCCCGATGTAGATACGGTCGACAATGTTGTACAGCAGCTGAACCAGCTGCGCCAGAGCAAGCGGAACAGCCTGATGGATAATCCGTTTCCAAACCTTTCCCTGTGAAAAATCACTGGCCATGGACGCGCCTTCTTTCAAAGCATGGAGATAGATACAGTATAACGATTACGGGATGCAAAGTCAATTTATGCGCATGGTTATAATTGACACTGCCATCGGGATATGATAATCTGTAGACAATCTCAGCAGAAGCTGAAATATGATGGAGGAAAAGCATATGAAGAAGACCATTCTGGCGCTGGCGCTTGTGCTGGCGCTGCTCGTGCCGTCCTTCGGCATGGCGGCCTTCACCGACGGCGTGTACAGCGCCGAGGCGAAGGGCATGATGGGTCCGGTCGCTGTGACCGTGACCATCGAAGGCGGCGCGATCACCGCTGTGACCGCCGACGTTTCCGGCGAGACCCCGTCCATCGCAGGCGGTGTGCCGGACGCGATGATTCCGGCGATCGTCGCCGCGCAGAGCGCCGAGGTGGACGGCGTTGCCGGCGCGACTGTGACCAGCACTGCGATTAAGGCTGCTGTCAAGAGCTGCCTTGACGAGGCTGCGGGCGCTGCTGCGTGGGACGGAAGCTATACCGCCGGCACCTATACCGCTGCGGCGAAGGGCAAGAACGGCGATGTGACCGTTGAGGTTACCTTCACCGAGAACGCCATTGCGGACGTGAAGGTTGTCGCGCATGCGGAGAACCTCGGCCTTGGCTACGGCGTGCCGAACGCTCCGCTGGACGCTTTCCCGGCGCTGATCATTGAGCATCAGGCTCTGGGCATCGACGCGGTGACCAATGCGACCGTGTCCGGCAACGCCGTGATCGCGGCTGTGGCCGACGCTGTCGTGCAGGCCGGCGGCGATGCGGAAGTCCTGAAGGCGAAGACTGTTCCGGCTGAGGCCGTGGAAGCCGTTTATGACGTTGACGTTGTGGTTGTCGGCGCGGGCGCTGCGGGCCTGTCCGCCGCCATCGCCGCGCAGGAGGCGGGCGCCAACGTACTGCTGCTTGAAAAGGCCGGCCTCACCGGCGGCTCTACCGTGCGCAGCGGCGGCAAGATCCTGGCTGCGGGCACCCCGTGGCAGGAGAAGCAGGGCTACACCGACAACGCGGACATGATGTTTGAGTACCTGATGAGCTTTGACCGCGACGACATCATGAACGAAGAACTCGTTCGCGCATTCTGCGACGCCTCTGCGGAGAACCTGCAGTGGCTGGAGGATCGCGGCGTGCAGGTGCAGGACGTCGAGTATATCCACAGCTCCATCACCCCGTGGCGCGTGCACAACACCATGGGCGGCGGCGGCCAGACCAGCGGCCACGGCGGCCAGTTCACCGCCCCGCTGACCAATCTCTATGCGGGCAAGGGCGGCAAGACCCTCTACAACTGCCGCGCGGAAGAGCTGATCACCAATGAAGCCGGCGCGGTCGTGGGCGTGAAGGCCACGATGAAGGACGGCGCGAAGGTGACCGTCAACGCCAAGGCCGTCATCCTCGCCACCGGCGGCTATGCGCAGAATCCGGAAATGCTCGCCAAGTATTCCGAT
>JAFQOY010000283.1 GCA_017412025.1 Clostridia bacterium | reverse complement strand
TGTGCACAGCGGAAGGATTCTCGCATTTTCCAAAAAAGAAACAGAATCCCCCTTCGATCATCCTCAATCGAAGGGGGATATTGTATCCATCAGCTGCGGCAGAGCTCGTCGGCCAGCAATCCAAGCTGCGCCCTGCTTTCCTCGCCCAGCGCGGAGAGAATCCTGACCGTGACCTCGGCAAAGGTCAGATTTTTGCTTCCCTCCAGCATGCCGCGCATCACCTTTGCCGCCGTGGGCGCCCAGGAGCCGTTCTCAATCAGCGCGACGGTACGGTTTTGATAGTTGCGCTCCGTCAGGTGATGAATGTATTCCTTCATCACCGGGAATACGCCCGCATTGTACGTAGGCGCGGCGAGCACCAGGGTGTCATAACGGAAAGCGTCCTCGACGGCCTCCGCCATGTCCTCCCGCGCCAGATCAAAGACGGAAACCTTCACGCCCCTTTCCCGGAGCATTTCCGCAAGCAGCAGGGCGGCCTCTCTGGTGTTGCCGTACATGGAGGCATACGCGATCACAACGCCCCGATCCTCCGCACGATAGGCGGACCAGGTGTCATACAGGCGGATATACTGCTGGACGTCCTCATCGAGCACCGGGCCGTGAAGCGGATAAATGGCCTGAATATCCAGCGCAGCCGCCTTTTTGAGCAGCGCCTGCACCTGCGCGCCATATTTGCCCACAATGCCGAAATAGTACCTGCGCGCTTCGCAGGCCCACTCGTCCTCAACGTCCAGCGCGCCGAACTTGCCAAAGGCGTCCGCAGAGAACAGCGCCTTTTCCGCAGCGTCGTAGGACATCATCACCTCCGGCCAATGGATCATCGGCGCGGCGATGAAGGTAAGCTCATGCCTGCCCAGAGAGAGCGTGCTCCCCTCGGCGACGACGATCCGCCTGTCCTCGTAGCCGCAGCCAAAGAAGTTCTGCATCATGGCAAACGCCTTCGCAGAGGCGACCACCTTCGCCTCCGGATAGCGATTCAGGAAAGCCGTGATGCTTGCGGAATGATCCGGCTCCATATGGTGGACGACCAGATAATCCGGCTGCCTGCCCTCAAGCGCTTTTTCAAGTTTCTCCAGCCATTCTCCGGCAAAGCGGCGATCGACGGAATCCATGACGGCGATTTGCTCGTCGACAATGGCATATGAGTTATAGGACATGCCGTCGGGTACGACATACTGCCCCTCAAACAAATCAATCTGGTGGTCATTGACGCCCACATATCTGATATCTTTTCCGGTCATGCGTGTTTCTCCTTCATCGCGATACAATCGGTTTTTTTGACAGGCATAAGTATAATATAACGCGCTGCAAAAGTCAATTTGGGTTTCCGCGCGCTGTGTGACGATGTCACGGAAAATCAATTCCTTTCGCTGTATACTGCAGTCAGAAATCAGGATCCATTCTCTCTCTGGAAAGGAGTGCAGTGCATGCAATACATCATCGCTTTTCTTGAAGGCGTTATCACATTCGTCTCTCCCTGCCTGCTGCCCATGCTGCCGATCTATATTTCCTACTTCGCAGGCGGCGGCGAGCGCACGGCCGGCAAAACGATCAAGGGCGCGCTCGGCTTTGTCGCCGGGTTCACCGTCGTATTCGTCACCCTCGGCGCGCTGGCGGGCACCGTCGGCAGCTTCCTGAGGGAATATCAGACAGCGGTCAACATCGTTACCGGCCTGATCGTCATCTTCTTTGGTCTGAATTTCCTCGGCGTATTCAAGCTGAATCTGTTCCGCGGCGGCAGCAGGAGCGCCCGTACGCAGAACATGAATTTCTTCTCAGCGCTGCTCTTTGGCATGATCTTCTCCGTCGGCTGGACGCCCTGTGTCGGCGCTTTCCTCGGTTCAGCGCTGATGCTGGCCTCCCAGCAGGCGCACGCGCTTGAGGGCATGCTGATGCTTCTTTTCTATTCGCTGGGACTCGGCATTCCCTTTATCCTCAGCGCCGTTATGATCGACTATCTCAAGACCGCATTCAACTGGATCAAACGCAACTATGCCGTCATCAATGCCGTCAGCGGCGTGCTGCTTGTGCTGATTGGTATCCTGATGGCAACCGGAACGCTCGGGCGGCTGCTGAGCCTGCTCGGTTAAGGAGGTACATTATGAACAGCAAGAAAACCCTGCTCGCCATTTCCCTCGCCCTTATTCTCCTGATCGGCGGCGCATCTATCCTCTATACGCGCCTTGGTCAGTCTCTTTCCCCGGATCAGCTGGCTGTGCAGCAGCCGGAAGCCGAAGCCGCCGATACGGGTGAAAACGCCGGCGAAGAGGCTCCTGCTCCCGAAAAGGTGCCTGCCCCGGATTTTACCGTCTACGACAGGGATGGAAACGAGGTGCAGCTGTCCGATTATACCGGCAAACCCATCGTGCTGAACTTCTGGGCAAGCTGGTGCGGCCCGTGCCAGATGGAAATGCCGGACTTCCACGAAAAGTATCTGGAGCTTGGTCAGGACGTCCATTTCCTGATGGTCAACATGACGGACGGCTCGCGCGAGACCGTGGACAGCGCATCCGCATTCATCGACAAAAACGCCTATGCTTTCCCCGTGTTCTACGATACGGCAGTGGACGCAGCGATGACCTACGGCGTATACTCGCTTCCGACCACATACTTCATCGACGCTGAAGGGCACGCCGTCGCGCAGGCTACCGGAAGTATCAATGCCCAGACGCTGCAGCGCGGCATCAACATGATCATGTGACATTCCATCCGGCCTGAGGCGGCTGAAGCCGGACGCAGAACGCCGCAAACGCCCTTTAGACAGCCCCGCCCGGAAAACCGCAGGCCTTCCGCAGCCTTCGTCACAGCACTCAAAACCTCCTGCCGCAGAGTCTTCTACGCTCTGCAGCAGGAGGTCTCTTTATTTCATTGCCCGTCCGGCAGGACAGCGCCCCGCTCAGACTCCCGGCCATGTATTCCCGGGGCTTATCACACGTCCACGCCCAGGAATTTCTTTGCGAGAATGCCGACGATGAAGGACACCACCGCCACGCTCACGCTGATCATCGCCATCTCCAGGAACCTCGACTTAAACGGCTGATCCTGCGCGACGGAGGTATAATAGGTGAAGCCTGCGATGATCAGAATCACCACGGCCAGCATGCAGATCAGCGCCGGGATAAACTGGGTCGCCGGGAAGATCAGATACGGCGCAATGAGCGCGATGACCGTGAGCAGGTACGCAATGCCCGTATAGGAGCAGGACTTGAGCGCATCGCTGCGCCCCTCGCTGCGCGCAGCCAGGAACTCCGAAGAGGCCATCGAGAACGTCGCAGAAATGCCGACAATCAGGCCGGAGAGCGCGATCAGCCGCGTATTCTGCAGCGCAAAGGCGAAGCCGGCCAGACTGCCCGTCAGCTCCACCAGCGCGTCGTTGAGGCCCAGCACCATGCTGCCCACGTACTGCAGGCGCTCCTCGTCGAGCATGCCCAGCAGCGCTTTTTCGTGTTCTTCCTCCTGCCTGCGGATCACGATGCTCTCCGGCACCTCTGCCGCCAGCTTTTCATAGACGTCCTGAGCGTGTTCCTCGCCCTGCTCCATCAGCTTGACCGCAAACGTAAAGCCCAGAATCCTCGCAAGCAGGGTATACTTGAACACCTTGCCCGCCTCCGGCTTCATCTCAATCCCCGTGTATTTCTTCCATACGAGGTAATGCGCTTTTTCCTCCTGCGCAAGACGCTGAAGGGTCTTGCGGTTCTCCTCACCCTTTGCAAATGCCGCAATCTTTTCGTAGATCACGCTCTCAGTCAGTTCGCTCTGCTGCATCCGCTTGATGATCTCCAGCGAAGCGGCGGAAATGTTGGTCGTCACAGGTACCCCTCCTCATTGTCCTCTTCAGAATTGCCCTGAATGCTTCTGTTCTTTCTGCGCTTCCTCCGTCCGCTTGCCGGAGGAAAAAAATTCCTGCCATGATTATATCATTTCGCAGGGAGACAATCAAGCATAAGCGCCGCGCAGAAAAAAACGGCGCCGCCCTGCGCACCGCTTTCCTGTACGGACAGGAAGGACGAATGCCGGGGACGGCGCCGTATTCAATGGCATATGGGATTCACGACAGAATGTGCGCCGTGTCAGACGTCGGCGCACATGGGGAGATTCTCCGCGTTCACCTCAGGTTGAAAAACGCCTCTCTGCCGGGATACTGGGCGCTTGAGCCCAGCTCCTCTTCAATCCGCAGAAGCTGGTTATACTTGGCAACCCGTTCGCTGCGGCTGGGCGCGCCGGTCTTGATCTGGCCGGCGTTCACGGCCACGGCAAGGTCGGCGATGGTGGTATCCTCCGTCTCGCCGGAGCGATGGGAAATGATGGCGGTATAGCCCGCACGGTTGGCCATTTCAATCGCCTCCAGCGTCTGCGTCAGCGTGCCGATCTGATTGACCTTGATGAGGATGGAGTTTGCAACGCCTTTCTGAATTCCTTCAGCCAGCCGCTCCGTGTTGGTCACAAAGAGATCGTCTCCCACCAGCTGCACCCTGCTTCCAATCGCCTCCGTCAGCATGGCCCAGCCTTCCCAGTCCGTCTCGCCCATGCCATCCTCAAGGGAGATGATCGGGTATTGCGCAGAAAGCCTCTCCCACATTTCAACCATCTGGCGGCGGTTCAGGCTCTGGCCGGATTTCGGCAGATGGTACATGCCCGTCTCTTCCTCAAACCACTCCGAGGACGCCGCGTCCACCGCGATCATGAAATCCTCGCCGGGCACATATCCCGCCTTTTCAATCGCCTCCACAATGGCGGCAAGCGCATCCTCGTCTTTTTCAAGATTGGGCGCATACCCGCCCTCATCGCCAACGCCCGAAGCCGGAATTCCCTTGGCCTTGAGCACATGCTTCAGCATATGGAACACCTCTGCGCAGCGGCGCAGCGCCTCAGACCATGCAGGAGCCGATACCGGCATGATCATGAATTCCTGAATATCTACGTTATTGGCCGCATGCGCGCCGCCATTGAGGATATTCATCATCGGAACAGGAAGCCTTCTGGCGTTGCTGCCGCCGATATACCGATACAGGCTCTGCCCCACAGAGGCCGCCGCCGCCTTTGCCGCAGCCAGCGAGACTGCCAAAATGGCATTGGCGCCCAGGCGGCTTTTGTTGGGGGTTCCATCCAGCTCGATGAGCCGGCGATCGATTCCCGCCTGATCCAGCGCGTCATGGCCGGCCAGCGCCTGCGCAATCTCGTGATTGACATGATGAACGGCCTTGCCGACGCCCTTTCCAAGGTAACGCCCTGCATCGCCGTCTCTGAGTTCGCACGCCTCGTAAATGCCCGTGGATGCGCCGGAAGGCACCGAAGCCCTGCCCATGCTGCCGTCATCAAGACGTACTTCGGCCTCCACCGTCGGGTTTCCCCGGGAATCCAGAATCTCGCGGGCTTTGACAGAATCAATTCGTCTCATACAGCATTCTCCTTTTTGCTTTTTCTGATATGATTATACCGCAATACTGCAATTCTTCCGTAACTTTGTCACCCATAATACGATTTTCAGATCAGCATGCGCCTGAATGTTCAGCAGTTTTTTTGTCCCGTCTGAGCCGGGCGGAAGGAAGCGCAGCAGCGGCAGGACGGAAAAGATGCGAAAAGACGGCACAGCTTATTTTGCGCTTCCGTCGGTCTTGAGCACCTGGGACACCGTCTTCAAAATGATCTTGAAGTCAAGATTCAGGCTCCAGCTTTCGATATACTCCGTATCCAGTTCGACGACTCTTTCAAAATCCAGAATCGTGCTGCGTCCGCTGGTCTGCCAAAGCCCCGTAATGCCCGGCAGCATACACAGGCGGCGCTTATGATGCGGGCTGTAGCGGCGATACTCATCCAGCGTCGGCGGGCGGGTGCCCACGATGGACATGTCGCCCTTGAGCACATTGATGAACTGCGGGAACTCGTCCAGGCTCGTCTTGCGGATAAAGTGGCCGATGCCCTTGATGATGCGCGGATCATTGTCCATCTTGAACATCATGCCGTCCTTAATGCTGTTCCTGGCCATCAGTTCCTTCTTGCGCTCTTCGGCGTCCATGTACATGGAACGGAACTTGTAGATCTTGAATTCGCGGCCCTTCTTGCCCACGCGGATCTGCGAGAAGAAGATCGGGCCGGGGGATTTGATGTAAATGATGGGACCGATGATGACCGTCAGCAGCAGCGTGATCATGCAGCCGACCAATCCGCCGCAAATGTCAATCAGCCGCTTGATCAGGGACTGACGGAAGGTGACCGGGCTGATCGTTGTGGAGAGGACATTGTAGCCGAACACATTGCTGATCATGCGGTTGGGCAGCTTCTGATACGAGCTCTCCATGAAAATATGCACGGTGATGCCCATCTGAAGCAGCTGATTGGCAAGCGTAAGCGTCGAAGCGGAATCATCCGGCAGATTGATGAACACCTCGTCGACAATCTGCTCTTTGACATAGTTGATCAGGCTGTCCTTATCCGCCATGACCGGAACGCTTTCAATCTTCTCGCCGACCATGGACTTATCCAGAATGGCCAGACCAAAGAACTGATAATTGCGAATCGCAGATACCGTGATCGTCTTGATCATATCCCGCGCCGCCGCCTCCGTCGCCGCAACCACGATCTGACGGGCATACTTGACATTGCTGTAGCGTTTGCGCAGATAGAACTTATGATTAAAGCGGACCGCATACGCCAATGGAATATGAATCAGGAAGAATACAATCGGCACAATGCGCGGCAGCGTCGGCAGCATGAGCAGGAAATAGAAAATGAAGATCATGAAGCAGAACGTCGCCACGTCAATCTTCAGCAGCGCGCCAAGCTCCCTGATATATCCGCGCTGCAGAATGCCGTTATACGCGTCCGTCAGAATGCTCATCACCACGTAAACCAGCGGAAACAGGATGAACAGCTGCCAGTATGCGAATATGAATTCTTTCAGCACCAGCGTCATGACCAGCTTTGCAAACAGCAAAGCAATCTCAATGCACACGATATCCAGAACAATAAAGTCCAGATGTCTGAGCCAGCCTTTTCGAAGCATCATCGGTACATCCTCATCCCTTCATCATTGAATCGCTCAATCTCTTCCGTCATTCCCCGAAACGCACGGATTCCTTTCCGTTTCCCGCGCTCAGGGCTGTGTTCTCCTTTTGAATCCGCGCACGCGCTCTGCGCAGGCATATGCCTTTTTCGTGTGATGCATCCCGCCCTCAGGCGGCGCCGGCTCATCCGCGGCTGCGGACCGCCTGCATATAAATCTCTTCATACGCCTTTGCCATCACATCAAGGTTATATGTCTGCATAATCTCGTCATACGCCCGTTCAATCATCTCTGTCTGCTTCTGCCCCATATGCGTCCTGAGCGCCTGTACGAATTCATCCGCAGTCCTGCACAGGAAGCCGTTCTCGCCGTTTCGGATCACGTCGTTGTTGCCCGGGATATCGCTCACAATGCAGAGCTTGCGCATATACATCGCCTCAAGCAGCGAGATGGGAAGCCCCTCCCAGCGCGATGTGAGGATGAATGCGTCCGCCTGCATCGCCTTGTTCAGCGCCTCCCTGCGCGGCAGCCAGCCCGTCACGGTGATGTTTGGGGCCGTCAGCTCGTGGCACAGCTCTCCCTTGCCAATCCAGAGGAAATGGACGTCCGGCGCCCTGAGCGCAATTTCATTGAACAACGCCGGATTCTTCTGGGGACAGATTCTGCCGAGCGTGAACACCGTAAACGGATGCGCTGCAGGCTCTGCGCCGTCAAGCAGCGCGTCAATCTCTTTTGTATGGATACCGTTTCTGACATATTTCGCGCGCGAAGTCATCTTCCGCGTCTGCTGATCCTCGCCCGGTCCGCAGGAAATGGTGGTGCAGCGGCGCATGCTGCTCAGCTTTTCTATCGTATAATACACCGCTTTGTGGACGGCGCTGTGGTCGTTCATCAGGAAGCTGTATCCATGCGGCGTATAAAACAGCGGTACGCGCCTGCCGTCAAACGCCCATCTGCCCAGCGCACCCGCCTTGGAAGAATGCAGGTGTATGATATCGGGCTGAATCCCCTTCGCAATTCTCCGGATCTCTGCAAAGGCCAGCATATCCTTTTTGATGCTGACGGATCTGGTGAAATTCTCCACCCGGATCAAATGAATCCGCGGATCAAAATAGTCTTTGTAATCCACAGGCGTCTGATCGCGCAAACCATATGCCACATAGAGTTCAAATTTGTCCGCAAGCTGATTGGTCAGATTGACTACATATGTGAATATGCCGCCGCCCATCGCTTCAACGATGAACAGCACCTTTATCCGCTTCATTGATGATCATGCGCCTCCTCAAACGGTATATGCTCCCGGTGAATGCCGGAGCAGCCCGCTCCGTCCTCCATCATTTCTCTTCCTTGTCGCGGCATATAATCAGATACGCGGGCTCGCCCTGCCAGCTGATCAGGGACGCCTCCACATGCATGATCCAGCCCTCATGGCTGTAGCAGACGTCGCCGCACATGCCGGAGAAGAATCCTTCCTTGTTGATCGGGCAATCCCTGCACTGGCTGTCCATGTCATTGATCGCCTCAAAACACCGCTTGCCAATCTCGATTCCCTCAAACTTCGTCTTGGCTTTCCTGTTGACAAACCTGACCTCATACGTCTTCGCATCCATCACATAGATGTACTCCGATCTGCCGTTAAGAACGCTGGACAGATTCTCGGCATACTGCGTGATTCGCCGCTGCGCACGCATCTTGATCAGGAATACAGAGAGCATCTCTGCAAAGAATGTCAGCACTTCAATCTGCTCTTTGGTCCAGATCCGCTCCTCCGTGCACTCGTCAAAGCCTATGTAGCCGCGGAATACGCCTTTTTCCCGGATCGCACAGGCGAGCATGGACTTGATTCCCTGATTCCTGACTACGCTGTAGACCGGCTCCTCCAGCTTTTCAATATCCGGACAATAGAAGATTCCCTGCTCGTTGAAGCTCTCTCTGAATCCCGTCACGTCTTCGTCATAGTGGATGTTCTGCAGCAGATCAATCTGCGGTTCAATTCCCTCATGACACCATTCAAACGTGTTGCTGCAATACTGGCCGTCCGGCGAATCCTCAAATATATACACGCGGTCGACGTTCATCTGTTCGCCGATCATCTGCAGGATCTTATTGATCGCTTCCTCTTCATTCTTTGCCTCATACAGCCGCTTGAATGCCAGGCGGATCACGCTGGTATCCAGCAGGCCGGAGTTTTCCTCAGATTCGATGCGTGAATTGACCGTCTCCGGGATGTGCAGGCCGGAATAGCTGTCGTCAGATGAATCGTACACGCTGAACGTGTTCTTGCCCTTGCGCTTGCTCAGATACAGCGCCTGATCGGCCCGCTGGAACAGCTCCGCATAATTATTGGCCGCCTCCGGCGCAAATGCGACGCCGATTGAACAGCTGCACGAGCCCTCATGAACGAGCTTTTCCAGATGCTCCTTGAGTGCCTTGCACAACGCGCTGCAGCGCCTGTCAATCAGATCCCTTGAGACATTCGGGTTCATCATGACCATGAATTCATCGCCGCCGATTCTGGCCACAATATCATTGGGGCGGAAGTGCCTGCGGATCACCATCGCCGTCTCACACAGAACCACATCGCCGAACATGTGGCCATATCGATCGTTCACACTCTTGAAATTATCCAGATCGATGATCAGCAGCGCGGACTGTTCGTCCTTCGCCTGATTGCTCAGGCATTCTTCCACATATTTGCGCGCGGCGTCTTTGTTCAGAAGGCGGGTCAGCGTATCCACTTCCGTTTTGCGCAGGAGCTCCTGCTCGCTGCGCTTTTCCTTATCCACATTGCTGATGATGCCGCTGACCGATTTGGGCCTGCGCGCCTCTCCATACTCAATCGCGGCCACGAAGCGATACCAGTTGTACCGGCCATTCTCGCCCAGGATACGCGCGTCAATGGTCAGATTCTTTCTGTCATCGTCCTCCCGCCTGATTGTCTGCTGTATCTTCTCCAGGTCATCCGGGTGGATGTGGATCGACTGCTGAAGCAGCATGGAAACCTTCATGCCCGAAG
>JAFQOY010000282.1 GCA_017412025.1 Clostridia bacterium | reverse complement strand
GGTACACACCTACGAAACCCCGCAGGGGCCGGACGCCTTTGTGCTGCTTGACGGCGGCGCGCCCGCGCTGCCCGGCGGCAGCCGAGCCGCGGGCGCCGCGCGCGCCTCCCTCATCGACGCGCTGACAGAAACGGCCGCAGGCGTGCTCAGCGATCTGCTTGAAGCGGGCCGCCCGGTTCGCCTGCCGCTTGCAGGCGGGCGCTCGGCGGAGCTTTCCGGCCAGGAGAGCAGCCGCCTTCCCCATATGCTCGCCGCGCTGGCGCGGGAGCCGTTCTCTCAGCCTGCCGATTTTGTGCGCACGCTGCTGCTGGCAGCCAGAAGGCTGCAGCGCACCGGCTCCGCCGTCGTGCTTTCCTCACGCCTCACGCCCGCCGTCGCCGACGCGCTGATCGCCTTCTCCCGCATGGGACCGCGCACGCGCTTCATCCTCGTTTCCAGCGGCGGCGCCACCGGCGAGCAGCTGCAGCTTCTGAAGCTGCTTGAATCAAGCGGCGTGGAGACGGAGCTGGCAGGCGCCTAAGCGTACGCCCGCCGCGCACCGCACAGCCCCATCCTTTTTTGCATACCGAAAGGACTTCTGTTCATGAAGACCCCGTTTTTCTCCCTGCCCAGGCATCTGCTGCTGCATCTGGTTTCAACGTTTTGCATCGGCATTGGCTGCGCATGGCCGCTTGCGCTTGCGCTGCATCTGTTTGATCCGCTGCCGGTCTGTCTGGCTGCGTCCTGCGGCGCGGCGTTCGTATTCGCCCTGCTTGACTGCATGCCCCGCCTGCGCACGCTCTGCATTCTCATCATCCCGGCTGCAGCCGCCGCGATCGCTTTCGCCATGAAGGATCATGTGCAGGCCGTCAGCGCGGCGCTCACCCTGTTTCTCAACGGGCAGCCGCTGGCCCTTGCCGCCTATTCCCGCGCAGCCGCCATCCTGCTTTCGCTGCTGACGACATGCATCGGCGCATCCCTTGCACGCAGCGAAAACGCCTTTTTTCCGCTTGCGCTGCTGACCATCTCCGTCCTGATCGCCATTTCCTTTCTGGGCATCGACGTCAGCGCGCTCTCCCTCCTGCCGCTTGCCGCCGCGCTGCTCATCGCTGCGCGCGTCCCCGGCGTCGGCTCTCGCTCCATCGTGCCTGCGGCGGCATTGGCGCTTCTGCTGCCCCTGCTGCTTTCGCCGCTGTCCGGCAGCGTCTCGCCCAGGCTTTCCGGCTATGCGGAAAAGATCCGGCAGAAGATCGACGATTATCTCTTTTTCACCGATCCGCGCACGGCGTTCTCCCTCAGTGCCGTCGGCTGGCAGCCCTTCGGCGTCCATCGCCTGGGCGGTCCCGTCAATCCGACCAGCGACCCCGTCATGCAGGTGGAAACGCCCGACCGCGCGCTGCTGCGCGGCACAGTCAAAAACGAGTACACCGGCCTTTCCTGGGCGGATACCACCAGCGGCAGGCGCTATCTCTTCGTCAGCCCGCGCTTTATGCGCCTGCGCCGCGATCTGTTCGACCTCTCGCGGCCTGAAAAGCGCGTGCTCAAAGCCCTGCCCGAATCCCAAACCATCCATGTCACCATGGCCTCGGACGCCGCAAGCACGCTCTATCTCACCCAGCGCTTTCTCTCTGCGCGCGGCGAGAACATCGTGCCCTATTTTTCGCCGGCCAGCGAGGTCTTTGCCACGCGCAGCCTTGCTCCTGGCGACAGCTACGCCTTTTCCGGCCGGCTGATGACCGCCTCGGACGAGGGCGTGCGCGAAGCCGTGCTGCTTGCGCACGATCCTTCCGACCCGCACTATGAATCCGTGCGCAATACCTATCTGCAGCTGCCCGCCTCGGTCGACCCGCGCGTATATGCGCTCGCCGCCCAGCTGACCGCAGACGCACAGAGCGACTATGACCGTGCCGCCGAGCTGTGCCTGTATCTGCAGACCTCCTTTCCCTACACGCTGAACCAGAGCGTGCCTCCGCCGACGCAGGATTTTGTCTTCTGGTTCCTCTTTGAGGAGCAGCAGGGCTACTGCACCTCCTTCGCCAGCAGCCTGTGCGTGCTCGCGCGTGCTGCCGGCCTGCCCTCGCGCTATATCGAGGGCTATGCCGCCATCCCGGATGCAGACGGCATTGCGCGCGTCACGCAGCAGTATGCCCATGCCTGGTCGGAGATCTACTTCCCCGGCTTCGGCTGGCTGACGTTTGATCCCACGCCCGGCAGCGGCTCCGGCGCGGACGGAACAGGCGGCGGTCTGCCGGATATGCCGCCCGACACGGGCAGTGATCCCGGCAATCCGCCCGACGGCGGCAGCGGCGAAAACGACGGCGCGCAGGACGGGCAAACGCCTTCTCCCACCCCCTCTCCTGCGCCCTCCCCAAGTCCGACGCCGCAGCACAATGATCCGCACATCACGCCGACCCCCGAAATCACGCCCGTACCCACGCCCGTACCCACGCCCACGCCGCCGCGTCAGATGCGCGACCGGGACGATTCGCCGCCCTATGCGCTTTTCCTTCTTCTGCTGCTTTTCCTCCTCGCCGCGCTCATTGCGCTCCGTCTGGCGCTCGCCGCGCCTGCGCGCGCGGCGCAGCGCTGCCGCAATCCCCGCAGCGCGCTGCTGATCTGGTATCACGCCGTCAGCGAAGCGCTGCTGTGCATGGGCATCGCGCCCGCGCCGTCCGAAGCGCCGGCCACCTTCCTCACCCGCGCGCAGCATACGCTTGGAGACAGCGTCCGCCTTGCGCACCTCATGCACTGCGTGTGCATCGCCCGCTACTCCAGCCACAGGCTCAAGAGTACGCACGTCTCCAAGGCGCAGAAAACCTATCGTTCTCTCTTCGCCATGCTCACCCCGGCACAGAAGCTCCGTCTCTTCGCCCGGCGGCTGATATACGGCTCAAAACCGGATTGAGCGCAAAAAAACCTTTCCTTGCAGGAAAGATAAAACAGTATGTTGAAAGGCGCTGCCTCTCATGGCTCTTTGGGCCATTTTGAGACAGCGCCTTCGTATTGTATGCCTTGATTACTCAGCGGCAGTGGCAGAGCTGGTGGCGTCCGCGGTAGCGGCGGC
>JAFQOY010000281.1 GCA_017412025.1 Clostridia bacterium | reverse complement strand
GTCGGCCGTCTGGGCCGCGTCCTCGGTCCGAAGGGCCTCATGCCGAACCCGAAGAGCGGCACCGTCACCATGGACGTGGCGAAGGCCATCGCCGAGATCAAGGCTGGTAAGGTTGAGTACCGTCTGGACAAGCAGGCGATCATCCACTGCCCGATCGGCAAGAAGTCCTTCACCGCTGAGCAGCTGGGCGAGAACCTCGCCACCCTGATCGGCGCCATCAACCGCGCCAAGCCGGCCGCTGCGAAGGGCACCTACATGAAGTCTCTGGTCCTGCACTCCACCATGGGCCCGGGCATCAAGGTCAACCCGCTCAAGTTCTAATTGCATAGAACATCCGAACCTCCGCTGTTTTCAGACGGGGGTTCGTTTTTGTTGCAATGATGTGCAGGATCATCTATAATGAGGAAAACATATGCTCGGGGTGCAAGCGATGAGAAAAGGAATCGGATACATGCTGCTTATGGCGCTGCTTTGTCTGATGTCGGTTTCGGCGCAGGCTGCGCAGAAGCTGAATATCTATATCGATAAAGAAGCCATTCTGGCGCACGACATATCGGCAGCCGATATCCGCATTCGCCCGGAAGGGATGGTGCGCGTGACACGTCACTCGCTCTGGCCATGGGATGAAGCGGAAACGAAATGGTCGATGTTTGTAGAGCTTGAGAACATCTCAGATGAAAAAATCGTCATCGATGAGGACTGGCTGATTGCCTGCAGGGCGAATCGGGATGAGATTGCGACGGCGGAGTATATTTTTAATTACACAACCAACATCCTTGCGCCGGGCGAAAAAACGACGCTGTATGCCGGTGCATATCCCTATGTGAAGACAAAGCGAAACAACGCGGACGCGGATCTGGACGTCTGGGATATCGAGGGCATGGAGGACTTCGCAAGCCGCATCAGACAGGCTCAAATACTGCGCGTGCGGCTGGATGTGCGCGGCAATCAGTCCACACAGAACTGGCCTGCTGTGGAGATTATGCCAAGCGTCCGGGTTGAAGGGCGTACGATTCATTTTGAGTGGACGAATGATACGGATGAGACGATTGGCTTCCGCACGATCGGCGCGGTTCTGTGCGACAGGGAAGGCCGCATGATGGATGTGGTTCGATCGACGTACAGCCGGGGCGCCGTTTGTGCGCCGGGAGAAACGCTGGCGTTTGAAAAGGAGCTTTCTCCGTATATCACACAGGAAATGATCGACGGCGCGTCGTTTGAGGCGTTCGCCTATAGAATGGGCCAAAGATGAAAAGCAGAGCATGCCAAAAGGATTCCGGCATGCCCTTTTCTTTTGACAGAATTCGTGTTACGATAGAGAAAAGAAGAGATCGACGTCCATTTACCCCAAAACAGAATATGAAGGAGGCTTGTGCATGTCTATTCGCGAAATCAGTTTCCCTTCCAACAACGGCCGCGATACGGTCAAGGCCTGGGCCTACAGCCCGCTCGGACAGCCCCGAGGCGTCATTCAGCTGATCCACGGCTACGGCGAGCATTCCCGCCGCTATCTGCACATGATCGGCAAGTTCAATGCCGCCGGTTTTGTCGTCTATGCGGATGACCATATCGGCCATGGCAAGACCGGCTACGACGGCGGCACGCTGGGCGATCCGCATTCCGGCGGATACATGACCTATATCAAGGATGAAAAGAGCCTGCACGACATCGCTGTAAAGGACTATCCGGACATTCCGTACTTCGTCTTCGGCCACAGCTGGGGCTCGATGATCGCACGCTGCTACGCCGCGCACTATGGAGAGGATATTGCCGGTCTGATGCTCTGCGGCCTGTGTTCTCAGTGGCAGGGCTGCGAGGACGGCTACAACAACGAGGAACTGCGCGCCGCTGTCAAGGCGGATCCGAATCAGCCTGCAGGCGAGTGGTTTGCGCGTGTGTTCAGCGGCATGACGGACAGGATTGAAAACCCGAACAGCGCTGCGGACTGGATTGCCAACGATCCGCGCGTGGTGGCCGACCACGCGGGCGACATGTTCAACACGTTTGACACGACGCTTGAGCTTGTCTGGGATTTCTGCGAGCTGTATCACTTCATTGAGAGCGATGCCTGGGCGCCGATGGTGCCGGCAAAGATCCCGGTCTATCTGATTTCCGGCGACCAGGATCCCTGCGGCAACTATGGCGAGGGGCTGTATCATGTGGCGAATCTGCTGGCGCGCACCGGCAACAGGACGACTGTCCGCGCGTATACTGGCTATCGCCATGAGATTCACAATGAGCTGGAACTGCGCGACGAGGTTGAGGATGGGTTGATTGAGTTCCTTGACGGCCTGCTCTCCTGACGGGAGGAACGAACGCAAGCGTGCATGAAAAATGCGAAAAATCCTGATTTTATCAGCAAAAAATCGTTGACACGCCCGGGTGTGTGTGGTATACTAGCAACCGTGAATTGAAAAGTTCTGTGCCTGAGACAGCTGGTAACGCGCAAGCGTTATAATGGGATTGCCCGCCGGCCGAGGTGTAAGCGTGCGAAATATACCGTTATCACGGTTTTCTGCCCTTGCGCCCAGCGCAGGGGCTTTTCTTTTCCGGAACCTTTCGGGAAGGAGGAAATTACAATGTCCAAGAATCTTGAAGCAAAGAAAGTCGTTGTTTCCGAAATCGAGGAGAAGATTGAGAAGGCTCAGTCCATCGTGATCGTCGAGTACAAGGCGCTCACCGTGGAGCAGGTCACTGCTCTGCGTGCGAACTGCCGCAAGAACAACGTGGATTACTGCGTTCTGAAGAACACGCTGGTCAAGCGCGCTCTGGCGAACAAGGGCATCACGCTCGACGACAAGGTGCTCGAGGGCCCGAACGCTTTCGTGTTCGGCAACGATGACCCGATCTCCGCGCCCAAGATGATCAAGGAGTTCATCACCGGCTGTGAGAAGGACAAGAAGAAGTCCCCGATCACCATCAAGGCCGGTATCATGGACGGTGCTGTGCAGAGCGTCGAGGAAGTCAAGGCCCTGGCCGACATCCTGCCGAAGGATCAGCTCATCGCCAAGATCATGGGCTGCCTGAACTCTCAGGTCACCGCCCTGGCTTACGTCCTCAAGGCGTATGTCGACAAGAACAGCGAAGCCGCTGCCGAGTAATCGCCAAGGCTTCACAACGGATGCTGCAAAGGCGGCGTCCTGAACAAGAAAAATACAAAATAACATGGAGGAAAATGTTATGAGCATCAATGAGATCGTTTCCGCTATCGAGAGCCTGACTCTGATCGAGTGCTCCGAGCTGGTTAAGGCCCTGGAAGAGAAGTTCGGCGTTGTCGCCGCTGCCCCGGTTGCCGGCGGCGCTGCTGCTCCGGCCGCTGCTGCTGTTGAAGAGAAGACCGAGTTCGACGTCGTGCTCACCGGCTTCGACGCTGCGAAGAAGGTCGCCATCATCAAGGCCGTCCGCGAGGTCGTTCCGGGCCTGGGCCTGAAGGAAGCC
>JAFQOY010000280.1 GCA_017412025.1 Clostridia bacterium | reverse complement strand
TCCATAAAGCGGTGAACGATACCGCGGGCGATATTGTCGACGCGGTCATCGTCGTTACCGTACTTCGGGAATTCGCCGTCAACCTCATAATCCACCGCAAGGCCGGTTTCATCACGGATGACCCTGACCTTTGCATACTTGATCGCAGAGAGCGAATCCGCCACGACGGACAGGCCGGCAATGCCGGTGGCAAACCAGCGGGTCACATCCTTATCGTGCAGCGCCATCTGCAGGCGCTCATAGCTGTATTTGTCATGCATGTAGTGAATGACGTTGAGCGTATTGACATACACCTCGGCAAGCCAGCGCATCATCGCGTCAAACTTCTCCATGACTTCGTCGTAATCGAGGTACTCTGCCTTGATGGGCGTAAACTGCGGTCCGACCTGCTTATGACTGATCTCATCGACGCCGCCGTTGATGGCATACAGCAGGCACTTGGCCAGATTGGCGCGCGCACCGAAGAACTGCATTTCAAGGCCAAGGCGCATCGAGGATACGCAGCAGGCGATCGCATAGTCGTCGCCATGCGTGAAGCGCATCATATCGTCGTTCTCATACTGAATGGAGGAGGACTCAATCGACGTCTTTGCGCAGAAGCGCTTAAAATTCTCCGGCAGATGGACGGACCAGAGCACCGTAAGGTTCGGCTCCGGAGACGGGCCAAGGTTCTTGAGCGTATGCAGATAGCGATAGCTCATCCTGGTCACGAGATGACGTCCGTCGATCGCCACGCCGCCGATGGATTCGGTCACCCATTGCGGGTCGCCGGAGAAGAGCTGATTATACTCCGGCGTACGGGCAAACTTGACCATGCGCAGCTTCATGATGAAGTGATCGACCATCTCCTGAATCTCTTTTTCAGTAAACAGCCCCTTCTTCAGGTCGCGCTCAGCATAGATATCCAGGAACGTACTGGTACGTCCAAGAGACATGGCGGCGCCGTTCTGCTCCTTGATCGCACCCAGATAGCCAAAGTAAAGCCACTGAATGGCTTCCTTGACGTTTGCCGCCGGACGGGAAATGTCATAGCCATAGCTGGCAGCCATCTTCTTGAGCTCCTGGAGCGCACGGATCTGCTCGGAAAGCTCCTCACGCTGCTGAATGACCTTGGAATACATCGCAGAACGCGTCGTTTCCTTCTGTTCCAGCTTGTCCTCGATCAGGCGATCCACGCCATAGAGCGCCACGCGGCGATAATCGCCGATGATGCGGCCGCGTCCATAGGCGTCCGGCAGACCGGTGATGATATGGCTGGAGCGGCAGGCGCGCATTTCAGGCGTATAGGCGTCAAACACACCCGCGTTGTGCGTCTTTCTGTGCGTGGTGAAGAACTCGCTGACCTTAGCGTCCACCTCATAGCCGTTGTCCTTGCATGCTTTTTCCGCCATGCGGATTCCGCCATACGGCATAAGCGCTCTTTTGAAAGGCTTATCCGTCTGCAGACCGACGATCTGTTCCTTATCCTTATTCAGATAACCCGGGCCGTGCGAAGTGATCGTGGAAATCACTTCCGTATCCATATCCAGAACACCGCCTTTGGCGATCTCCTCCCGGGTCAGCTCGCTGACCTGCTTCCACAGATCAAGTGTGTTCTGCGTCGGCTCTTCCAGGAAGCTGTCATCGCCATCGTAGGGTGTATAGTTGTGCTGAATAAAGCTTCTGACGTTGATCTCTCTGGCCCAGGTCGCCAGTTCAAACCCTTCCCACTCGTCAAAGTGGCAATCCATATAATACAGATGATCCATATTCTGCTCTCCTTATCGTTTTTCAAGCGTTAGAAATAACTAACAGATTTGAATAAATTAAAGACAATCACAGCCCGGCGAAAACGCTGCGCTTCGCCTTCTATCTTGCCCTTCTCTATAGCAGCTTAAACGCCCGCAAGAGCGTTTACCTTGCGAATAATATACCACAACTTCGATTCTATTTCAATAAAATCGCTCGTCAATTTCCTGACGCATACAATTCTGTGCATCCTGCACGGATATGCGCCTGCGGATCATTCAGTTCTTCCATGTCATGTTTATTCTCGCAGCAGCGCTTTAAGCATGACTGGTTCCCTGCGATTGACCCGGGCGCATACAAAGGCTTCTCTGCCATAATTACGCCAGTTTTCCTGTCAAAAAGGCAACGAAAAAGCGCTGATCCAATTGAATCAGCGCAGAATCAATCAATTCGAGCCCAGATAGGCGCTCTTCACCGCTTCGTTGACGAGCAAATCCCGTCCGCTTCCGGTAAGCGTAATGCGTCCGGTTTCCATCACGAAACCAAAGTCCGCGCAGCGAAGCGCCGCATTTGCATTCTGCTCAATCAGCAGGATGGTAATGCCTTCGCTTTTGAGATCCCGAATGATGGAGAAGATATCCTTGACGACCAGCGGCGCAAGACCGAGTGACGGCTCATCCATCATCATCAGCTTCGGCTTGGCCATCATCGCCCTGCCCACAGCCAGCATCTGCTGCTCGCCGCCGGAGAGCGTGCCGGCAAGCTGCCATTCACGTTCTTTCAGCCGCGGGAAGCGCCGATAGATATCCTTGATACCCTCTTCGATTTCGTCCTTATCCTTGCGAAGATAAGCGCCAATCTTGAGGTTCTCCTTGACCGTAAGATTAGCAAAGACACGGCGTCCCTCCGGCACCATGGCAATGCCTTCAGCAACTATCTTCTGAGAATTGAGCGAGGTAATGTCTCTTCCCATGAAGTTGATGCTGCCGCTGCTGGGCTTGACCAGACCGGAAATCGCACGGAGCGTCGTGGATTTGCCCGCGCCGTTCGCGCCGATCAGCGTGACAATCTGACCCTGGCGGACGTCAAAGCTGATTCCCTTGAGGGCTTCAATGCCGCCATAATTCACCTTCAGATCGGTGACCTTGAGCATAATCATTCTTCATCCACCCCCAGATATGCCGCGATAACGGCAGGATTGTCGCGCACCTCTTTGGGCGTTCCCTCGGCAATCTGCTTGCCGAAGTCGATGACGTAGATGCGGTCGGAAATGCCCATGACCAGGTTCATATGATGCTCAATCATGAACACCGTCAGATTGAACCTGTCCTTGATGTCCTTGATGAACACGCCCAGTTCTTCCGTCTCCTGCGGGTTCATGCCGGCAGCCGGTTCGTCAAGCAGGAGCAGCTTGGGATGCGTCGCCAGCGCGCGGGCGATCTCCAGCCTGCGCTGCTGACCATAGGGCAGGGAGGTTGCCAGCTCGCCAGCGACGTTTTCAAGCCCGACGATCTTCAGCAGCTCCATCGTCTCCTCGCGCATCTTCTGCTCCTCCCTGAGATTCAGGCGGAACGTAGCCGTCAGCACATTGCTTGTGCGGCGCATGTGCATGGCGATGAGCACATTGTCAAACACTGTCTGGCTCTTGAAGAGGCGGATGTTCTGGAACGTACGCGCAATACCGGCTTTGGTAATCTTATCCGGCGTATGAACAACCCTGCGGGTATACTTTCCTGCATTCTCGCCGGCATAGGCGCTCTTCATTTTTCCGGAGGGATAATTCTCTACGATCGTATCCCCCATGAAGTCCACCTTGCCGTTTGTCGGCTCATACACGCCGGTGATGCAGTTAAAGGCCGTCGTTTTGCCAGCGCCGTTCGGACCGATCAGCGCAACAATCTCGCCCTCATTGATATCCATGGAAAGGTTATTGACCGCAACGACGCCGCCGAACTGCATCGTCACGTTTTCTACATGCAATACATTGCGGCTCACGGCTTAACGCCCTCCTTTTTCTTCTTCCTCGGCGTAAACAGATCCCATAGCTCTTTCTCGCCCATGATACCCTTGCGGAAGAAGAGCACGACAATCATGATCACGACAGAGAACACAACCATACGGAAACCGGAGCGCAGCAGCGGCATCTTGAACGTACCGCCAAAGAGAACCATCTCCGTATCAAGGAATCTCAGCCACCATTCGCTGCAGGCGATGAACAGGAAGCTGGCCATGACAGAACCGGTGATCGAGCCCATGCCGCCGATGACGACAATCAGCAGAATCTCATAGGTCATGGACGACTTGAAGGCATTGGCCTGAAGGGATCCCTGATACATGGCCAGCAGCGCGCCGCCGATCCCGGCAAAGAACGAGGAAATGACAAACGCCATCTGCTTGTGATGGAAGAGATTGATGCCCATCGCCTCCGCAGCGATTTCATCATCGCGGATCGCCTTGAATGCGCGGCCGTACGTGGAATTGATCAGCAAAACAATCACGCCGATACATATGGTTGCCGCCGCAAACACGGGAATGACCGACTTAAACGTCGGATACGTCTTGAGCAGATTGGAGCCGTTGGTAATCGGGCCAAGCGTATCCCACTGGATAATCGCGCGGATAATCTCGGCAAAACCGAGCGTGGCGATGGCCAGATAGTCGCTTTTGAGGCGGAGCACAGGCAGGCCGATGAGCGCAGCCAGAAGCGCCGCAAGCAGGCCCGCCGCCAGAATACCGACGATGGCAGGTGCGGTAAACTGGATAATGCCGCCATCATAATACTGATAAACCGCCATGCGCTTGGCCATGGGGATCGTCAGCACGGCATACGTATAGGCGCCGACAAGCATGAAGCCCGCCTGCCCCAGGGAAAACAGACCTGTAAAGCCGTTGAGCAGGTTCATCGATACGGCAATCAGCGCATAGATCGCGCCCTTTTTAAGAACGGTGATCAGCATGGAGCGGCGGCCAAAGTGCTGCTCAAGGAAATACAGCACGACGAACATGGCAATCAGCAGCACGACATTGATCAGGTTTTTCGTTGATTTTTTCATGCAGCTCACCTCAGACCTTCTCGGAGGTTTTTTCGCCGAACAGGCCAGTGGGCTTGAACAGCAGGATGACGATCAGAAGCGCAAACGTAAACGCATCAGAGAAAGTCGTATACCCCAGCGCCTTGATGATGTTTTCGCAGATGCCGATGATAAACGCGCCGATGACCGCGCCTGGAATCGATCCGATGCCGCCAAAGACGGCGGCAACAAAAGCCTTGAGACCCGGCATGGCGCCGACAGTCGGCGTGACGGACGTGTAATTGGAGAAATACAGCACAGAACCGACAGCTGCCAGCAGTGAGCCGATGATAAACGTCGTAGAAATGACAGAATTGATCTTGATGCCCATCAGCTGAGCAGTTTCAAAGTCCTTGGAAACGGCGCGCATGGCCATGCCGATCTTCGTCTTCTGGATGATGGTAACCAAAGCAAGAACGAGTACGATCGTCAGCAGCGGCGTAACAAGCGTGACGATCTTCGTCGTCGCCTTGCCGATGGTAATCGAATCGGAAATCCACGGGATCACCGGGTACTGCTTGGCCAGACCGCCGGTCACATACCACATCAGATTCTGCAGCAGATAGGACACGCCGATGGCGGAAATCATGACGGACATGCGCGGCGCAGAGCGAAGCGGCTTATAGGCAATGCGCTCTACCGTAACGCCGAGCAGAACCGTCAGCACCACAACCACGGGAATGGCAATCTGCACGGGCAGCATCGTCGTCAGATACACCATAAAAAAGCCTGCTGCCGTGAAAATATCACCATGCGCAAAGTTGATCAGACGCAGAATGCCGTAGACCATCGTGTAGCCGACGGCAATGAGCGCATACTGACCGCCCACCGAAATGCCCGACAGCAGGTAAGGCAGGATTTTATCGATCATTGTACAAAGCCTCCGTCTTGTTGAAGGAAAAGAATCCCTTGACTCCTTCTTCATTCGTCCTTAACGCGAAACGCCGAACCTGCAGGAGTATGCAGGTTCGGCAGAATGAGCGTTCAGAAGCCGTATGAAGCAGCTGCTGATTACTGCGCGAGCTCCGCGACCGACTGGGTCTTCACGAAGTCGAACGCAACCGTCTCGGTATTGGCCTTCTTGATGTAAGCCATATCCTTGTTCGCATCGCCGATCTCATCAAAGGAGATGGAGCCGGTGACGCCAACGGTGGTCACGGACGGAAGAACCTCGGCAATCGCCGCGCCGTCGATAGAGTCAGCCGCCTTGATCGCCTCGATCGCGACCATGTACGCATCATAGCCCAGAGCAGAAACCGCCGCGACGATGTCGTTGCCGCCGTTGTTGGTCTTCTTATCCGGGTTGGCATTCAGCCAAGCCTTGAAGCCCTGAACAAACTCAGCCGCCTGCGGAGAGGACTCGTCGTTCTCATCAAAGAAGGTGGACATGCAGATCGTCAGGTTGGTGCCCTTGGCAGCATCGAGGATAACGGAGGACTCCCAAGTGTCGCCGGCCAGCAGCGGCATGGCGATATTCATGGAAGCAGCCTGGTTGATCAGCAGAGAGGCAACGGTGGTGCTGGTCGGGCAGAAGATGACGTCCGCGCCGCCGTTGATCGCGTTGTTCAGGTAAGCGGTGTAATCGGAAGTGCCCTCGGTGAACTGCTCGTTGATCACCGTGCCGCCCATGCCCTCAAACGCCTTGGCAAAGTAGGTCGCAAGGCCCGTGGTGTAATCGTCGCCCAGCTGGCTGAGGACGTACGCCGTCTTCGCGCCGAATTCGTCCTTGGCGAAGTTCGCCATGACGGTGACCTGGATCGGATCCAGGAAGCAGACGCGCCAGTAGTAATCGCACAGAGAGGTAACGCCCGGGTTGGTCGCAGAGCAGGCGATCGCCGGCACTTCAGCGTCGGCAAAAACCTCGCCGCCGGCCATGGAAACGCCGGAGCCGTAGGAACCCAGAACGAT
>JAFQOY010000279.1 GCA_017412025.1 Clostridia bacterium | reverse complement strand
GAGCGGCTGCAAGCCGCTTCCTATATCATTTTCTGGCCGTACGCGCAGCGTACAAGAAAATGATGTTTTATCCGCTGCAAGTATGCGTTAGCAGACTTGCAGCGACAGACCGTCAACAATACTTTGTTGACGGTCTGAGCCGCCGGGGAAACCGGCGGCTGCGGCGGGGGAAAGGTTCCCCCGTCCACCAGTCTGGATCAATAGGTGTAGTTTTCCACGTCGACTTTATCGGGGTTGGTATACGGGGCGAGGGTGGAGACCATCTTCATCGGCTTGTCGTAGCTGTTCTTGCAATAGTGGATTTCGCCGGGCTCGATGTGGATCATGTCGCCTGCCTTGAGGTGATTGACCACGCCGTCCACGACGATGTCGATCTCGCCTTCGAGGATGTAGAAATTCTCTTCCATCACGTTGTGATAGTGCGCCTTGAAATCCTGGCCGGGGTTGAACGCGACGAGGGCGAAGTTCATGCGCGGCCCCTTCATCAGATACTTGGGTCCGCTGTCGCCGAAGCGGTACTCGCGGTCATTCTCGTTGACGATATACATAAGTATGATTCCTTTCTTTGCTGTCGGAAGGGAAATCCCTCCGTCATGACTGTGCCATGCCGCCGCCTCTTTCAGGGAAGGCGTATGCGTACATCAGGCTCCCGCTGACAGGGGAGCAGCTGCTGAAAGCGACTGAGGGGTTTTATGCTTACACGCCGGGAGCAGCCCACATGTAGCGGGTCAGGCGGTCGTCGGAGATGGCCAGCTCGCGGGCGTATACCTCGCGCCAGACCTTGTACATCTCCATATAGGTCTTATGGTTGTTCATATCCGGCTCGTAGCGCTTGTCGATGCGCGCCAGCTTGCGGGCGGTATCGGAGATATTCTCATAGACGCCCACGCCGTAGCCGGCCATGATCGCCGCGCCCAGCGCGGTTGCTTCCTTGACGACCGGAACGCTCACCGGCTTGCCCAGCACATCGGCAAGAATCTGGCACCACAGGTCGCTCTTGGACGCGCCGCCGGCGAAGATAACCTCCTCGGGCATGTTGCCGGTGGATTCCTCAACCAGCTTCATGTGGCCGTAGGTGACCAGCGCCGTGTTTTCCATGATGGAGCGGTAGAAGGTGTAGCGGTTGTACTTCTCGGGATCGAAGTCGAAGTTCATGAACGACGGGCTGGCGTGACGCCAGGAGACGTAGTTCATCACGTCGGAGAAGGTGCACATCATGCCGTAGCAGCCGGCGGGGATGTCCTTCGCCTTTTCGTTCATCAGGTCGTATGGGTCGCGGCCGCAGACCTTGGAGAGTTCCTTTTCCGCAGTGCAGAACGCGTCGCGGTACCAGCGCATGACCATGCCCGGCTTAAACGCCAGCGCCTCATACTGCCAGATGCCCGGCACGCTGTGGCAGTTGACGCGGACGCGGCAGTGCTCGTCGGTCTTTGCCTCGTCGGTGTTGTATTCATACTGCCAGAAGCTGCCGCCAAAGATGGCCGCCTGGCCCGGATCGACCACGCCGACGCCCACGCAGCCCAGCTGCGCGTCGCCGCCGCCGGCGACGACCGGCGTGCCCACGGCAAGGCCGGTATCCGCAGCGCCCTTTTCGGAGACGCCGGCCACGATCGTGCCGCATTCATACGTCTTGGGGAAGATGCCGGTCTTAAGGCCGATAGAGGCCGCGACGTCGTCCGCCCAGTCGCGCGCCTTCAGGTCGTAGATGCCGGTGGTGCAGGCGTTGGAGGGTTCGGAGGAGAATACGCCGGTCATCTTGTAGATGAGCCAGTCGTTGAACATCGTGCAAAGCTCGACCTTCTCGTAGACCTCGGGCATTTTGTTCTTCACCCAGAAGATGCGCGGCAGCGCGCCGAGGGCGTAGGTCTGGCCGGATTTGTGGTAGATTTCCTTTTCGAGATCCGGGTTCATCTGAATCAGCTGGCCGACCTCGTCATTGCTGCGGCCGTCCACGTTGGCGCAGGCCCAGATTTCGTTGCCGTCCTTGTCGTACAGGACGATGCCCTCGCGCATGCAGGTGGTGGATACGGCGGCGATGTCCTTGGGATCGACGCCGGTCTGCTCGATGACGCCGCGGATGCAGCCGCGCGCCAGCTCCCAGTTGGTCGTCCAGTCAAAGTCCATGCTGCCGGGGAAGCGCGGATCTTCGGCATGCGTCCATTCCTGCTGTACGCAGCCGAGCTGTTCGCCGTCGAGGCTGAAGAGCACAGCGCGTACGCTGCCGGTGCCCGCGTCCACGGCCATGAGGGTTTTTGCCATAGGGTACCATCCTTTCTGAAATAGAATCTCAGCGATTCGTGACGTCGATATCTTCAGGACGAATCAATCGTCCCTGAGCAGCAGATTGGCGGTGGGCTCGTCTGTGATGAGAATGTCGAGGTAGCCGCCGCGCAGCACGGCGCGGATGGCCTCGATCTTTTCTCTGCCCGCGGCAAGGCCGATGACGTTTTTCATCGCCTTGAGGCGATCGAGCGAGGTGGAAATCAGCCTGTCCTCGATCGGGGTGTGAATCAGCTCGCCGTTTTTATCAAGGAAATGGCACAGCACGTCGCCGACGGCGTTGTTGACCTTGAGGTAGAACATGTCGGCCTGGCTGAGCACGCCGCTGCGGATGACCGTGGCAGAATCGCTCATCGCGCCGATGCCCACCAGCGTGAAAGCGGAGAGTTCCGTCATGCGGATGATCTCGCTGACGGATTTCTCCTCGCGCATGGCGGCCGCCATCTCCGGCGAGGAGGCCAGCAGCGGCGCGGGCATCAGGTGCAGCCGCGCGTTGAATACGTTGGAGCGCGTGTTGGGCAGATAGTTGGATACGCCGCCGGTCAGCGAGATGCAGGTGACGGGGCTCTGCACCATCGTGGCCAGATGGTTGAGCGTGCGCCCGAGCGTATCGCCGTAGCCGACGTTGATGCAGGCGTTGTCGCCAAGGCGGTCTGCGATGTACATCGCGCCGGCCCGCGCGATGGATTCGTTGGGATGCGCGTCGTCCTCGTCGATTTCGGGGATGAGGAATACGTCCTTGAGGCCGTATTTGTTGATCAGCTGCTGGCTCTGCCTCACCATGCCCACGCCGTCCGAACGGAGGCGGAACTGGATGACGCCTGTCTGCCTGGCAGTATCCAGCAGCTTGATGACGCGCATGCGGCTGATGGAAAGGCGATCTGCAATGGCCTGCTGGGTCATATTCTCAAAGTAATAATACCATGCCGCCTTGACCATCAGCGACTCTTCATAATTCAAGGGACAGCCCTCCAAACGCTCACATGGATAGTGAAACAAATATTCTCAAATCAAACAATTGTTCTTGCAAAAAGTATACCATCCCCATGCGCGGATGTCAATTGTTTTATAAAATCAGAAGACGAAATTCAGGACATAGCGTAAAGAGGGCAAAACGTGTTGAAAAATACTTGACAAAATGCACAGAAGTGCTTACAATGAGGTCGAAGAAAAAATGTGCAGAATTGGAACCTTTGTAACGACTTGACGCAGGAGTAAGCAACATGGCAGCAAATGTTAACGGAAAAACATCTGCGCCGCGCCTTGCGGTCCGGGGGATCAAAAAGGCGTTCGGACAGAACGTTGTTCTCAAGGGAATTGACCTGAGCGTAGACGCCGGCGAGGTTGTCGCACTGATTGGCGGCAACGGTGCGGGCAAGTCCACGCTGATGAAGATCATCATGGGTATTTACACTTGTGACGACGGTGAAATTTTGATCGACGGAACCCCTGCGAAGCTGGGCAAGCCGGCGGCGTCTCTGGCTGCGGGCATCTATCTTGTGCCGCAGGAGCCGCTCCTTTTCCCGAATATGACGGTGCTGGAGAACATCCTCATGGGCTTTTCCGAGAGCGAGGCGGAGCTGAAAAAGCGTCTGGCCGGCCACATGGAGGAGCTGGGGTTCAATCTCAATCTTCAGCGCAAGGCCAACACGCTCTCCATCGCCGAGCAGCAGCTGGTCGAGCTGCTTCGCGGCATGATGCGCAACGCGCAGATCCTGATTCTGGACGAGCCGACCTCCGCCCTTACCTTTGGCGAGGTGCAGGCGCTGTTCAAGGTTGTGGAGGATCTCAAGCGCAAGGGCATCGCCATCATCTATATCACCCACCGCCTGACGGAGGTCTTTGAGATCGCCACCGACGTGGCCATCATGCGCGACGGCCTGATTACGCTGGAAGGACCTGTGGCCGATTTCACCAAGGAAGACCTCATTGCCGGCCTGCTGCCCAGGGACGCGCAGCGCGAAATGCAGGGCAAAGAGGCGTACAAGCCCATTGTCTATGATAAGCTTCAGCCTGTGCTGGAGGTGAAAGACTTCAGCGGCTATGGCTTCAAGGATATCACCTTCAACCTCTATCCCGGCGAGATTCTCGGCATTGCCGGCGTTGTCGGCGCGGGCCGTACGGAACTGATCAGCACCATCTTTGGCCGCGATAAGACGCTGGGCGGCCGCGTCGTGCTCGACGGCGCGGACATCACCGGCCTTCCCACCAAGGACATCCTCAAGGCGGGCATCAACTTTGTGCCGGAAGACCGCCACTATCACGGTCTGTTCAAGATCCGCTCGATCTCTTCCAATACCACCTCTGCGCTGCTGAGCGGCGAGGAAATCGGCAAGGTGAACATGAACCGCCGTGCCCAGAAGAAGATCGCAAAGAAGTACGTCGACGACTTCCGCACCAAGATCGTCTCTCTGGAGGATCTGATCGGCAGCCTTTCCGGCGGCAACCAGCAGAAGGTCGTCATCGCGCGCAGCCTCTCGACCAGCCCGAAGGTCGTCATCCTCGACGAGCCGACCCGCGGCATCGACGCGGCGGCCCGCGCGGACGTTTACGCCATCATCCGCAAGCTCAGGGACGCGGGCGTGGCCGTGCTGATGGTTTCCTCCGATATCGAGGAGGTTGTGGAGCTGGCCGACCGCGCGATCACGGTCTATCAGGGCCGCATCAACGGCGAGTTTGCCCGCGATGAAATCACGCAGGACGTGCTCACCAGCGCTTCCTTCGGCATTGTGCAGGAAAGGAAGGTGTGAGCAAGATGAAGAATCTCTTCAAGGCACGGTGGATGTCCAGCCTGATCTTCCTGATCGCGCTGTTTGTGATCACCGGCATTGTGGATCCCCAGTTCAGAAACTATTCCAGCATCATCAGCTGCTTTAACTCCTCGACGATGTATACCCTGCTGGCCGTGGGCATCGCGTTCGTCATCATGACGGGCGAGATCGACGTCTCCATCGGCGCGACGCTGGGCATTACCGCCGCGATGACAGGCCTGATCGCCCAGCAGGGCGGCAGCGTCGTCAGCATGCTGGCCGCATGCGTATCTACCGGCGCGGCCATCGGTCTGGTGAACGCGCTGGGCGTGGCGTATTTCGGCGTACCCTCGCTCATTTTTACGCTGGGTACCAACTCCGTCATCCGCGGTCTGATCTATATCCTCACCGACGGGCGCACGGTTGAAAACTTCGGCGGCGTCATCGCCAGCTATGGCAACAAGACCGTCTTCGCTGAAATCACCATCTATTATGCGCTGGCGGTTGCGGCGGTTGTGGTTTCTCACTTCCTGCTCACCAAAACGCGCAAGGGCAAGTATTTCATCGCGGTCGGCGATAACGCCGGCGGCGCGAACCTGGTCGGCATCTCCGTGCTGGGCACGAAGATCCTGGCGTATATCCTGTGCGGCGTGTTCGCAGGTCTGGGCGGCTTCGTGTTCGCCTCCAAGTATGGTCAGGTTATGACCGTCGCCGGCAATGGTTACGAGATGACCGCCATCGCGGCCTGCGTCATCGGCGGCATCTCCCTGTCCGGCGGTCTGGGCAATATGATCGGCGCGGCGCTCGGCGCGGTGATCATGTCCTCCATCAGCCGCCTGCTGGTCTTTATCGGCCTGCCGGCCACCTATAACAACACCATCACCGGCGTCATGCTGATCGTGATCGTCGTGCTCGACGCGCTGACGCAGAGCCGCTCCATCGAGATGAGCCGCAGAAAGCGCCTGCTGTCCAGAACGGCGGAAAGTCCGGAAGGAGGCGTGAAGGCATGAAAAACCTGATGAAAAAGGTCTTTAAGCACTGGGAACTGTTCCTGGTCATCTTCCTGATTCTGGAGTTCGTGATCTTCGGCGCGGCGAATCCCAAGTTCCTGCGTCCCAAGTCCATCATGAACAGCATCGTCAACTACATCAGCGTGTGCATCATCTCCCTGTTTGTCACGCTGGTGATGATTACGGGCGGCATCGATATTCAGGCGCCGTCGATCATCGGACTTACGAGTATCGTCATAGGCGTTTTGTGGAGCGACGCGGGCATGAACGTCTGGGTCGCTACGGCGATCGCCGTCGTCGTCGCCGCGCTGTGCGGCGCGCTCTCCGGTTTCTTCATCGCCTATTGCGGGGTTCAGCCCATGGTCGTCACGCTCGGCGGCAGTTTCCTGTATTCGGGATTGGCGCTGCTGATTTCCGGCCTGTCCGCCACCCCGGCGTATAAGGGCATCAGCGGCTTCCCGGCCAAGAACGAGGCCGGAGCGTTCGTGGATTTCCGCTTCCTGGGCAAGGGCGCAATCCTTGGCGTGCCCACGCAGATTGTGATCTATATCGTGCTGATCGTGCTGTGCATGTGGATCCTTCACAAGACCAAGTACGGCGAAAAGCTCTATCTCATCGGCGTCAATCAGCAGGCTGCCGAGTATTCCGGCATCAACACCCGCGCGACCATCATGAGCACCTATGTGCTCAGCGCTGTGAGCGCCGCGCTGGCCGGCACGCTGCTGACCGCCAACGTCAACTCCGCCAAGTACAACCTCGGCTCCGGCTACACGCTGGCGATCATTACCGCCGTCGTGCTGGGCGGCACGCTCAATACCGGCGGCAAGGGCTCGATCCTCGGCACCGTGCTCGCGTCGCTCATCATCTGCATCCTGCGCTACGGCCTGCCGCTGTGCTTTGATGTGGACACGCAGAACCTTGACCTGCCCATCGGCATCGTGCTGGTGCTGGTGGTGCTTGGCCGCGAGATTGCGGGGCAGGGCATCCTGCAGAAATGGTTTAAGCGAAGAAAAGCGTAACCCCCTTTCCCATCGAATTTCAGGAGGCGCTGTCGAGCTCCTCTTGGGATAAATAAAAAAACGTAGGAGGAACCCAAACATGAAAAAGACTCTGGCGATGATCCTTGTGCTGTGCATGACCCTCATGCTGGCTGCTCCGGCGTTCGCCGCGGGCAAGAGCCCGGTCGACGGCATGACCGTGGCCTTCATTCCGAAGGTCTCCGGCAACTCTTTCTTCGAGGCCGCCAATGACGGTGCTCAGAAGTACGCCGCCGAGTGGGGCCTGACGGTTGACTACATCGGCTCCCCGGACGCTTCCGTTACCACCCAGCTGGAGCTGATCCAGCAGGCGATTGACAAGGGCGTGGATGCCATCTGCATCTCCTCTGTCGACGCGACTGGCCTTGATGAGAAGCTCATGGAAGCTCAGGACGCCGGCATCTATGTCAGCACCTGGGACTCTGACGTCTCTCCGAACGCCCGCGCCCTGATGATCTCTCAGGGTACCGCCGACGTCCTTGGACCGATGCTCGTCGAAATGGGCGTTGAGTCCCTGAAGGAGCGCGGCGTTGACGTGGCTGGCGAAGTCAAGTACGTCTGGCACTTCTCCAACCCGTCCGTTGCCGACCAGAACTCCTGGTACGTCGCTGGCGACGAGTACATCAAGGCGAACTATCCGTCTTGGGTTGCCGTCAATGAGCCGTTCTACTCCAACCAGGATCCGGCGCAGTCCGTGTCCGTTGGCGAGTCCATCTTCGAGGCTTATCCGGACGTCGACCTCATCATCTGCAACGACTCCACCGCTCTGCCGGGTCAGTGCGGCGCTGCCCAGAACAAGGGCCTGACCGCTGAGAACGTCACCATCACCGGCTTCTGCCCGCCGTCCGGCATGACCACCTACCTCGAGAACGGCATCTGCACCCGCTGGGGTCTGTGGGATTGCGGCATCCAGGGCGCTCTGGGCTGCTACCTGGCCGCCTATGTGTCCGCCGGCAACACCGTGAAGGTTGGCGACATCGTGAACGTCCCGGGCATCGGCGACGTGACCATCCTTGCCAATGGCGACCTCGTCGCGGGCCAGGAGACTGCTGCTGAGAACAACGGCGTCGTGCTGCTGCCGGAGCGCGTTGTCTTCACCGCTGAGAACGTTGCGAACTATCCGTTCTAAT
>JAFQOY010000278.1 GCA_017412025.1 Clostridia bacterium | reverse complement strand
GAGAGGCCCTCGGTGAACTCGCGATAGGTGAGCACCCTGCGCGCCATATAATACACAAAGGTGAACACCAGCGCGAAGAAGGAACCGAGCATCAGGCCGGTGGAGGCGTCGGAACCCGCGAAGGAATCCACAAAGCCCGTGCCGGAGAAGAAGCCGCCGGTATACATCAGGCAGACGATGCAGGAAATGATCAGCGCGATGACCGGACGACGAGGTCCGCGATCGTGCCGCGCGCAGCAACCTGCTCCTCCTGCACGTCCGCATACGGACGATCCGGCGTGGTGTAGAGATCGCCGTGAAGCTGCGCGTTGCGCTCATGCAGGGCCATCGGGCCGTAGTCGATATTGCGCAGGGAGATGATCACGATCATCAGCAGGGTCAGCAGGGCGTAATAGTTATACGGGATCGCCTGCATGAACAGGGTCAGACCGTTGGTACCCTCGACCATGCCGGAAACCGCCGCCGCCCAGGAACTGATCGGCGCGATGATGCACACCGGCGCAGCCGTCGCGTCGATGATATAGGCCAGCTTCGCGCGGGAGATCTTATGATTATCCGTTACCGGACGCATGACAGAGCCAACCGTCAGGCAGTTGAAATAGTCGTCCACGAAGATCAGCACGCCCAGGAAAAACGTCATCAGCTGCGCATGCTCGCGGTTTTTGATCTGCTCCCTCACCCAGGCACCGTACGCACGGGAGCCGCCGGCCTTGTTGATGACCGCTACCATCGCACCCAGGAACACCAGGAAGACCAGAATGCCGACATTCCAGCTGTCGCCCAGCTTCTCCTGAATCATCTTGAAGGTAATCTCCACCGCCTGCATGGGCCTGAACAGGCTGCCCGCGGCCAGAATGCCGCCGGCGAACACGCCCGCAAACAGGGACAGATACACTTCCTTGGTGATCAGCGCCAGACCAATAGCCAGCACCGGCGGCATCAGCGACCACGCCGTGCCGAACACGCCCTTTTCCAAACCCGCAGTGCCCGTCGTGGCCACAAACAGCAGCGCAACAGCAGCAACCGCATAGACAGCCAGCGCAATGTACTGCCACTTTTTCATCTTCATCGTCTTTCCCTCTTTTTTTCATATGATCGCATTTCTGCGAAACGCACTAAGCGCCATTATAGCCCTTTGCACGCGGCGATGCAACGAAAAAAGCGCCAGAAAAATCGATTCGTAATTTGACGGCGAATTTTCGTCAGACACAGAAAACCTTTGGATAATTTACAATACCCGTCAAATCCTCATGTGCATAAAAACAACCGGCGGATGACTCCGCCGGCTGTGAATCATTATTGGATTATCTCAGATGCTGGGTGTCGTCACTATCCAGCGCCTCGAGGATCTTTGCGCGCTTTTCGCTCATATCGGTATTGCGGATGGCATTGCGCAGCGGAAGCACCGCGCGCGGAGTCACGGACAGCTCGTCCACGCCAATGGCGAGGAAGGTTTCGGTCATCTCCAGATCCGCACCCAGCTCGCCGCAGATGCCGACCCAGATGCCGTTCTTGTGCGCGTTCTCGACCACCATCTTGATCAGGCGGAGCACCGCCGGATGATGCGGATCATAGAAGCGGCCCAGATCGTTGTTCTGGCGGTCGCAGGCGAGGGTATACTGGGTCAGGTCGTTGGTGCCGCAGGAGAAGAAGTCCACTTCCTTGGCCAGGCGGTCGCTCATCACGGCGGCGGCCGGGGTCTCGATCATGATGCCGATCTCGACATGATCGCTGTAGGGGACGCCCTCCTGGCGCAGCTCGGCCTTCACGCTCTCGATGAGCTTCTTCGTCTCGCGAACCTCCCAGACGCTTGTGACCATCGGGAACATGATGGCCAGCTTGCCATAGGCGCTGGCGCGATAGAGCGCACGCAGCTGCGTGCGGAAGAAGTCCAGGCGGGAAAGGGAAATACGCAGAGCGCGCATACCCATGGCCGGGTTTTCCTCCTTGGGCAGCTCGAAATAATCGATCTGCTTGTCCGCGCCGATATCGCAGGTGCGGATCACGACTTCGCGGCCGTCCATATCGGACAGCACCGCCTTGTACGCCTCAAACTGCTCGTCCTCAGTCGGATAGGTCTTGCTGTTCAGATACAGGAATTCGCTGCGGAACAGGCCGATGCCGTCGCCGTCGTTGGAAAGCACACTGTGCACATCCTCCGGAGAGCCGATGTTGCAGTAGACGCGGATCTTCTGGCCGTCGAGCGTCTCGTTCTCCTGACCCTTGAGGGTTTCGAGCATCTTCTGGAATTCCAGCTGCTCTTCGTGCTTTTTCATCATGCGCTCGCGGGTCTCGTCGTCCGGATCGATGACCACCGCGCCGGTGCCGCCGTCCACGATTACCTGACGGCCCTCATATTCCATCTTGAGGCTATCGCCCATGCCCACGATCGCCGGGATGCCCATCGTGCGGGCGAGGATGGCGGTATGGGAAGAGCCGGAGCCGTAGGAAGTGATGAAGCCCAGAATCTTGGACTTATCCAGCTGGATGGTCTCAGACGGCGCAAGATCATCCGCCGCCAGCAGAACCGGCACATCGGAGGCGATGCCGCCCTGCACCACGCCGCACAGGATCGCAATGATGCGGCTGGAAACGTCCTTCACGTCTGCCGCGCGCGCCTGCATATAGCTGTCGTCCATGGATTCAAACATCTCCGCGAACTGATCGCTCGTGCGGGAGACAGCGATTTCGGCGTTCAGCTTTTCTTCCTTGATGATGCCCTCGATCGCCTCTTCATAGTCCATGTCCTCGGCCATCATCTGGTGCGTTTCAAACAGGAAAGCCGCGTCGTCGCCGGCTTCCTCGCGGGCCTTCTCGGCCAGCTCGCCCAGCTGCTCGATGGCAGTCGCCTGTGCATCCTTGAAGCGCTGCCATTCAGCGTCGGTATCCTCAACGGTATAGAACTTGACGTCCGCGGTAGCGCGGCGATAGAAATACAGCGGGCCCATGCCGATGCCGGTCGATACGCCCTTGCCCTGAATCGTGATCATGACGGTTTCTCCTGTTTCTATGTATTTGCTTTCTGCGAAAAAGCCCGGCTGTGCCATCATGACACAGCCGGGCACATTTTATCGGAAATTACAGGTTGTTCTTAAAGAACGCTTCCATCGCCGGGCCGGCAGTGGCCTCGTCCTCGCCCTCCACGCGGACGGTGACAGTCTCGCCGCACTTGACGCCCAGCTTCATCAGGGCCATCAGCTTGAGCACATTGACCGGATTGCCGTCCTTATCGACGGTAATGGTGCTCTTATACTTCTTGCCTTCCT
>JAFQOY010000277.1 GCA_017412025.1 Clostridia bacterium | reverse complement strand
GGACATGCCGAAGTTGCCGTTTCTCATATTGTTGGTGACCATGTTCATAATCGGCGCAGCGTGCGTCGGCGCGCTGCCCGTTCCCATCAGCAGCACGTTGACCTCCGTATACACCTTAAAGGAGCTGATGGCGTCCATAATGAATGCAAAAATGAAGATGGAACGCAGCAGCGGCAGGGTGATGTACACGATGCGCTGCAGCGCCGTCGCGCCATCCAGAATAGAAGCCTCGTAAAGCGAAGGATCGATCGTCGTCAGGCCTGCCAGATAGATGATCATAAACCAGCCTGTCGAGCGCCATATGCTGTAGGCTACTACCGTCCACCGCATGACGTCCGGATCGTCAAGCCACGAAATGCCCAGGCCCAGCATCTGATTGATCGCGCCGGTATGCGTGGCAAAGATCACGCGGAAGGTAAGCACGGACGCCATGACCGGAACAACCTGGGGCATGAACAGAACGGGCTTAAAGACGCTGCGCAGTCTGCCCAGTCCTTCATTCTGCAGGAGGATGGCAAACAGGAACGCAAAACCCATGACCGGAATCAGATGCACCAGAAAGTAAAACATCGTGTTGTCGATGGCCTTCCAGAATGCGGAATAACGAAGCAGAGACTGATAATTTTTCAGTCCGATGAACGTCATCTTTCCGTATCCCCTGTATTTAGTGAAGCTCAGCATCAGGGAATAGGCCGCCGGATACACAAAAAAGATACAGAACGAAAGCACAAACGGAAAAATAAACAGATAGGGTACGAGCTTTTCACGGCGTTTGGCGCGCGCGATATCCCGCGGAATGGCGTAATTTTTCTGCACAGCAAATGCACCTCGATTTTTTCCTCAACATATAAGCATCATCCAGAATCATGAAAGACCATCCCGCTCCTCAGGACGAAATGCCCGCGGTATCTGCTGACAGCATTCACAGATACCGCGGGCCAAATCAATTCAGTTTGATCGGGCAGTCGCGATTAATCAGTTAAACGCATTGCCAATCATGATTTCAAGGTCAGCCTGAGCAGCCTCAAGCGCCTCATCGATGGTCATCTCGCCGTAGATCGCCTTGGCGAAGTATTCGCAAACGATGGTCTGCTCAGCAGAAGCGTTCGGGGAGTAGTTGAACACGGCATACTTGTCAAACGCAGCCTTCTGCGCATTGACGAAGGTGTCGCCGAAGTAGCCCTTGGCAGACTCGGCAAACAGAGCCTCGTCCTTCAGCGCCTCGGTGTTCTGCGGCAGAGAGCCGTTCATCTTGAAGACAACCTTGCTGCCCTCTTCGCTCAGCAGGACTTCGGTGAGCAGGTCGGCAGCCGCTTCCGCATTGGAAGAGAACACCGGCACAACCCAGACAGAGCCGCCCGCGTCGGAACCGGCGTCAGTACCGCCGATGACCGGCCAGGTGGTCACCTTCCACTCGTTGCCTTCGCCGGAGTACGTCGGCAGGAAGATATCCTGGCCGAGCCACGCAGCGCAGGGCTGGGTGAGGATGGTGCCGTCCGCCAGACCGCTCTCCCAGTCAGGCGTCCAGTCAGAGATGTTGGCGATGACGCCAGCGTCGACCATCTTCTTGTAGTCTTCCAGCATCTTGCGGGTGCCTTCGTCGGTGGCGATGTTGTAGTTGCCGTCCTCGTCGAAGAAGCTCGCGCCGTTGCCGGACAGGGTCAGATAGTAGCTGTAGCCCGGAGCGCCGGTGCCCAGGTTCCACATGTAGGAGTTCGGATACTTCTCCTGGATCTTCTTGCCAGCCGCGATGAAGGAATCGACGTCCACGATTTCTTCGACCTTAACGCCGCACTCTTCAAAGATGTCAGAGCGATAGAACCAGACCTTGGTCTTCACTTCGAACGGAGCGCCAACGATCTTGCCCTCATACTCAATGAGGTTCTTCGCAGACTCGGTCATCACGTCTTCGTACTTCTTCACGGTTTCGCCGATGTCCACCAGCACCTCAGCGCGGGCAAACTCCGGAACCTGCGTGTAGTTGAGCACGCAGAAGTCGCACAGGTTTTCGTTGGCGGACAGCGCCAGTCGGATCTTCTCGGCGGAGTTTCCATCGCCCTCGCCGGCGAGAACCCAAGTCACTTCATACTTTTCAGCGAGCTCCGGCTTCACGGCAAACACGTCCGCGATCAGCTGGTCATACTGGCCGGTGCTGCCCCAGCACATACCGGTCAGCTTGATCTTCTCGGCCATCGCGCCGGACGCGCACAGCAGCAGCGCCAGGACCAACAGCATTGCAAACAGCTTCTTCATGATTGAATCCTCCATTTTTCGTATTTTGCCGGCGCATACAGAAAGCCGCTGCCCGATATGTCGCCATATCCATCTTTCTGCTTGCTCTCCGGTCTTCTTAGTGCTATTATAATAAATAGAACAGCTCAATTCTACGCAAAAAGGAGATGGTTCTATGTTTGATCGCTCAAATTTGCCCATTATATATCAAGAGCGCATGTTTTCCGGCGATTTCCGCGCCTCCTGCGAAACCTATACGCAGGTTTATCAGGCGGAAAATATGCTGCATTATCATAATTGCTTTGAAATCGGTCGCTGCGTCAGCGGCAACGGCGTTCAGTTCATCGGCAGCGACGTCTACTCCTTTACGCCCAACATCGTCAGCATCGTACAGAAAGACTGTATCCACGATTCCCATATCATCATGTTCGACCCGAACGAAACGCCGAGCGTATGGCAGTATATCTTTGTCGATCTTGACGCGCTGGGCATTCCCTCTCTGGCCAACCGCAACTTTATCACCTTCGACAGGGATCTGCTCGCGCTCTTTGACATGATGTTTTCCGAGCTTGAAAAGCAGCCCGAAGGCTGGCAGGAGCAATTCCGCCTGCTCCTGTGCGCGTTTCTGCGCATCATCCAGCGCTTCGAGCCGAAAGCGCTGCAGAAGAAAACCTCTGCGGCCGCAGACCAGATCACGACCGTTCTGCACCATATCACGCTGGAATACGCCAGCGACCTGAGCGTTGAGCAGCTTGCGCAGCAATGCAGCATGTCGGTCAGCTATTTCCGCAAAGCCTTCAGCGAGTGCACGGGCATGGGGCCGCAGCAGTACATCATTCACGTGCGCCTGTCCATGGCGGAACATTTGCTGCGCACCACCAGCAAGCCCATCCTCTGCATCGCACAGGACGTCGGCTTCAAGTCCATCTCGTCCTTCAATCGCCTCTTTCTTCGCGCATACGGCTGCTCACCCCGTGAATTCCGCAAATAATCGCATCTGACCAAGGAGGATTCCGCATGAAAACGCTCGTATTCGGCTCCCTGAACATCGATCATGTGTATCAGATGGATCACTTCGTACAGCCCGGAGAGACCACCGCTTCCCATCATTATGAAAAGCACGCCGGCGGCAAGGGGCTCAACCAGGCCATCGCGCTGGCCAAAGCCGGGCAGGAGACGCTGTTTGCCGGATGCATTGGTCAGGAGGGCCTGTTCCTGCGGGATCTGCTCGCCTCCCATGGCGTCGGCACAGACGCCGTGCTTGTCGGCAATATCCCGACCGGACATGCCATCATCCAGGTGGACGCGTCAGGTCAGAATTCCATCATCCTCTACGGCGGAGCCAATCAGTGCCAGACAGAGGAGGGCGTTCTGGCTGCGATCGGTGCGCTTCAGGCAGGCGATCTCATCCTTCTGCAAAACGAAATCAACCTCTGCCCCTTTATCATCCGCGAAGCCGCCGCACGCGGAATCGCCGTCGCGCTCAATCCTTCTCCGCTGTCGGGCGACCTGCCTTCATGGCCGCTTGACAGGCTTTCCTGGCTCATCCTCAATGAAATCGAGGGCGCAGGGCTGACGGGAGAAACCGGGCCTCAGGCCATTCTTGACGGGCTTCTTTCTCGCTATCCCTCATGCCGCATCGTGCTCACGCTCGGCGAGCAGGGGGCATACTATGCAGACGCAGAGCAGCGCCTCTTCCAGGCCGCAATTCAAACCGAAGCTGTCGACACGACGGCTGCGGGCGATACGTTTACCGGCTATTTCCTGCATTCCATCCTCAGCGGAGAAACGGTCGCGCAGGCGCTTGAGCGCGCAGCCAGAGCTTCGTCCATAACCGTCAGTCGTCCCGGCGCGGCAGAATCCATTCCCTATGGCTGCGAAATCATCTGACGCATTCTCCTTCCCAGTGTCCAAGCAAAAACGCCCGGAAAGGCTTCTGCCTTTCCGGGCGCTCAGATTATCAATAAAGTCTGTTTTAAACTTTGGGGATGCATGAAGGGGCTGCAGCCCCTTCATATGAAATCCGCAGCAGCGACATGCGCGGTGCGAGGAGCGGCTGCAATCCGCTTCCTATATCAATTTCTGGCCGTACGCGCAGCGTACAAGAAAATGATGTTTTATCCGCTGCAAGTATGCGTTAGCAGACTTGCAGCGACAGACCGTCAACAATATTTTGTTGACGGTCTGAGCGCCCGGAAAGGCCGAAGCCTTTCCGGGCGTTTATGCGTGGGTACGGGGAAGGTGAAAGCGTCAGATGATTTAGCAGCCCTAGGGGAAGGAAT
>JAFQOY010000276.1 GCA_017412025.1 Clostridia bacterium | reverse complement strand
GGTTTGCTGTATTTCATGGTAAGCCTCCTGTTCACGTCAGGTAGAACTCAGTCTTACAGTGTTTTTCCTTTATCTATATTCTACACTGTCTTTGCCTGATTTCTACCCCCTCCGTGTCCAATTTTAGCTTACCACATCACCCTGGACCCCGGAGCTGTATACGCAGCTTCGTATACAACCCCGGGTCCAGGGTGGCAACCCTGGTCGTTTCAGGGGGATTCAGGGGAGTCAAGAGGGGGAGAAGGGGGAAATCGAAATCCCCCCTCCCCCTCTTGCCCAGCGGAGCGCGTTCCCTGCGCCAACGGCGCAGACGTCCCTATCTATCAGCGTTATCATTCATCCAGCAAATCCGAATAGCTCACGCCCAACACGCGCGCAAATGCTTTTAACTCGATATCTGTAACAAACCGTTTTCCGCTTTCAATCCTTTGAATCGCGTTTTTATCCAAATCGATACCTTCTGCCTGCATCAATTCTGCAAACCGTCGCTGGGAAGTTCTTTGCGGCAATCCTTCTCTGTATTGTTTGATTTTCAAGCCGCAAATATTGTTTATTCCATTTTTCGCTTTATTCTTGTACATTTTCTCCTCCGAATTGACATTTACTGATTGTCATCATACTTATCATATGCTATACTCATACACACATTGACATTCACTAGATGTCATTCTAAAAAAAAGGAGTATCTGTATGGAATCCATTATCAAAACCATCTATGAACGCTTTGATCATCCCAATCATTTCCTCAGCGAACACAGACAGCATCTTGAAAATCATTTCATGGCGGAAAACGCACTCATTCAATCCCTTTCCGAAGAACAAAAAGCGCAGTTCATCAACCTGTGGGATTCTCTTCACGACGAGGTGCCCTACGAAAACTGCGAATCCTTCATCTGCGGCTTCCAGCTTGGCGCGCGCATCATGCTGGAAATCCTCACGCCCTATGAGGCAAAAAAACTGAATATATAAGAAACAGCGCACGGAAGACCGCTCCTCCGTGCGCTTTGCATATTCAGAAAATCTAAATCAGATCGCGCGCGTCGCATGCGCAAGCCAGGCGCGCTCCTCCTCGCCGTCCATCAGCGGCATGAGCTTTTCCGCCACAAACGCGTGATATGCGTTCAGCCAGCCGCGCTGCCGCGCCGTCATCTGCTCCGGGATCACCGCGTCCAGATCAATCGGCGCGCAGGTGATCACCTCAAAGCCCATGAACTGGCCGTACTCGCCGCATTCAAGCTTTCTGCACACCAGCTCGTTCTCAATGCGGATGCCGTGGCTGCCCTCGATGTACACGCCCGGCTCGTCGGTGGTCACCATGCCGGCGTCCAGCACCGTGTCCTCGTTGCGCGTGGCGCTCTTGTACCAGCGGAAGGCGTTGGGTCCCTCGTGCACGCTGAGCAGATAGCCGATGCCGTGGCCCGTGCCGCAGCGGTAATCAATGCCCATGTCCCACATCGGGCCGCGCGCCAGAATGTCAAGGCCGATGCCGGTGCAGCCGTGCAGGAAGCGGGCGTTGGCCAGGTTCAGCATGCCGCAGAGCACGGCGGTGAAGTGCACCTTCTGCTCCTCCTCCACCTCGCCCATCGCAAACGTGCGGGTGATGTCGGTCGTGCCCTCCAGATACTGCGCGCCGGAGTCGATGAGCAGCAGATCCCTGGCCTCAATCGCCGCGCTGGATTCTTCCGTCGCGCGGTAGTGCATCATCGCGGCGTTGGCGCGATAGGCGCAGATGGTGTCAAAGCTCGGGGAGATGAAATGCTCCTGCGCCTGGCGCAGCCTGAGCAGCTCATTTTCCACGCTCAGCTCGGTCATCTCCACCTTGCCGGCGTTCTGCTTGAGCCAGTACATCAGCTTCGTCACCGCAAGGCCGTCCCGGATGTGCGCCTGGCGCAGATTTTCAAGCTCCACATCGTTCTTGATCGCCTTGAGCCTGAACGCCGGGTTCTCGTGCTGGATGATGTTCGCGTCGGACAGCGCGGAGCAGAGCCTCGCCGTCAGGCGGCTGCCGTCGAGCATCACTGCCGTGCCGGGCTCGATCGCGTCGAGCGCCGCCTCAATCTCCTCATAGCCGCGCAGGAACACGCCGCAGGAAGCCAGCTCCGCCTCAACCAGCGGGCTGACCTTGTCCCTGTCCACAAACCAGGTCGCATCCTCCGCCGTGATCATCAGATAGCTCATCACCACCGGCGTGCAGTGCACGTCGCTGCCGCGCACGTTGAGCGTCCAGGCGATGTCGTCCAGCACGTTGGTCACATGCACATCCGCGCCGGCGGCCGCCATCGCGGCGCGCGTGGCGCTGAGCTTGTCCGCGCAGCTCTGCCCGGCGTATTTTTCATCCAGCAGGTATACCGCGCCGCGCGGCATCGGCGGACGATCCGTCCACAGGTCCGCAAACCAGTCGCCCGTGTCGCGCAGGGCGATCTCGCAGGAGGACAGCTGGTCGCTCAGATCGGCGGCAAAGCGGGAGCTGACGACGGAGAAGTCGATGCCCACGCTGTCGCCCGCCTTTGCCAGGCGCATCACATACTGCTCCACAGTCGGCACGCCGGCCACGCCCATGCGCATGAGCGTCACGCCCGTGCCCTCCAGCTGCCTTTCGGCCTGAATGAAATAGCGGCCGTCGGTAAACAGCGCAGCCTCCTCGCGGCCGACGACGAGCGTACCGGCGGAGCCGGTGAAGCCGCACAGCCACTGGCGCGTCTTAAAATAATCGGCCAGATATTCCGACGCGTGCGAATCCGCCGTCGGAACGATCACGACCGCCATGTTTTCCTCTTCCATGCGCGCACGCAGCGCGGCAAGCCTCTGCACAATACTCATTGATTCAATCTCCTTAACCTGATGCTGCTTGTAAGCGTATGATACGTTCATTATATCATCGATCGACTGAGCCGCCAATCCCCATGCGTCATTTTTCCATGGACAAAACCGCCGCGCTGTCCTACAATAGGATCAGATCACAACACAGGGAGGCGCCGCCGTGAATACCCGTCATGCCAGAATCATCCTGACCATCCTGCGCGAGGGCAGCTTCACCGCCGCCGCCAAAGCGCTTCAGATCACCCAGCCGACGCTGTCGCAGACCGTGCGCCAGATCGAGACACAGCTGGGCGAAAGCATATTCGTGCGCGGCCATTCCGCCGTTCGGCTCACCCCGGCGGGCGAACTGTACGCGCAGGCGGCGCGCCGCATCGTGCAGACGGAGGAGCAGCTGCGCGAATCGCTCAGCCTGCTGCGCGGACAGGCAGAGGGTACGCTGCGCGTCGGGCTGATGCATCACCGGTCCGACGAGCTGCTGCCCCAGGTTCTCCCGGATTTCATCGCCGCGTATCCCGGCGTCCGGCTTGAGGTCTGCGAGCACAGCGCGCAGGAGCTTGAGCTGCTGCTGCTGCGCGGAGAGCTTGACATGGCGCTGCTTTCCGGGGAAAACCATCACCCCAAGCTCGAATACCGTCAGATCGCCTCGGAGGAAATCGTGCTCCTCGCAGGCAAAAAGACCGCGCTGGCCCAGCGCATTCCCTCCGGCTCGACCATAGGCCTTCGCGAGGCGGAGCATGAGCGCTTCATCCTGCCCGACGCCGCCAATCCGCACAGGCGGTACTATGACGATCTGTTCTCCTCCTGCGGCATACAGCCCGGCCCGGTCCTCGTCTGCGACAGCGTATCCACTGCCAAGCGCTGCTGCGCAGGCGGCAGCCTGGTTATGCTCTCCCCCTTTATTTCGCTGCTTTGCGACCGCGACAGCATGCAGAAGCTCGCCCACTATCACATTGGCACGGACGCGTATCTGCCGCCGTTTTACATGGCGCATCACCGGGAGACTCCCCTTGCCCCGCACGCAGAGCTGCTTTTCAGCCTCGTGTGCAGCCGTTTCCGCGCGATGACGGCCTATCGCCCCTGACAGAAAATTCCTGCTGCCGCCTTGCTTTTCCTGTCCCGTACAGCTTCCTGCCCTTCGGATGTGCAATATTTTCCAGCGTATATCCAAATTGATTTGTTCTATCTTTTTATGACATGTTATTTTCTTCGTTTTCGGGATATCATGTGGGTATTCCTGAAAAAACGGAGGGACTCACATGATCGTTTCCTACAAGACCATCGGCAGCAACATCCGTACCGCCCGTAAGGAAGCGAACCTCACACAGGAACAGATTGCAGAAAAACTCAGGATGTCTCAGCTGCACTTTGGCCGTCTGGAGCGCGGAGAGCGCCCCGCGTCGCTCGAGCAGCTTGCGCAGATCGCGCATGCGCTCCATGTGCCGCTGGCCTCGCTTTTAAACGGCTGCGCGATGGAAGAAAGCTTCGCCGCCCCGCCGGACGCCAGCGCGCAGGAGCTGGGCCAGGCCATCGCAAGGCTGGCCAACGGCTGTTCCGCCAGGACGCGCAGACTGATGTACGCCCTTTGCCAGGCGGCGGCAGAAAACGAGAAGCTGCCCGATAAAGACTGAATATACAATGGCGCATGCCCGCAAAAGGCATGCGCCTTATCATTTGATTCTCCTTTACCATCCAAGCCTGCGATAATACTCAAGGAAATTCCTTCCGGCGATGTCCTCGACCGCCTCCTCGCTGTAGCCGCGCGCGCGCAGGCCGTCAAGGATCTTCGGAATATCCGCCGGGCTCTGGCAGTCGTAGGGATTGATCTCGATGCCGTCAAAATCGGAGCCGAAGCCCACGTGCTTCGCCGCGCCCAGCTGGCACATGTGGTCGATATGGCATACGATGTCCTCAACGCCCGCCCTGCCGGCGTCGGTCAGGAAATTGGGATAGAAATTCACGCCGATCCAGCCGCCGCGCGCAGCCATCGCGCGGATCTGCTCGTCCGTCAGGTTGCGGAAGTGCGGCCGCAGTTTCGCCGCGCAGGAATGGGACGCCATCGGCGGCTGGCTGTGCCTGTCAATCAGATCCCAGAAACCGGCTTCATTCAGGTGGCTCGTATCCGCCGCCATCTTCAGCTGCGCCATCGTCTTGAGGATCTCCCAGCCCTGCGGCTTGATTCCGTTTTTCGTGCCGCCCTTGGCCGGATAGGCGATTTCATTTTCGTTGTTCCACGTCAGCGCCGCCATGCGGATGCCGCGCGCATGGAACTCATGCACGCGCTCCACGCTGCCCTCGAAGATCTCGCCGCCCTCGACGGACAGCAGGATCTTCGTCTTTCCCTCCTCCGCTTCCAGCGGAGAATTCACCTTCACCCAGCCTTCCGTCTCGGCCAGACGCTCAAAGGCTGCGTATTCCGCCAGCGCCTTGTCGTGCGGATGATCGCTCATGCCCTTGCTGCCGGCAAAGAGCGTGCAGGTCTGCAGGCTCATGCCGCCGCGCACCATGGCGTCCATCGTCACGCAGGGCGTCTGTTCCGGCTGAAGCGCGCGCATGTACAGCGTGTCGCAGTGTGTATCGCAGATGATCATCACGAATTCCTCCTTCGTCTGTATTCAAACAGTATAGCGCAAATATGTTTCAAGCGCAAGTGAGGCAGACAGCACACAATTCAGTCTCCAGTGTGAAAGCCGCAGCCACGGCGGCAGACGCATCCCACTCCCTCCGTCACGGCTTTGCCGTGCCACCTCCCTCAGGAGGGAGGTCTCAACGCCGCTTTCCCTTGATACCCGTTTTTCTTTCTGATAAAACGCCCGTAAAGCATCTGTTGAGACGCCGACTC
>JAFQOY010000275.1 GCA_017412025.1 Clostridia bacterium | reverse complement strand
GCGCTGCTGGTTCTGCCGGCGGCCGCGCTGCTGATCAACTGCTGCAGCGTGCTGAACAGCAAGCGCTCCATGATCTACGTGCTGTGCATCTTCCTATGCATCCTGAGCCTGCTGCCCTTCTGGATCATGATCGTCAACGCGACGCGCAATTCCCAGCAGATCCAGAGCGGCGTCTCGCTGATTCCGTCCACCTTCCTGGGCCACAACTGGCAGGTGCTTGAGCGCAAGAGCTTCAGCGTCTGGGTCGGCTTCAAGAACAGCGCGATCATCGCGTTCGGCTCCACGATCCTGAGCGTATACTTCTCTGCGCTGACGGCGTACGGCCTGACGGTCTACCGCTTCAAGGGCGCGAAGTTCCTCTACAGCGTGATTCTGGGCATCATCATGATCCCGGGTCAGGTCACGGCGACGGGCTTCTACATGTTCATGTACAAGCTCGGCTGGGTGAACAGCTATCTGCCGCTGGTCGTTCCCTCTATCGCGGCGGCGTCGACGGTCTTCTTCTTCAAGCAGTATCTGGAGGCGAACTTCCAGATCTCGCTGGTCGAGGCGGCGCGTATCGACGGCGCTGGCGAATTCTACACCTACAACACGATCATCATGCCGATCATGATTCCGGCAATGGCGACGATGGGCATCATGGCGGTCATCGGCTCCTGGAACAACTACCTGACGCCGCTGATGCTGCTCTCTGACCCGACGATGAAGACGCTGCCGATGATGGTCAAGGAGCTGCGCGGCGATATCTACCGCACGGAATTTGGCTCCATCTATCTGGGTCTGACGCTTACCGCCATGCCGCTTCTGATCGTCTACTTCTGCTTCAGCAAGTACATCATCGCGGGCGTTGCCGTCGGCGGCGTCAAGGAATAAACCATCAACCGCATATACAAAAGCAGCTCCCGGCAAAAGCCGGGAGCCCTTTTGGAAATACGGAGAGAAAACGTTTTCGAAGCATTTTCAAAATATGGATTGAGGAGCGAAGAACATGTATCGGGGAACAGACTGGGGGCAGGTCGCCATGCCGGGCGACGCGAAAGCGCGCAACAGACAGAATATGCTGCGCGTGATCCGCTCTGGAAAGGTGCTTACCGCAGCCGAAATCCACAACAGCACGGGTATCAGCCGCCAGACGGTGATGCGCTTCCTGCAGCACTATTGCCAGATGGGCGTGATCCAGTCGATGGGCTTTGGCGAGAGCACGAGCGCGGGCGGCAAAAAGCCGGAGCTCTTCCGCTTTCACGACGACAGAAAGATCATCTGCGTCAACCTCTGGCCGGAATCCATCACCCTGGCCATGAGCGGGCTGGTCGGCGAAATCTACGGCGTTCAGGAATATGCGCATCAGCTCAGCGGCGATCTGGATGAAAATCTTCGGGACGTACGGGCGCTGGGAGAAGCCTACCTGAAGGAGCAGGGGCTGACGTTTGAGGCGCTCTACGGCGTGGTGCTGACCGTACCGGGTACGGTCGATTACGGCACGAAGGCGCTGCGCTACAACTCGCAGGCGCCGGGCTGGGGCGAGGATGTGGATATGGAGCAGAAGCTCCGTCAGGCGCTTGGCAGCCACCTGCAGTGCTATATCGACAATGCCGGAAAGGCGGCCGGACGCGCGCTGCTGCTGGAGCATCCGGAGTATGCGGCGAGCCGGCTGATGACGATCTTTACGACGTGGGGCATTTCCGCCTGCCTGATCGACAAGGGGCATGTGCTCAACGGGCGAGATTCGCTCATCGGCGAAATCGGTCACATGATCATCTGCGATACCGACGAGGAGATATGCGGCTGCGGTAAGCGCGGCTGCCTGGAGAGCATGGTCAATCTGAGGCGCATCCGCAGGAAGCTGCAGACGCTGGGCGAGCCGGAAGAGGCGTGCAGGTCGATGACGTTCAGGACGCTGTTTGAGCGCTCTGCTGCAGGTGACGCGCGTGCGCAGGAGGCGACCGCCTATCTGGCGCACTGCTTTGCCGTGGCGCTGCAGAATCTGGCGCTGGCGTATAACCAGGAGACTGTGGCTTTTCAGGGCGACTTTGCCTGGGCGGACAGCCACTTTGATGAATGCCTCAAGCGTGAGCTGAACCAGTTCCGCTATTTTCCGCGCGGCGGCCTGTTTACGATCGTGTATGACAGGAGAAATCTGGCGCATCTTGCGGCGCAGGGTGCGGCGGGCAAGCTCATCGAGAAGTATTTTGACGCGCTGGCGCAGGAATGAGCGCGAGAATGGCCTCCGCAGCTGCGGAGAGATCATCATCGGACGTATGCCTGCCGATGCTGACGCGGATGACGCAGGCGGCCTCCTGCGCGGAGAGACCCATGGCGGTATAGACGTGGCTTGGCGTGCCGGAGCGTGCGGCGCAGGCTGCGCCGCCGGAGATGAGGATGCCCTGCAGATCCAGCGCGGCGATGACCGCCTCGGATGAAACGCCGGGCAAAAGCAGCGCTGCGACGCTGGGAAGGCGCTCGCGCCCATCGCCCAGCAGGCGGATGGCGGGCGCGCAGGCCTGCAGCCGGCGGACGAAAGCGGCGAGAAGGCTGCGCTCGCGCCCGCTGCGCAAATGCATATCCTCGTCCGCCATCTGCGCCGCGACATGAAAGCCGCAGATGGCGGGCGTGTTTTCTGTTCCGGCGCGCATGCCGTTCTCCTGTCCGCCGCCGGAGAGCAGCGGGCGGATGGGCGAGCCGGGGCGGATATACAGCGCGCCGGCGCCGCGCGGGCCATAGAGCTTGTGCGCGCTCAGGCTCATGCTGCCGCAGCATGCGGCGCTGACGGGGATATGACCGAAGGCCTGCACGGCGTCGACATGCAGATGAATGCCACGCGCGCGGGCGATGGCATATACCTCTGATACGGGCTGGATGACGCCGGTTTCGTTGTTGGCGGCCTGCAGACAGATAAGCTGCGTTTCGGGTGTGAGCGCATTCTCAATCGCCTGAGGGGAAACGAAGCCACTTCCATCTGGATAGACAAGCGTGACGCGGCAGCCGCAGGTGCGCGCAGCTTCAAGGATGCTGTGATGCTCAGTGGCGGCGATGACGGCATGCTGCCCGGCAAAGGACTGCACTGCCCAGTTGTTGGCCTCTGTGCCGCCGCTGGTGAAATAGATATCCTGAGCCTGACAGCCAAGCATGGAGGAAAGCTGCAGGCGGCACAGGCGGTGGATGCGCCGGGCTTCGCCTGCTGCGCTGTAGGCGGCGGAGGCGTTGTACGCCGTATCGCGCATGCACCGGGCCATGGCGTCGATCACTGCTTCCTCGGCAAAGGTTGTGGCGGCGTGGTCAAGATAGATGCGTCTGCTGAACATAAAAGCCTCCGTGAAAGTTGATACAGCGATTATACCAGAAACCGGGGCTTTGTGGCAATCGCCTAAAACCAAAGCGCTGATTATAAAAATTCTTGACAAAACCGGTGTAATCATATATCATGAGAAATGGTTAAGAAAGATTGTTGCCAAACTATATGAGGCAATTGAAGACAAATACAGAGACGACAGCATGCAGGCGAGGAGTGAATGCGATGAACAGAGAGCAGGCCAGAGAAAAGGCGAGGACGCTTGTGGCGCAGATGACGGTGGAGGAGGCGGCGAGCCAGCTGCGCTATGACGCGCCGGCGATTGAACGCCTGGGCGTTCCTGCATACAACTGGTGGAACGAGGCGCTTCACGGTGTGGCGCGCGCAGGCACAGCGACCAGCTTCCCGCAGGCGATCGGCCTGGCGGCGGCGTTTGATCCCGATATGATGGAGCGGCTGGGCGACGTGGCTGCAACGGAGGGACGCGCGAAGTACAACGCCAGCGCTGCGCACGGAGACCGCGATATCTACAAGGGGCTGACGTTCTGGTCGCCCAATGTGAATATCTTCCGCGATCCGCGCTGGGGCCGCGGCCATGAGACGTACGGCGAGGATCCGTACCTGACGGCAGAACTGGGCAAGGCCTATGTGCATGGCCTGCAGGGCAGGGGCGAGGTCATGAAGTCCGCCGCCTGTGCCAAGCATTTTGCCGTGCATTCCGGCCCGGAGGCGCTCCGCCACCGCTTCAATGCGGAGGCAAATGCCAAGGATATGGCGGAGACGTATCTGCCCGCGTTCAAGGCGCTGGTGCAGGAGGCAGGCGTCGAGGCGGTCATGGGCGCATACAACCGCACAAACGGCGAGCCGTGCTGCGGCAGCAAAACGCTGCTGGCCGACATTCTGCGCGGCGAGTGGGGCTTTGAGGGTCATGTCGTCTCCGACTGCTGGGCGATCCGCGATTTCCACGAGCACCACATGGTGACAGATACGCCAGAGGAATCTGCGGCGCTGGCGCTTGAAAACGGCTGCGACGTGAACTGCGGCAATACCTATATCTACATGATGAAGGCATATGAAAAGGGCCTTGTGAAGGAAGAGCAGATCCGCACAGCGGCAGTGCGTCTGTTCACGGCGCGGTATATGCTGGGCGTCATGGAGGGCAGCGAATACGACAGCATCCCCTACACAGCAGTGGAATGCCGCGAGCACATCGCCAAGGCGCGCGAGGCGGAGGAGAAGAGCTGCGTGCTCCTGAAGAGCGACGGCATGCTGCCGCTTGATCTGCAGAAGATCCGTACGCTTGCGGTCATTGGCCCCAATGCCAACAGCCGTCAGGCACTGATTGGTAATTATCATGGTACGTCCTCGCGCTATGTGACGGTGCTGGAGGGCATTCAGGACGCCGTGGGCGAGGACGTCCGCGTGCTTTATGCACAGGGCTGCCATCTCTTCCGGGACAGGGAGGAGAACCTTGGACAGCCGGACGACCGCATCGCCGAGGCGCTTGCAGCTGCGGAAGCAGCAGACGCCGTCGTGCTCGTCGTGGGTCTTGACGAGACGCTGGAAGGCGAGGAAGGCGACACTGGCAACGCGGCTGCCTCCGGCGACAAGCTTGACCTGCTGCTGCCTGCGAGCCAGCGCAGGCTGATGGACGCGGTGCTCGCCGCAGGAAAGCCGACGGCGATCTGCCTGATGGCAGGCAGCGCGATCGACCTTCAGCAGGCGGGAGAAAAGGCGAACGCCGTGCTGCTGACCTGGTATCCCGGCGCGCGCGGCGGCAGGACGGTTGCCGATATCCTGCTGGGGCGCGTATCGCCCTCGGGTAAGCTGCCGCTGACGTTCTATCATAACGAACAGCTGAAGCTGATGCCGGAATTCACGGATTACAGCATGCAGAGCCGCACATACCGGTACTTTGAGCATGAGCCGCTGTATCCGTTCGGATACGGCCTGACGTACGGCGACGTATATGTGCAGCAGGCGGATGTATGTGCGGATGGCGATGGGCTGAAGGTTCGCGCCGTCATCCGAAACGACGGAAAGACGGACACGCAGGATGTGCTGCAGGTATATGTACAGAACGAGGGCAGCGCACATGCGCCGCGCAATCCGAGGCTGTGCGGTTTTGTGCGTGTGAATTGCCGCGCGGGCGAAACGACAGAAGCGGAGATTGAAGTGGACGGCAGACGACTGCTGGTGGTCGATGAACAGGGCGAATTTGTGCCGGAGGGCAAAGCCGTGCTGTATGTAGGCACGAGCCAGCCGGATGCAAGGAGCGCTGCGCTGACGGGACATGCGTGCATCAGGCTTGTGCTTTGAAACAGCGGACGCGCAAAGGAAAGATTCTGCTGTCCATGACGGCGGCGAATAAAACGACAGGCGGATGGAACAACGAACGTCAAAATCGGAACGAGAGAAAGGATGCGACGCGTATGAGTTACTATATCGGTATTGATCTGGGCACGTCTGCTGCCAAGTTTCTGCTGATGGACGAGAAGGGCGCCATCGTCAATGTGGTGAGCAAGGAATATCCGCTGGAGTTTCCGCAGCCCGGCTGGAGCCAGCAAAGCCCCGAGGACTGGAAGAAGGCCATGATGGAGGGCGTTCCCGAGCTGATTGCGAACGTGGACGCGTCGCAGATCGCGGGCATCGGCTCCGGCGGACAGATGCATGGCCTCGTGGTGCTCGACGACCAGGACAATGTGATCCGTCCGGCAATCCTCTGGAACGACGGCAGAACGGCGAAGCAGGTGGACTACCTCAACGGCGTCATCGGCAAGGAGAAACTCTCCGCGCTGACGGCGAATATCGCTTTTGCGGGCTTCACTGCGCCGAAGATTCTCTGGATGAAGGAAAACGAACCGGAGAACTTTGCCAGAATCAGCAAGATCATGCTGCCCAAGGACTACATCAACTATATTCTCACCGGCGTGCACGCCTGCGACTATTCCGACGCCTCCGGCATGCTGCTGCTGGATGTGGCGAACAAGCGCTGGAGCGGAGAAATGCTTGATATCTGCGGCGTGACGGAAAAGCAGATGCCGGCGCTGTATGAAAGCTATGACTGCATCGGCACGGTGAAGCCGGAAATCGCGGCGGCGCTGGGTCTGCCCGAGGGCGTGAAGGTCGCGGCAGGCGCGGGCGACAATGCGGCGGCGGCCGTGGGTACGGGCGTCGTGGGCGAAGGCGGCTGCAACATCAGCCTGGGTACCTCCGGCACGGTATTCATCTCCTCCCGCTCCTTCGGCGTGGATCCCAACAATGCGCTGCATGCTTTTGCGCATGCGGACGGCGGCTATCACCTGATGGGCTGCATGCTCTCCGCCGCCTCCTGCAACAAGTGGCTGATGGAGGATATCTTTGCGACGGAGGATTACGCAGGCGAGCAGGCACAGATCGATGAGGAAAAGCTGGGGCGCAACAACGTGTTCTTCCTGCCGTACCTGATGGGCGAGCGCAGCCCGATCAACGACACGGACGCCCGCGGCACATTCACCGGCATGAGCATGGACACGAACCGCGCCGATCTGACGCTGGCGGTACTTGAGGGCGTGGCGTTTGCCATCCGCGACAGCGTGGAGGTGGCGCGCAGCCTGGGCGTGGATATCAGCGCGTCCAAGATCTGCGGCGGCGGTGCGAAGAGCCCGCTGTGGAAGAAGATCATGGCCAATGTGCTGGGCGTGAAGCTGGAGAGCCCGGAGAGCGAGCAGGGCCCCGGCATGGGCGGAGCGATGCTGGCGATGGTGGCCTGCGGCGCGTACGGCAGCGTGCAGGAGGCTTGTGATGCGATCGTCCGGACGGCTTCTGTGCTCGAGCCGGATGAGGAGCTGACCGCACGCTATGAGGCGCAGTATCAGAAGTTCCGGAAGATCTATCCGGCATTGAAGTCTGTCTTCCCGGCGATTCGCTGAGTGCAGACTGACACGCGATGGGGTAACAGGCTCAAGGCGTGAGTAAAATAGAAAACAGTCAGGCGCGTCTCCCGCAGGGGAGGCGCGCCTGTGCTTTTCAAATGCCACAGCGGGAAATGGAAATCGGACGCGGCGGCATATACGCTGCGCCTTTCGTGTTTTTGCAGGAGCTGTGAGATTGGCGGGAATTGAACCAGAGGT
>JAFQOY010000274.1 GCA_017412025.1 Clostridia bacterium | reverse complement strand
TGATCGTCTTTGTGCATGGTACAGATGAAATCTTCTCTGTCCCGGAAATCGCCACTTGGGACGATGTGAAGTAAGGAGGAAGCATGATGAAAAGAAAGTTTGCTTTGATCCTTTCCGTGTTGCTGCTCGCTTGCTCGGCAGCGTCCGCGCAGGAGTATGTGTCCGTCGCGAACTCTATGAACAGGCGCAGGCGATGGGCGGCGTGTGGCAGGAAACGTTTGAAACGAAGAATGGAACTATGACTGTGGACGTACCGATCATCGTGCCGGATGTGGATGCGATGCCGGTACTGACGATGGAAAAGGCAAAGCCCAGCAACGAGATGTTTGACCGGATTGCTTCAGGAAAGAAGCTCGGCAAAGAAGATGACCATGAGTATGAAACTGAAATGAATGGAGAGATCATTACCTTCTTTCTTGGCAGGGACAATTACTGGTCCTTCGGCAAGAAAACCGACAATGTGGGATACGACGCATTTCAGTTTCTGGTGATGGAGCATGGTGGATACCGCAACAGCAAGGAAACCGGAATGGGTCTTAAGCGGGCTGAGCCGAGATCGTTTCACTATCCATGGGATATTGATCCTGATACGGCCTATGTACGCAATAACGATATTACGCTCAATGAGGCGATGCAGCTTTGGCATGAAGACCTTAAGATGTGCTATCCTGATGATGACTTTGTAATCAGACCGACGCTTGTCCAGTTGAGTGGTTCCACGTTGGCGACGGATTCTACGCAGAAGAATAAACGGGATGGCTATATCGTGATTGAAGGTGCTGAACAGTTGATCGGCGGTATCCCGATTATGGGTGCGATCACGGAAGGCTGCGACGTCTTTGGAGGCGCAAGTACTGCTGAAAAGACGAGAATCGAAGAAAAGACGCTGGGCGGATATCGTCTGGGCAGCTATAATGTGAACCAGTGGAATTACTTCTATGGCTTCTTCCACGATGAAGAGAACTACCGGACATCCAGCACTCTGGCAAGAGTGAGAACAACGGAGTATCCGGACGTACCGCTGGCTTCCCTTGACAGCGTACTTGAAAGCATCAAGGAAAAGATTGAATCGGGAAATATCCGCAAAGTTTTCTCGATCAAGCTGGGATATATTCTGTATTCCGACCCGGATATGACGGACTATGCATGGGCGATTCCGCGCTGGCAGGTCAAGGCCGATTATGTAAAGGATGGAATGGAGAAGCAGGCAAAGTATAAACCGCACACACAGGCGTATGTTGACAGGAGCGAGGGCAGCAACGAAGCAAGGCGTTACTTCGTCAACCTGCCGGTTGATGCGCAGAGCGGCGAATTGATTGTCTTTAGTTCCGGCAGTAAGAAGAATGCGGAGGTTTATGCCGTTCCCAAGATCATCACCTGGTCCGACGTGATGGGATAAGCACAGGAAAAACACAAATACGGCTACAAATAACCGACAGGCGGATTCCGGATGGATATTGCCTGCCGGTTTTTGTTATGCACGCAGCGTTTTGAAGCAGAAATCATGCTGTTTGATTTGAACTGGCGTGTTTTGCGTGGTATACTATACGGAGCGAAGAACGCAGATTGCTGCGCTCAGATATGATCTGGGAGATGAAACCGTGAAGACTTACCGCATTCTGATCATCAATCCGGGCTCGACGTCCACCAAGCTTTCCATGTTTGAAAACGAAAGGTGTCTGTTTACCGAGGATACGTTCCACGATTCCTCGGTGCTGCTGACGTTCCCGACGATCAATGATCAGCTTGATTACAGGATGGACGTCGTCCATCAGTTTTTAAAGGACAGGAATATCGATCTGCGCGGCGTGGATGCGATTGTCGGCCGGGGCGGCGGATGCTGTTCCATCGTCGGCGGCGTATATCAGATTGACGATCTTCTGATTCAGGATACGCGGGAATCCAAAGGCGGGCTGTACCACGCGTCCATGCTGGGCGTGCAGATGGCGAAGGCGCTCCACGACGAATTCGGCGGCCTGATGCTGATGATGGATCCGCCGGTGGTCGACGAGCTGTGCAATCTGGCGCGCGTGACGGGCGTGCGCGGCGTATACCGCAAGGCGACCTGCCATGCGCTCAACCTCAAGGAGACGGCCAGACGGCATGCGCGCAGCCTCGGAAAGCGTTATGAGGACTGCAATCTGATCGTCTGCCATATCGACGGCGGCATCTCCGTGACGGCGCACTGCCGCGGACGCATGATCGACGGCAACGACGCCGGCGGCGGTGAAGGGCCGTTCACGCCGACGAGAATGGGCTCGATGGCGGTGACGGATATGATCGGCAGCATGGCGGGGCGCACGCAGCAGGAGATCAAGGCGCTGTGCTCTCAGGCAGGCGGGCTGACCAGCCACTTCGGCACGTCCAATTCCGACGTCGTCCATGCGATGGTCGAAAGGGGCGATCCGCGCGCCGTGCGCGTGTGGCAGGCGATGATCTATCAGGTCTGCAAGGAGATCGGCAGTATGGCTGCCGTGCTGGAGGGAAATGTGGACGGTATCGTGCTGACAGGCGGCCTGCTGCGCTTTGACGATGTGCTCGGCGATATCCGCAGGCGCTGCGGCTTTATTGCGCCGGTGACGGCGTACCCGGGTGAGTTCGAGCAGGAGGCCATGGCTGCCGGCGCAATGCGCGTGCTGACGGGCGAGGAAGAGGCGCTGGTCTATCCTGGTCATCCCGTCTGGGAGGGCTTCGCCGACGAGCAGGAATGAGCGCATGTCCGGCGCTGACACGGGAACATTCTGATACAAAAAAGCGTACCGTGTGCATGCGATACGCTTTTTGACTTACAGAAACAGGCACAGCAGAGGGAGCGTGAGCATGCTCAGCAGCGTCGAGAGGAAGATGAGGCAGGAGGCGAAGGCCGCGTCGCCGTCGTATTGCAGGGCAGAATGAAGGCGATCAGCAGGCTAGAAAGGGACTTGCGGCCGGCGGCGGAGATCACGCCGCATCGCGTGAGCACAAAGTCCGCAGCCGTCAGAAGGAAGAGCGGCGTCTGCAGGGAAATCTTGGTCTCAAAGGATGTAAGCATCGGCGTCACCTCATCAGCGGATCGATTTATGCGGCGATGCGCGCCGCTGTGCACCTGTGCAGTATTGTAGACGGAAAGGGGCCGTGTCAAGCGGTATGCGCGCAATGTGCGGGCGCGGAAAGGAGCAAGGCGCAGAAAATGATAAAATCGTCCAATGAAACAGGGGGGATATTGGCAGGTTTTTTCTTTTTTTCCCCGGGAAGGATTTCTTTACTTGTATCTTGCGGGGATTTATTCTATAATAACTTTACGTATTTGTGTATAGATATCAGACGCCTTTCATATTCGCAGGAGGAATCATGTATAAATTGCTTCTGGTTTCCGATAAGGAAGAGGTTCGCGCGCTGTATGAAGCCTTTTCCGAGTG
>JAFQOY010000273.1 GCA_017412025.1 Clostridia bacterium | reverse complement strand
TCGACCTGCAGAAGACCGTCCGCAAGATCGACGAGGCGTATGCCTTCGTGCGTCAGGTTGCGATGGAGGGCAAGAGCGTCCTGTTCGTCGGCACCAAGAAGCAGGCTCAGGAGTCCATCGAGTCCGAGGCCAAGCGCTGCAACATGTACTATGTCAACAACCGCTGGCTGGGCGGCATGATGACCAACTTCCGCACCATCAAGACCCGTATCGCCCGTCTGAACGCCATCGACGCGATGGAGCAGCGCGGTGATTTCGAAGTCCTGCCGAAGAAGGAAGTCATCAAGCTGAGGGCTGAGCGCGAAAAGCTGCTGGCCAACCTGGGCGGCATCCGCGAGATGAAGAACCTGCCGGGCTGCCTGTTCGTGGTTGACCCGCGCAAGGAGCACATCGCCGTCACCGAGGCGCGCGCGCTGGGCATCCCGGTCGTCGCCATCGTCGACACCAACTGCGATCCGGACGAGATCGACTACGTCATCCCGGGCAACGACGACGCCATCCGCGCTGTCAAGCTCATCGCCGGCAAGATGGCCGACGCTGTGCTGGAAGGCAAGCAGGGCGAGCAGGCTGAGGTTCAGGCGTAATCCTGGCCCTACCGACAAAACAGCAGAATCTGGAGGAATCCGTTATGGCTAACATTACTTCCGCTCTGGTTAAGGAGCTGCGCGAGCGCACCGGCGCCGGCATGATGGACTGCAAGAAGGCCCTCATCAGCTGCGACGGCGATATGGACAAGGCGATCGACTTCCTGCGTGAGAAGGGCCTCGCCGCTGCCGCCAAGAAGGCCGGCCGCATCGCTGCCGAGGGCATGGTCGAGTGCTATGTCGAGGGCAATGTGGGCGTCGTGGTTGAGATCAACTGCGAGACCGACTTCGTTGCCAACACCGATAACTTCAAGGCGCTGTGCCGCGACTACGCCAAGCACATCATCGCCAAGAACCCGGCTTCCGTCGAGGAGATGCTCGCTCAGACCTTCTATGCTGACGAGACCAAGACCGTCAACGACCTGATCGGCGAGGCCACCGCTGCCATCGGCGAGAAGATCTCCCTGCGCCGTTTCGCCCGCTTCGAGGCGAAGGGCGGCATGGTCGACACCTACATCCACATGGGCGGCCGCATCGGCGTTATGGTCGAGCTGTCCGGTGAGGTGACCGACGAAGTGAAGGTCATGAGCCACGATCTGGTCATGCACATCGCCGCCGCGAACCCGCAGTTCGTGCGCCGCAGCGAAGTGCCGACCGACAACCTGGAGAAGGAGCGCGAGGTTCTGACCCAGCAGGCTCTCAACGAGGGCAAGCCGGCGAAGATCGTCGAGCGCATGGTCGAAGGCCGCATCGAGAAGTACTACAAGGAAGTCTGCCTCCTGGAGCAGCCGTTCGTCAAGGATCCGGACATCAGCGTCACCAAGATGCTGGGCGGCAAGTGCGACGTCGTCCGCTTCGTCCGCTTCGAGCGCGGCGAGGGCATCGAGAAGCGCGTCAACGATCTGGCCGCTGATATCGCTGCCGAGCAGGCCAAGATGAAGAAGTAATCTTCAAAATAAGAGGGACATGCATCTGCATGCCCCTTTTTTCGCCTCACGGGAAACGGTGTTTCCCTTCTGACGCTCATGTGGTCACCTTTCGGAAATGGCAGGAACTCTCCGTAAAGAAAGGCGCCCCTGAAAGGGGAGCTGGCGCGAAGCGCCTGAGGGGTTAAAGTTTGTAAAGCGCACTTTCTTATCGGAATGTGCCTGTATCCGCAGGAATTCGCGGGATAAAAGCGAATAATATACAGGATAGATTTTCGAGGCGGACAGTGGATCCGCAGGAAGGAAGAAAGCATATGGCACAGTATAAGCGCGTTCTGATCAAGCTCAGCGGCGAGGCGCTGGGCGATCACGGCAGGCTGTTTGACTTTGAGCAGATTGACCGCGTGGCGGCCGTCATCGGCCAGCTGCATGAGACCGGGGCGGAGATTGCGATCGTCATCGGCGCGGGCAACATCTGGCGCGGCCGCCAGGGCCCGGCGGCGAAGATGACGGCGATCAACGCCGACCACATGGGCATGCTTGGCACGGCGATCAACTCCATCGCCATGCAGGACGCCATTGAGCGCATGGGCATTCCCACCCGCGTCATGTCTGCGGTGGAGATGAACCGCTTCTGCGAGCCGTATACCTATCGCCGCGCTGTGCGCCATCTGGAAAAGGGCCGCATCGTGATCTTCGCCTGCGGCACGGGCAACCCGTTCTTCTCCACCGATACCGCCGCTGCGCTGCGCGCCGTGGAGATTGGCGCGGACGCCATCCTGCTGGCCAAGAACGTCGACGGCGTGTACGACAGCGATCCGCGCGTCAATCCGGATGCGAAGCTTCTGAGGGATCTGACGTATTATGAGGTGCAGGAGCGCGATCTCAAGGTGATGGACGCTGCGGCGATCACCATCTGCCGTGAGAACAAGGTGCCGTCCATCCGCGTGTTCGGCCTGGATGATCCGCAGAATATCCTGCGCGTGATCGAGGGCGATCCGATGGGTACCAACGTCCATCCCTAAGGGAAAAGTCAGATGCATACTGGGCTGCCGGCAGGTTCCGGCGGCCTCTTTTGGTTTTTGTCTTGCGTTTTGCAAGGGCCGTGATTATAATGGCATGCGAAGAACCAATGGATGTGAGGGATAGATCATGAAAGCGTTGATCAGTGAAAAGGACAGAGCGTTTTACAGGCGCATTTTTGCGCTGGTTGCGCCCATTGTCGTTCAGAATCTGCTGAGCGCCGCGGTGAGTTCTGCGGACGTAGTGATGCTCAACTATGTCAATCAGGCTTCGATTTCCGCCGTTTCGCTGGCGACGAATTACACGATGATCCTGTTCATGGTGCTGGGAGGGCTGGGCACTGGGGCGACGATGCTCTGCGCGCAGTACTACGGCAAGGGCGAGTATGAACCGATCCGCGTGGTGCAGGGCATGGCGATGAAGATTACGCTGATCGTGTCGGTGTTCTTTGGCCTGGCGGCGTGGTTTGCGCCGGAGACCATGATGCTGGTGTTTACCAAGGATCCGGAGCTGATTGAGCTGGGCGGGGTGTATCTGCGCTTCATGGCTCCGACATATCTGTGCTGGGGTGTTCTGGACATCTATCTTTCAGTCCTGCGCAGCGTGGGGCAGGTCAGGATCAGCATGATCCTCAATATCATGACGTTCACGCTGAACATCATCCTCAATGCGGTGTTCATCTTTGGCCTGTTCGGCGCGCCTCGGATGGGTGTGGCCGGCGTCGCGTTGGCGACCATGCTTTCACGTATCATCGAGCTGCTGGGCTGCTTTGTGGTATCGCATGCGCAGGAGCATATCAAGATCGATTTCCGCTATCTGTTCAGGAAGAACAGGGTGCTGCTGCAGGATTTTGTCCGTCTCTCCCTGCCGGCAATGGGCAACGATGTGATCTGGGGTCTGGCGTTTTCGATGTATTCGGTCATCATGGGACATATGGGCTCGGATGTGGTGGCGGCCAATTCGCTGGTATCCGTGGTGCGCAGCTTCGGCACGACGTTTGCCTTCGGCATCGCCGGCGGCGGTACGATCCTGCTGGGCAACATCATCGGCAGCAACCGGATGGAGGAGGCGAAGGAATGCGCCTCAAAGCTCATGCGCCTGACGATTCTGGCCGGCGCGCTGGGTGGTGTGCTGGTGCTGGCGGTCAGCCCGTTTGTGCTGAGGTTTGCCAGCCTCACAGAGACGGCGCATGGCTACCTCAAGTGGATGCTGCTGATCAACAGCTACTATATCATGGGCGCGGCGGTCAATACGATGCTCATCGCGGGCGTATTCCGCGCGGGCGGCGACAGCCGGTTCGGTTTCATCTGCGATACGATCGACATGTGGGTTTACGCAGTGCCGCTGGGCTTTATCGCTGCGTTTGTGCTGAAGCTGCCGGTCATGGCCGTGTATTTCCTGCTTTGCACGGACGAATTTGTAAAATGGCCATGGGTGATTAAGCATTACAGGAGCATGAAGTGGCTTAAAAACATCACAAGAGACAATCTGTTTGAAAACTGAAGCGCAGCAGGCATGCTGGATATCAACATGAACCAGAATATGCAAAAAGGCTTGCCAAAGGCATAGTGTGTGGGTTAAAATAGGGTAGATAAAATTATAGATTCGAGGAGGCTGCTTTATGCCCACTAAGAAGATTCAGGATAATGCCAAGGTCAAAATGGATAAGACCAAGGATGCGCTGCGCGCCGACCTGATGGCCATCCGCGCCGGCCGCGCCAATCCGCAGCTGCTTGACCGCATCACGGTCGATTACTACGGCACGCCGACCCCGCTGAAGAACGTGGCCAACATCTCCGCGCCGGAACCGCGCGTTCTGCAGATCAGCCCGTGGGATCAGAAGATGGTCAAGGACATCTCCAAGGCCATCCTTGCCAGCGATCTGGGTCTGAACCCGTCCAACGACGGCAAGATCATCCGCCTGATGCTGCCGGAGCTGACCGCCGAGCGCCGCAAGGAGCTGACCAAGCTCGTGCGCAAGACGGCTGAGGAGAGCAAGGTGGCCGTGCGCAACATCCGCCGCGACGCCGTTGACCAGATCAAGAAGATGAAGAAGAACAGCGAGATCACCGAGGACGACCAGAAGAAGGCCGAGGAAGCGATCCAGAAGCTGACGGACAACAACATCAAGGACATCGACAAGATCACGGCCGAGAAGGAAAAGGAGATCATGGACGTCAAATGAGAATTGACATCCTGGGTCTTGAGCTTGATCAGGCGCTGGCCGTGCTTGCGCAGGAGGGCGTCTCGCCCGATGTGACGATCACCAGCGCGCCACGCCGCCGGGAAGAGACAGACGGCGTGCTGCGCGTCGTGTATGCGGATGACGGCGGCAGGCGACTGACCGTCTCGCGTTTCCTTGATCCGATTTCCGCGCACAAAGAGGAAATCGGCTGAATCAAATCATATCATACAGCGGGATTCGTCGGGGCGGCGCTCCGCGGGTCCCGCTGCTGTACTCATGCGGGAAACCGTGTGAGCCGGTTCTTGCCTCCTTTGCATGAAGGCGGCGATGGATAGCACAAAGACGGGCGGCGGGTGCAGGCCGTCCGCGCATTCAAAATACCGGGACGCGCCGCGCTGTGGCATCGGCCATGCGGCGGACAGACCCGCCGGGAGGATATTCATGGCTTTTTTCGGCAAGGATGAGCATGAAAGCGTGCAGCTTGACCGCAGCTTGCTGCCAAGGCATGTGGCGATCATCATGGACGGCAACGGGCGCTGGGCGCAGAAACGCGGCATGCCGCGCTCCTTTGGCCACAAGGCTGGCGTGGAGGCGCTGCGCGCGATCATTCGCCATTCGGATCATCTGGGCATTGAGGCGCTGACGATCTACGCATTTTCCACGGAAAACTGGAAGCGATCGGCGGAAGAGGTCGGCGCGCTGATGGGTCTTCTGCTGGAGTACTTTACCAGGGAGCTTGACGAGCTGCACAGGGAGAACGTCTGCATCCGCATCCTCGGCGATATCGGCGATATGCCGGCCGGGCTTGAGCGGCAGCAGCAGGCGCTCTACAAGGCGATGGAGCGGACGAAGGCAAACACAGGCCTGAAGCTCAACATTGCGCTCAATTACGGCGGCCGGCAGGAAATCGTGGCGGCTGCAAAGAAGCTTGCGCGCAAGGCGGCTGCGGGAGAGATCGATCCGGAGAGAATCGATATGGACGCCTTTGCGGCCGAACTGTATACGGCTGGGCTGCCGGAGGTGGATTTCATGATCCGCACCAGCGGCGAGGTTCGCCTGAGCAATTTCCTGCTCTATCAGCTGGCCTATGCGGAATTCTACCAGACGGACGTGCTCTGGCCGGACTTTGATGAAAAAGCTTATGATGAAGCGCTGCTTGCCTATGCGAAACGCAATCGCAGATTTGGCGGCGTGTAAGTCGGAAAGAGGTATGACATGAAAACTCGTCTGCTTACAGCCGTTGTGGGCATTCCGTTTCTGATCTATGTGCTCGTGGTGCGCGGCGCGCTGGCGGAGATTCTGATCGTCGCGCTGTCCCTGATCGGTCTGTATGAATACTACGGCGCGCTCAAAAAAGCCGGATACAATGTCTGCGTATGGGGCGGATACCTTGCCGCTGCGGTGATGTGGCCGCTGAGCCGCCTGATGGGCGTGCTCGATCCGCTGGTTCTGGCTGCTGCTGCGATGGGCGTGTCCATGACGGGCGTGCTCCTGCATAAGGAGCCGACCTTTCCGGACGCCGCCGCGTCCGTGTATCCGCTGTTTACCTGCCTGCTGCCCATGTCCATGTTCATGATGATGCTCAACGCGATGTACGGCACGGTGCCGGGCATTGCG
>JAFQOY010000272.1 GCA_017412025.1 Clostridia bacterium | reverse complement strand
GCGCGCGTGGCCTCGCCGCCGCGCAGATGGCGCTCCGCTTTGTTCTTTGCAAACACCGCGGCTACTTCCTTGGCCAGCGCGCTTGAAAGCTGCGGCAGGCGCGACTCCATATCCTTATGCACCGTCGACTTGGATACCCCAAGCATGCGTGCCGTCTGCCTCACGTTCGCTCCGGTCGCATCAATATGCTCCGCCGCCCTGATGACCCTCTTATCGATCGCAGCCTTCACGCGCATCCCCCCAGACAGTCTCGTCAGTCCGGGCTATCCTATGCGGGGGATTCAAAAATCTGTCATGCAAAGTAAGAGAGCGCAATCTCTTCGTCGCCGCCATAGAGCACGCGCATAAGCGTGAGCCCCTTGGCCGGTGCGGTCTGGCCCAGCGCCAGCCGATCCTTCGTCTCAATTGCACGAGCGATCGCGCCTGTTTCGCGTTTTCCTGTGCCGATCTCCATCAGCGTACCTGCGATAATACGCACCATGTTGTACAAAAAGCCGTCGCCCAGCACCAGAAGCTCCACCTCGTCGCCGCGCCTTGTCACCTGCACGCGGTAAATTGTGCGCACGGTGCTTTTCACCACGCTGCCGCTGGCGGCAAAGGCCTCAAAATCGTGCGTACCGACAAGCGCCTGCGCTTCCCTGTTCATCCGCTCCACGTCAAGGACAAGCGGCACATGCGCCGCATACTGCCTGCCAATGGCGCAGTCATGGCGGCTATTGAAGAATCGATAGCGATACACCTTGCCGCAGGCGCTGTATCGAGCATGGAACCCCTCCGGCGCAAGCGCGCTTTCCCTAATCCGGATATCCGGCGGGAGCATGGTATTGAGCGCAAAGGCGAGCTTTTCCGGCGGAATCCGTGTTGCGCTGTCAAAATGCGCGCATAGGCCAAGGGCATGCACGCCCGCGTCGGTCCGGCTCGAGCCCGTGACGGCGATCTGTTCTCCCGTCAGGCGGCAGAGCGTCTCTTCCAGCGTCTGCTGCACGCTTGGACCGTTGATCTGGCGCTGCCAGCCGCAGTAATCCGTGCCGTCATATTCGACAATCAGCTTCAGACGGCGCAGGCCTTCTGCCGGATGATCCGCTGCGCTGGGCCGGTGCTTGCTGACAAGGACCAGCCCTTCGCTCAGCTTATCCAAGGAATTTGCCCTCCAGCACGATCACGGCGATGAACGCCGCCATGCAAAGCGCGGCGATCACGTCCAGCTTGGTATACTTGAGCTCACGCAGCCGGGTGCGGTGGTCGCCGCCGCGATAGCAGCGCGCCTCCATCGCCATCGCCAGATCGTTCGCCCTGCGGAACGCGCTGACAAACAGCGGCACCAGCAGCGGAATCATCGCCTTCGCGCGGGCAATCAGATTGCCGGATTCAAAATCCGCGCCGCGCGCCATCTGCGCCTTCTGAATCTTGTCCGTCTCCTCCAGCAGGGTCGGAATGAAACGCAGCGCGATGGTCATCATCATCGCCAGTTCATGCGCCGGGAAATGGAAGCGTTGAAGCGGGCGCATCAGCCTCTCCAGGCCGTCGGTCAGCTGCACGGGGCTGGTGGTCAGCGTGAGCACGGAGGTGCCCATCACCAGAAACACCAGACGTAGCGCGAAAAAGATTGCGTTTTCCAGCGCTTCCTTGGTCAGCGTCCAGAAACCCAGATCAAGCAGCGGCGTTTCGCCCTGCACAAAGAACAGATTGAGCACAAAGGTAAAGATGATGATGAATTTGAGCGGCTTCACGCCCCTGACCAGGAACTTGAAGCTGATGCCCGCAATGCGCACCACCAGATAAAGAAACGCCAGCGAAAGCAGATAGCCCGGCAGATTGCCGACCATGAACACGCCCACGATGTACGCGATGGTCAGGATCAGCTTCATACGCGGATCCATGCGATGGATCGCAGAATTGCCCGGGAAATACTGGCCCAGCGTAATGTCCTTAAGCATGCTGCGCCTCCTTTCCCGCGACCTTCAGAATCGCTTCGCGGATCTCCTCGATACGGTAGATGCCCTCCGGGATATCAAAGCCGCGATCACGAAGCTTCTGCGCCAGCAGCACCGCCTGCGGGACATCCAATCCCATGCCGCGCAGCTCCTCGCCGCAGGAGAACACGTCCCTCGGCGCGCCGTCCATGGCGATCTCGCCATGGTTCATCACGATCACGCGCTCGGCAAGCGACGCCACGTCGTCCATCGAATGGCTGACCATGACGATTGTCGTGCCGGCTTCCTCGTGCAGCTTCTTGATCAGGCCCAGGATTTCCTCGCGGCCGCGCGGATCCAGGCCCGCGCACGGCTCGTCCAGCACCAGCACCTGAGGCTCCATCGCCAGCACACCGGCAATCGCCACGCGGCGCATCTGGCCGCCGGAAAGCTCGAAGACCGAGCGGTCATGCAGCTTATCATAGTCAAGCGCCACGCGGCGCATCGCGTCCTTCACGCGGCGGGCGATCTCGTTGTCGTCCAGACCCAGGTTCTTCGGGCCGAAGGCGATATCCTTTTCCACCGTCTCCTCAAAGAGCTGGTTTTCCGGATACTGGAACACCAGGCCCACCCTCTGGCGCACGGCGCGGCGGTCGGTCGCCTTGTCGGCAAGGTCCATACCATCCACCAGCACGCGGCCGGAGGTCGGCATGATCAGGCCGTTGAGATGCTGCACAAGCGTGGACTTGCCGCTGCCCGTGTGGCCGATCAGACCGATGAACTCGCCGTCCTCAATGGTCAGATTGATGTCGCTCAGCGCTTTCGTCTCATACGGGCCGCCGGCCATGTATACGTAATTCAGATGTTCGATGACAATCGACATACTTCCTCCACCATCTCGTCCACCGTGAGCACATCCGCGCGCACGTCAAGGCCGTCCGCCCTGAGCATGTGCGCCAGATCCGTCATCGGCGGCACATCCAGACCCAGTCTGCGCACGGTATCCACCTGGGTGAACACCTCGCGCGGCGTGCCGCTGAGCGCAATCTTTCCCTCGTCCATCACAATCACATAGTCGGCCGTTGCCGCCTCGCCCATGTAATGCGTGATGATCACAACGGAGATGCCCTCCTCGCGGTTGAGGCGGTGCACGGTATTCATGACCTCCGCGCGGCCGCTGGGATCGAGCATTGCGGTCGATTCATCCAAAATGATCACGTCCGGCTTCATCGCCAGCACGCCGGCAATCGCCACGCGCTGCTTCTGGCCGCCGGAGAGCATATGCGGCGCCTTCTTGGCGTATTTGCTCATGTTCACCGCCGCCAGCGCCTCGTCAATGCGCACGCGGATCTCCTTGGGTTCAACGCCGTTGTTCTCCAGGCCGAAGGCCACGTCCTCCTCCACGACGGTCGCGACGATCTGGTTGTCCGGATTCTGGAAAACCATGCCCGCGTGCTGGCGGATATCGAAGACGAGCTCGTCGTCCTTCGTGTCCAGACCGCATACCCCGTCCGTTCCCGCCGTGGGCACATACAGCGCATTGAACAGCTTGGCAAGCGTACTCTTGCCGCTGCCGTTGTGGCCGAGAATCGCCAGGAATTCGCCCTTCTTCACGCGCATGGTCACATTCTCCACGGCGTTCTTCTCCGCATCCGGATAGGCATACGTCAGCGAGCTGGCGATG
>JAFQOY010000271.1 GCA_017412025.1 Clostridia bacterium | reverse complement strand
GGGCCGATGGGCTTTTTGATCGGCTCACCGTCGACGCAGACCGCCGTATCGACCGTGCGAAGGAACATATCCGCGCTCAGCCACATGCCGCTGCGCAGATGGAAGCCGCAGCCGCGGTCGTTGTCCGTCGTCGCGCGCCAGAAGGTCGGCTTGGGCGTGCGGTAAATCCACTCGCGGCCCTCCTTGGTGATGGATTCGATGCCGCCGCGGGTATAGGAAAACAGGACATGGAATCCCTCGCCCGCAAGGCCCAGCGTCAGATCGCCATAGATGACATGAAGTCGCTTAGTCGTGCTGCTCATAGAAATACCTCACCTCCTGCATCGCAGGCTTTTCCGTTCTGTCCGCAAAGAGAATGCCGTTGCCGGAGAACTCGTAGTCAGAGGGCCTGTCGTCAAAGTCGCCGCCGTAACGCAGCACCTCGCGGCCCGTCACCTCATCCTTCACCATGATCGCCTGATCGATATAGTCCCAGATGAAGCCGCCCTGCATCATCGGGTAGGCATCCACCAGATCGTAGTAGGACTTCAGGCCGCCCAGGGAGTTGCCCATGTCGTGCATATATTCGCACAGGATGAACGGCTTGGGCGGATCATTGTCCAGATATTCCTTGATCTTTTTCGGCGGGGTATACATGTGGCTCTCCATGTCGGAGATATGCGGCTTGAGCTCGTTCACATAGAACACGCCTTCGTAATGCACCAGGCGGCTCGGATCAGTCTCCTTGAAGAAGCGGTTCATCTTCACCAGAACCTCTCCCGCATAGGACTCGTTGCCCAGAGACCAGAACAGGATGGACACATGATTCTTTAAGGTTTCAAAGTTGGTCTTCGCGCGATCCAGCACGACGCCCTCCCAGGCCTCCAGGCTGCCCGGCACATTCCAGCTCGGCTCAACGCCGCCGGCCTTCTGCCAGGAACCATGGGTCTCGAGGTTGGTTTCCGACATCATGTAGATGCCGGCCTCGTCGCAGCGGCGATAGAAGGACAGACGATCCGGATAATGGCAGGTGCGCACAGCGTTGATGTTGTTGCGCAGCATGCACTCAACGTCCCAGATCTCGTCCGCATCGGTGATCACGCGGCCGGAGCGGCAGTTCCACTCGTGACGGTTCACGCCGTTGATAACCAGACGCTCGCCATTGAGCAGCATGAGCTTGTTGACCAGCTCGATCTTGCGGAAGCCGATCGGCTGGGGCACGATCTCGATGAGGCCGCCGTTTTCATCCAGCAGACGGATTTCAAGGGTATACAAGTTCGGATGATGATTGTGCCAGAGCTTCACCGGGCCGTCCATCTCCATGGAGAGGGTCAGCTTTTCCTCGGCAAAGGCCTCGGCAGAGGCAAGCACCTTGTCGCCGTCCTTCACGACGGCCTGCACCTTCACAGCGCGGCCGCTGAGCTTCAGATCCACGTCCACCTTGCCCGCGAGCGTCTTGAGATCGACGACCGGCTTGGCCCAAAGATCCTCCACATGCGCCTTCGGCTTGGCCAGAAGGGACACGCTGCGGAAGATGCCAAAGAAACGGAAGAAGTCCTGATCCTCCAGATATGCAGCGGTGGAGCGCTTGTGCACCTCAACACACAGGGTGTTGCCCGTCTCGCGGATGGCGTCGGTGAGATCGAACTCGGACGGGGTGAAGGTATCCTCGGCATAGCCCAGGAACGTGCCGTTGAGCCAGACATACATCGCCTGCTCCACGCCCTCAAAGCGCACGATCACGCGCTTGCCGCGCAGATTCTCGTCCAGATCAAACTTGCACACATAGGAGCCCACCGGATTGTAATCCGCCTGAGAGAACTGCCCCTCCATCGCTCCACCCGGCATGCCGGAAAACGCCGGACGGCGATAATAGTGGCCCTCCCACGGATACATCGTGTTGATGTAGTGGATCTTGTCATAGCCGGCCATTTCGATATGGCCCGGGACGGCGATGTCGTCAAAGGAAGAGACGTCAAAGCCTTCCTCATAGAAATTCACCGGACGGGAAGCAGCGTTCACCGAATAGGCAAACTTCCACACGCCGTCAAGAGACTGGCTCAGCGCCATGACACCGGCCTTCGCCTCCGCCTCGGTTTCGTAATAGAGATGATCGCTGTGCGCATCGATCTGACCGACGCGATACACGCGCGGATCATCGAGCCACTTGATATTGGGCTGCATGCTCAGGTACCTCCTGTATATACAGATTGTGTGATGCAGAATATTCCATATATCATTATACATGACTTTTCATGCCAGTGTAAAGGGAGAAAACGCACCTTTCCAAGGAATCGTTTTGCATCGGGAATTCTTTTTTCGGGTCAGCAGATTTTTCCGATTCTGAATTGACACAGTCCCCGCGCAGCACCTATAATAAAAACATAAAAACAAAATCGTTTTTACGTTTTTATTCTTTGATCCTGACAATCGGGAGGATGTTCAAGTGGGCTATATCACCTTTGAAAACGTCTGTAAGCACTATCAGACGGGCGATACGGTCGTCAAAGCCGTGGACAATGTAAGCTTCACCATCGAGAAGGGCGAGTTCTGCGTGGTGCTGGGCCCGTCCGGCGCGGGCAAGACGACCGTGCTGAACCTGCTGGGCGGCATGGACAAAGCCACCAGCGGCCATATCATCGTGGACGGCAAGGAGATCACAGGCATGCGCGGCCCTCAGCTGACGGAATACCGCCGCCATGACGTGGGCTTCGTCTTCCAGTTTTATAATCTCATGCCCAACCTGACCGCGCTTGAAAACGTGGAACTGGCGCGCCAGGTCTGCCGCAGCCATGCACTGGACCCCAAAACGGTGATGGAGCAGGTGGGTCTTGGCGAGCGCCTGCGCAATTTCCCGGCGCAATTGTCCGGCGGCGAGCAGCAGCGCGTATCCATTGCGCGCGCGCTGTGCAAGAATCCTGCGCTGCTTCTGTGCGACGAGCCGACCGGCGCGCTGGATTCCAAGACGGGCGTGCAGGTGCTTTCCCTGCTCAAGGACGTGTGCAAAACCTACAGCGCTACCGTCGTCATCATCACGCACAATGCGACGATCGCCCCGCTGGGCAACCGCGTCATCCGCATCAAGAATGGCGGCATCGAGTCTGTCGAGATGAACGACAGCCCGGCCAACGTCGAGGACATTGTCTGGTGATTGGCAGGAGGTGATGCATCGATGGCGAGAGCCAAAAACACCCTGCGCAAAAAGCTCTTGCGCGACATGAGCCGCGCCGCCATGCAGTTTCTTTCCATCATTGTGCTGTGCATGATCGGCACGTTTGCCTTCTCCGCGCTGGACGGCACGGCGCGCATGATGTCCACCACGGTGGACGTCTACTTCGAGGAAAACAACCTTGCAGACTTCTGGGTGACGCTGCCCGGTGCGGACAGAGCCGCGCTGAATAAGCTCTCCGCCGTGGACGGCGTAGACGATCTGTGCGCCCGCGCGACACGCGATCTGGAATCGACGCTGGGCGATGACGTGACCATCTGCGTCACAGCCTACGACGGCGAGATGGACATCAATCTGCCGCTGGTGCGCGAGGGCACGCTGCTCGATCCCGGCGACAGGCGCGGCTGCCTGATTGAGGAGCGCTTCGCGCTGGCGCATCATCTGTCCATGGGCGACCGTGTAACCGTCAAACTCAGCGGCGCAGAATACTCGTTCGTCATCCGCGGCATCGTCGTCAGTCCGGAATACATCGTCGTCTCCAACGGCGTGGCCGCGGATCCGACGACCTACGGCTATATCCTCATCAACGCCTGCGCGATGCCCGAGCTTCCGCTGACACAAGTGGTGATCACGCTGGAAGAAGACGCCGACGAAAGCGCCGTGCAGACTGCCATCCAGCAGCTGCTGCCGGATGCGCTCGTCGTCGATCGCGGCGCGCACAGCTCAACCGCCCGCGCCACAGGCGACGCGAAGATGTTTGAAAACATGACCTACATCTTCCCCGTGCTCGCCTATGCCGTTGCCGGCCTGATCGTCATGACGACGCTCTCGCGCATGATTGATAACCAGCGCATGCAGATGGGCACGCTCAAGGCGCTGGGCTTCTCCGCGAGAAAGATCCGCAATCATTATCTCTCCTATGCGATTGTTCCGTCGCTGCTGGGCGGCGTGCTGGGCACAGTCATCGCCCATCATACCCTGCCCTACATGCTCTGGGATGCGCTGCTGGGGCAGAGCGAAATGCCCTATCGGCTCGAACCGCCGATCTCCGTGCCCGCCTGGTGCATGGTTGGACTGACGGTCATGATGAGCATGGGCATCTGCTTTTTCACCTATCACCGCGCTGCAAAAGAAACGACCGCCGCGCTGCTGCGGCCCAAGCCGCCCAAGGACGGCAAGCGCATTCTCCTTGAGCGCATCACGTTCATCTGGTCGCGCCTGTCCTTCAATGCCAAGATGATCGTGCGCAATCTCATGCGCAACAAGCTGCGCACGTTCATGTCTCTGGTCGGCCTTCTGTGCTGCACGATGCTGATCATCACATCGCTGGGCCTGCAGGACTCGGTGATGAGTCTGACGGAAAACTACTACTACGGCACCATGCGCTATGATCTGTATGCCAGCCTTGTAGGCGATATCGGCACAGCAGAAAGCTATGAGCAGCGCATCGACGCCGAAGTAGTCGAATGCGTGATGGATACCTCCGTATCCCTGCGCGCCGCTGCCGGTTCGCGCACCACGCGCATGAGCATCCTGGGCGACAATCAAACGATGCAGCATCTGGGCGAGGATCACGCGCTCATTCCGCTGGAAAGCGGGCGGCTCGCCGTCACCTACAAGCTGTCCCAAACGCTTTCCCTCTCCCCGGGCGATGAGGTCGCGCTCTATCTGCCCGGCGATGACGAGCCGGTGCACATCACCATCGGCCAAATCGTGGAAAACAACGTCTCCCAGGGCGTATACATGAACCGCAGCACATGGGAGTCCTTGAGAAAGGGAGACTTCCGCCCGACGGCCATCCAGATCAAGGGGCCGGGCGAGCGCTGCATGGCGCAGCTGGACAGCCTGGACGAGGTCGATCAGATTCACGATCCGCATACGCAGGTAACGGAGATGCTTCAGATGCTCGATACGCTCTCCGCCGTCTTTGCGATCCTCACGCTCATCGCGCTGGCGCTGGCGTTCGTCATCTGCTACAACATGGGCCTGATGAACTT
>JAFQOY010000270.1 GCA_017412025.1 Clostridia bacterium | reverse complement strand
TTGAGGCGGTTGAGCAGCATGCCGTAGAGCACGCCGGTCACAGCGGAGATCGCAATGCCGACCACGCAGGCGAACAGGAAGCCGAAGATGCCCGAGAAGCCCAGTTCAATGCACAGCAGGCCGCCGAGCAGGCCGCCGATGATGCCGATCGGCATGCCGAGGTTCAGGCTGATGCCGCACTGGATGCCCGGCAGCATGGAGAGAACCAGCACGCCGTTCATGCCAAAGCGCACGAGCGTGTTGCCCAGCTGCGTCGGCAGGGACAGACCCAGAATCAACGCCAGCAGGCACAGCAGCACAAAGAACAGACCGATGATCAGGCGCGGAACGCCCATCTTCTTGACCAGCGGCGTATAGAAGAACACGGCCAGCGCAAGAATCACCAGGCCGATCGTGGACAGCGACAGCGTACGAGCCTGACGCAGCACCCAGCCGAACATGCCGGCATCGGTATTGCTCGCGTTCAGCGCGCGGTCATACTGCTTCTCGAACGTATCCCTCTGCTCCGCCATCACAGCGGTGATGGACGGCTTGAGCGTCTGCAGAATATCATCCGTCAGCGCCGGGAAGACCGCCTTGATCTCCTCGGACAGCTTCAGATAGGCAGCATCCACCTCGCCCTGCAGGCGGGTCATTTCTTCGGTCGCGACAAAGCCGGACATATCGACCGCCTCTTCCATCGCCACTTCCGCGCCGGAATCGTCGGTCATCGCAGAGGTGTCCACCTCAGCCGGAACATAATTGTCAATGTATTCCTGCTGCGCACGCGCCTCTTCGGCGTAATAGACCGTCTGCGCGTCCACCATGGTGTTGAGCGCGGCAGCCAGCGGCGCAGTATCAATGGAAGAGAGATCCACTTCGCCAATGCCGAGCTCCTCGGCCTTGGCGCGCGCTTCCACTTCCACCTTCGCGGTCGCCTCGCGGACGGCCTTCATGTTGCCGCCCTCGGCGCGGACCTGCTTGGTCACAGCGGCCTTCTCGGCCGCGACATAGGCGTCCACAGCGCCGGTGCCGGCGGTATTGAGGATGGACTGCAGCTGCATATCCTGCACCAGCTTCACGCCGGCGTCAGAAGTGCGGCTGGACAGGCCGTACAGGCCCACAGCGCCCATCGCAATAGCAAGGATGACGATCAGCACGCAGGCGAAGATCTGCTTCTTGCTCACATTCACTTTCATGCTTTACGCCTCCTTTCCATTCTGCGTACCCGGCTTGATGCCCGACATCGCCAGACCAAAGTCCGCATCGGAGCTGTTCACCGGCAGGATATCAACCAGCTCACCCTCGGCAACGATGGCGATGCGGTCGCAGATGGAGCGCAGCTCCATCAGCTCGGAAGAAACCATCACGACGGTCATGCCCTGCTCGCGGTTGAGCTTGACCAGGGTTTCAAGCACCAGCTTCTTGGCGCCGATATCGATACCGCGGGTCGGCTCGGAAACAAAGATCAGCTTCGGGCCCATCGTCAGCGCGCGCGCAATGCAGACCTTCTGCTGATTGCCGCCGGACAGGGTGCCGGTGTGCTGAACTGCGCCGAAGCAGCGGATATCCAGCTCCTTGATCATATTGTTCGCGTGCTCGCGGATCTTCTTGGTATCCTTGAGCTTCGCGCCGAAGAGGGTCTTGGTGAATTCGCCGTTGACCTGCATAGCATTGAAGACGATATTGTCTTCGATGCTTTCATCCAGCAGCAGGCCCACGCCGCGGCGATCCTCAGAAACCATCGCCATGCCGCTGCGCAGAGCAGCGCTGGCGTCATTGAGCTTGACAGACTCGCCAAAGAGCTTCACGTCGCCCTCAGCATCGTACACACCCATGATGCCGTTGGGGATGCCAACCTTGCCCTGACCGGCCAGACCGCCGATGCCGAAGATTTCACCCTTATACACATCAAAGGAGACGTCCTTGACCATTTCGCCCGGCATATCGACCGCCAGATTCTTCACGCTCAGCGCGACCTCGGAATCCTTGGCAAACTCGCGCGGATCTGCGGTGACGAAAGCGGTTTCACCGGCACGGCCGATCATCAGGCCGGCCAGCTTGGTCACATCGGTATCCGCCGTGCGCGTATCGCAGACAAACTTGCCGTCACGCAGGATGGTCACGCCATCCGCCGCCTCGACGACCTCGTCCAGACGGTGCGTAATAAAGATGATGGCAATGCCGCGCGCGGCGATGGACTTCATCACGGAGAGCAGCTGCGCCGCCTCGGACTCGGTCAGAACGGCGGTCGGCTCGTCAAACACCAGCAGCTTCACGCCGGTCTTGTCGATTTCGCGCGCAATTTCTACAAACTGCATGTAGCCGACCGGCAGACCGGCGACCTTCGTATATTCATCAATGGACATGCCGACAGAGTCCAGCGCCTTGCGCGCGTCCTCAGCCATGGTCTGCATATCCAGCGTTTCCAGATTCTTGCCCAGAATGCGGGAGACAAAGTTGGGTTTGCTGATCTCACGATTCAGCTTGATATTCTCGGTAATGGTGAAGCCCGGCAGGAGCATGAACTCCTGATGGACCATGCCGATGCCCTTGAGCATCGCGTCATGCGGAGAGGCGATGGTTGTCTTCTCACCGTCGATGAGCACCTCGCCGTCAAATCCGCCGGTAGCATGAATGACGGGCATGCCAAAAAGCACGTTCATCAGCGTGCTCTTGCCTGCGCCGTTTTCGCCCAGCAGCGCATGAATCTCGCCGGGACGAACCTTGAGAGAGACATTTGACAATACCGTGTTTTCGCCGTAGCGCTTGGTG
>JAFQOY010000269.1 GCA_017412025.1 Clostridia bacterium | reverse complement strand
CAGTCTTGTACTCCTCAAGCGTCATATACTTGCCTTCGGTGGTCTTAAACAGCAGGCAGCCCTTCATGCGCTCGGCGAACTTCTCATCGCGCATCACGCCGTACTTGATGAACGGATGGATGTCCGGCCAGAAGCCCTCGTAGGCTTCGCGCTCGGTCTTGAACATGCCGGTCAGCTTGTCGGCCACCTTCTTGGTGATGTGCGTGGAGATGCGGCGCACATAGCCGTCGTTCTGCAGGAAGGAGCGGGAGACGTTGAGCGGGAAGTCTGCGCAGTCGATCACGCCCTTGAGCAGCATCAGGAACTCGGGAATGACCTCCTTGATGTTGTCGGCGACAAATACCTGTCCGGAATAGAGCTTGATCTGCCCCTCGATGCCGCCGAACTGCTCCTTGAGCTTGGGGAAATACAGGATGCCCTTGAGCTTGAAGGGGTAATCCACGTTCAGGTGAATCCAGAACAGCGGATCGTCGTACTCATGGAACACCTTGCGGTAGAACGCCTTGTAGTCGTCCTCCGTGCAGTCCTGCGGCGCTTTGGCGTACAGCGGCGTGGTGTCGTTGATCGGGGTACGGACCTTCTTTTCGCCGTCCTCAGTCACATCATCCTCTCCCTCGCCGGTGACCTTGACTTCCTCCTCCTTGATCTCGTCCAGATAGACCGGCACGGCCATGAACGAGCAGTAGCGCTCCAGCACCTCGCGCACGCGCCAGAAGTCGAGGAATTCCTCCTCAGCGTCGCAGATGTGCAGCGTGATGGTGGTACCGCGGGTGTCGCGCGCGCTTTCGCTCATGGTGAAGGCCATGCCGTCCTCGCTCTCCCAGCGCACGGCGGACGCGCCCTCACGGAAGGAGAGCGTGTCGATGGTGACCTTGTCGGCGACCATGAACACGGAGTAGAAGCCCAGACCGAAATGGCCGATGATGCCGGAGTTTTCCTTGTCCTCGTCCTTGGCGTATTCCTCCAGGAAGCTCTTCGCGCCGGAGAAGGCGACCTGATTGATGTTGCGCTCCACCTCTTCCTGCGTCATGCCGACGCCGTCGTCGATGATGCGCAGCTCCTTTGCCGCCTTGTCGACCTCCACGCGCACGCTGCAGCCGTCCGCCAGCTTGTAGTCCACCATGCGCAGTTTGGTGATGGCGTCGCAGGCGTTGGAAACGACCTCCCGGATGAAGATGTCCTTGTCGGAATAGAGCCATTTCTTGATGATCGGCATGATATTCTGCGCGTCGATCGATACGCTGCCCTGAATCGGATTCATATCAAAAACCTCCTGATGATCATGCATATACACTGTAGTTTTCCGGCATATGGGACGCCTGATACGCGGCATCGCCCGCCGGATGATCAGCAACAACAGGTATTCTAGCGCGAATGTCAGAGAATGTCAATACGAAATTAGCACTCTCATCGGAAGAGTGCTAATTTATGCGCGGCGGTCAATCGTTAAATGATAAGCATTCTGTTTCATTTCCTCTTTCATTCTCCCGATCCAGAGCGTATAATGAAGAAAAGCGGCGATTATCGCAGCACGAAAGAGAGGAACCATCATGGCGATCCATGTTCTTGAAGAGGCACAGCGCTGTCTGAACTGCAGCGTGCCGATGTGTCAGCAGGGCTGCCCGATTCATACGCCAATTCCCAAGGTCATTTCGCAGATGCTCGGCGGAAACCTGGAAGAAGCCGGGCGCACGCTTTTTGAAAACAATCCGCTGACGTCCATATGCCCCTTTGTGTGCAACCACGAAAAGCAATGCGAGGGTCACTGCGTTTTGAGCAGAAAGGGAAGCCCGATCCGCTTCTCAGCCATTGAGAGCTATATTTCCGGCGCATATTCGAGCAGAAACGAAAAGGAAGCCGGGCCTGCAAAGGGCATGCGCGCCGCCGTCGTCGGCTCCGGTCCGGCAGGCCTGACGATTGCCGTCATGCTTGCGCGCAAGGGATATCGGGTGACGATCTTTGAAGGAAAGGACAAAATCGGCGGCGTGCTGCGCTACGGCATTCCCGAGTTCCGTCTGCCCAAATCTGTGCTGGATGATTTTGCATACCATCATCTGACGGTGAAGAATATTCAGGTGAGACCCAACACGACCATCGGCGGGGCGATCACCATTGAGAACATGTTTGCAGACGGATACAAGGCGATCTTCCTCAGCACGGGCGCATGGCAGCCCAACACCCTGCACATCAAGGGAGAGACGCTTGGAAACGTGCATTTCGGCATCGATTACCTCAGCAATCCGGACAGCTACCATCTGGGCGAAAGAATCAACCTCATCGGCGCGGGCAACGCCGCCATGGACGTGGCGCGCACGGCGCTGCGCAAGGGCGTAAAGCATGTGACCTGCTTCTCTCTCTCCCAGAAGATTGCCGCCTCCCGGCAGGAATACGAATATGCCGTGCTGGAGGGCGTCAAATTCGTATTCAACAAGCGTCCGGTCGAGATCGTGGACGAGGGCGTGATCTGCGAGAGCATCATCGAGAACGGAGACGGCACGTTTGAATCGCTGCCGGGCTCTGAGAAGCTCTATGAGGCGGACAGCACCATCATTTCCATCAGCCAGGGACCCAGAAGCCGTCTGGTGAACACGGTCGCCGGCCTCAAATCCAACGGAAGCGGCCTGCTGGCGGCGGATGAATACGGCCGTACCACCCGCCCGGGTATATTTGCCTCCGCAGGTACGGCGGCAGGCGCGCGCACGGTGGTGGAGGCCGTGGCACAGAGCAAGAAGATTGCCGAGGCGATGGACGCATACATGCAGGGGCAGGATATTGAAAAGAAGCTCAGGGGATGGATATAAGAGAAATCGGAAAGTATAAAGGCGCTGTCTCAAAATGGCTGAAAGAGCCGTGAGGGACAGCGCCTTTCATTATACTGTTGCACCGGGGGATATGCCTCCGGTTTTTGTTGCATCGTCCAAATTATAATATTCTGTTAATTGTAGGCTGTTCTTCTTGACGGCGCACATAAAATGCGTTACTCTTTTGGTATCATATGGTATTTGTACCAGTTTGGTCTGCGGGAAGGCGCGGCAAGGCCGGGAGCCTGCGCGCTTTTCCGGATCATCGGGAAGGAAGGTCTCAATCATGATGATGAACCGCATGAAAAAGCTGCTGAGCGTTTGGATGATCGTCATCCT
>JAFQOY010000268.1 GCA_017412025.1 Clostridia bacterium | reverse complement strand
GCATACTTGCAGCGGATAAAACATCATTTTCTTGTACGCTGCGCGTACGGCCAGAAAATGATATAGGAAGCGGCTTGCAGCCGCTCCTCGCACCGCGCAGGTCGCTGCTGCGGATTTCATATGAAGGGGCTGCAGCCCCTTCATGCATCCCCAAAGTTTAAAACAGACTTTATTGATAATCTGGGCGGCGCAGCATGGAAAAGCTGCGCCGCTGTTTTTGTGTCATGGAAAGACGCGTGTCCGTCACCGCTTCGTCGGGAACCTCATCCGCCTGTGCAGCAGAGAAGCCAGCAGATGGATGGCAAGCATGAAGAGCGAAAGAAGAACAAGGAGCTGCGTATCGCTGAAGGGCTTGAAATACCAAAGCCAGCGTTCGCTGCGGAAATGAGCCATACAGGCGAAAGACGCCCCAAAAGAGCACAGGCAGCCCATACAGCCGAAGAAGAGACGCCTGCGGCTGCAATAGGCAAGCAGGCAGACCGTCGGAAGCGCAAGCAGATAAAGCAGCATGGAACCGAAGGTCACATCGCCGTACAGGCAGAGAAAGGCATAGGGAACGGCGTAGCCCGCCGCAGCAGGAATGCGAAGAAGAATACGCTTATTCATGATGCTCCTGAAAAAAACCGCAGCCGGAAAGGCTGCGGTCTGTTGTGATACGGTTAAGGATTACTTGGTCGGGCAGACGGCGGTGCCGTAGGTGGTGGTGATCCAGTTGACCATCTCTTCGCTCTGCAGAACCTCAACGAGGGTCTTCAGCTCGGCGCGGTCGTCGCCCTCGCGGATGGCGACGATGTTCGGGAAGGTGATGTCGGTGCCTTCCACGGCGATGGCGGTGCCCACAACCTCAACGCCGGCTTCCAGCGCGTAGTTGGAGTTGATGACGGCGAGATCGACGTCGGCCAGCATGCGCGGCACGGCGGCGGCTTCAAACTCCTGGATCTCGACGTTCTTCGGGTTCTCGGCGATGTCGAGCACCGTCGCGGTCTGGCCGGCGGCCACATCGAGGGTGATCAGGCCCTGGGCGGCGAGCAGCGCCAGCGCGCGGGCTTCGTTGGTCGGGTCGTTCGGCACGGCGATCACGGCGCCGTCCGGGATGGCGTCGATGGTGTACGCCTTCTCAAGGTTGGTGTAGATGCCCATCGGCTCATAGTGTACAGCGCCGGCGGAAACGAGCTTGGTGCCGTTCTGCGCGCAGAAGTCCTCGAGGTACGGGATGTGCTGGAAGTAGTTCGCGTCGAGGTCGCCGGCGTCGAGCTGGAGGTTCGGCTGCACATAATCGTCAAAGATGATGATGTCAAGCGTGATGTCCTTGGCGGCGAGCAGATCCTTGGCGGCTTCCAGGATCTCGGCATGCGGGGTGGAGGAGGCGCCGATGACGAGGGTGGCGGCGCTGGCGGTCGCAACGGCGGCGACGAGTACGAGGGCAATGGCGATGGTAAGCAGCTTCTTCATGATGTTTTCTCTCCTTCTTTATGATGGGATTCTTTTTCGATATTTCAAGGCGTTGCCGCCCTGAGTCTGAGATCAGCCCCTTCAAACCGCTGCGAAGCGGTGAAGGGTGCAGGGGTGATATCCCTGCCGGGGTTTGGGGCGGAGCCCCATCACTCCCTGACGCGCTTGTCGGTCTTGCGGGAAATGTACATGCCCACAATCTGAATGATCTGCATCAGGAGAATGAGCAGGATGACCGTGACCACAAGCACGTCGGTCTGATAACGGTTGTAGCCGTAGCTGATGGCGATCTTGCCCAGGCCGCCGCCGCCGATGGCGCCGGACATGGCGCTGTAGCCAAGGATCGTGCCGGAGGATATCGTCGCGCCGACGATCAGCGAGGTCTTCGCTTCCGGAATCAGCACCTTGGTGATGATCGTCGGAACCGAAGCGCCCATGGACTGCGCAGCCTCGATGACGCCGGGATCGACCTCGAGCAGAGAGCTTTCGATCATGCGGGCGACATACGGCGCGGCGGCGATGACCAGCGGAACGATGGTCGCTGTGGAGCCGTAGGCCTTGCCTGCGATAAGCCTTGTCAGCGGAATGACGAGGATCATCAGGATCAGGAACGGGATGGAGCGGAAGATGTTGACCACCGCATCGAGAATCCTGTAAAGGATAGGACGGGGTGTAAGCCCTTTGGGCGAGGTGAGCACGAGCGCAATCGCCAGCGGCAGGCCCAGCAGATAAGCGAACAGCGTGGATACCAGCGTCATATAGAGCGTGTCCTGAATGCCCTCAAGCATGAGAGGAACCATTTTTTCAAGAGGCACTTGCACTCACCTCCTCCACGCGCATACCCTTGCTCTGCAGGTAGTAGATGGCCTTTTCCTGCTGCAGCTTGTCTTCCGGCAGCTGCAGGATCATCTGGCCGAAGGCCTTGCCGTTCACGTCGCGCGTATCGGCGTACATGATGTTCACCGCGACGTGGCATTCCATAACGAGGCTGGCGATGACGGGATCGGTCGAGGCGTTTCCCTCGAAGACGATGCGGATCATGCGCTCGCCCATCGCGCCTATATCGGCGCCGGCCTTGCGGAAGATGAGCTTTTTCGCCGCGTCAGACTTGGGCTGGGAGAAAACCGATTCAACCGTGCCGTTTTCCACCAGCACGCCGTTGTCGATGATGGCGACATGGGAGCAGACGCTTTCCACGACGCTCATCTCGTGGGTGATGATCACGATGGTGATGCCCAGCTTCTTGTTGATGTCGCGCAGCAGATTGAGGATCGAGGTCGTCGTCTGCGGGTCCAGCGCGCTGGTCGCCTCGTCGCAGAGGATGATCTTCGGGTTGGTCGCCAGCGCTCTTGCGATGGCGACGCGCTGCTGCTGGCCGCCGGAAAGCTGGCTGGGATAGTTGTGCTGGCGGTCGGTCAGGCCGACGATCTCAAGCATCTCGTCGATGCGCTTGTCGATATCCGCCTTCTTCATACCTGCGATCTCCATCGCAAAGGCGATGTTGCCGCGCACGTCGCGCTGCTGCAGCAGGTTGAAGTGCTGGAAGATCATGGACACTTCCTGCCGAAGCTGTCTCAGCTCCTTCGGCGCGAGGGATGCGAGATCCTTGCCGTCGATGACGACGCTGCCGGAGGTCGGCCTCTCCAGGAAATTGATGCATCGTACGAGCGTCGATTTGCCCGCGCCGGACATGCCGATGATGCCGTAAATATCGCCCTGCTGAATATCCAGATTGATATCCTTGAGCGCCTCGACGGTCTGGGTTTTGCCCCTGAACGTCTTGGTCAGGTTTCTGAGCTCTATAAGCGCCACGCTGCGCGTCTCCTTTCGGCGGCTGTAAACCGTTTATGTCAATTCGGTGTTTTGTAGCTTTGAGTGGTGACATGGGCTATTATAGCGCATTTATGCCATATAGGCAAACATGATTAAAGTATGGCCTGCAATAGGTAAAAACTATGAAACGAATTGAAATGGAATGACATCCATGTTATAATACGCAAAGAAAGAGATATGGGAGGAATGGACATGACGCTCCAGCAGCTCAAATATGTGATCGAGGTGGCCGAGAAAGGATCCATTACCGAGGCGGCAAAATCCCTGTTTATCGCTCAGCCCAGCCTTTCCGCGGCGATCCGTGAGCTGGAGGAGGAGACGGCGACGTCCATCTTTGTGCGCAAGAGCCGGGGCATTCTGCTCACGCCGGAGGGGGCAGAGTTTCTGGGTTATGCGCGCCAGGTGGTGCAGCAGGCGGCGCTGATTGAGGAAAAATACATCGCCCGCCAGGCGGTCAGGCAGCGCTTTTCCGTTTCCACGCAGCATTATTCCTTTACCTCCAGCGCCTTTATCGAGCTGGTGCGCGAGCACGGCGGACAGGCGTATGAGTTCACGCTGCGCGAGGGAAAGACGTATGATACGATTCAGGACGTTAAGAATCTGCGCAGCGAGATGGGCGTCATCTACATGAGTACGTTCAACGAGGCTGTCATCAGCAAGACGCTGCGCGAGGCGAATCTGGTGTTTTCCGAGCTCTTTGCCGCCCGGCCGCATATCTTTGTGGGCAGAAACAATCCGCTCGCCGGAAAGACGAGCGTGACCATGAACGATCTGGTGCCGCTTCCCTGCCTGACATATGAGCAGGGCGATCAGAACGCATTTTATTATTCAGAAGAGATTCTTTCCACGCTCAACCATGACAAGAGCGTTAAGGTGACAGACAAGGGCACGATCATCGATCTGATGGTCGGCACGGACGGATACACGATTTCCTCCGGCATCTGTCCGTCGTATCTGCGCGGAGACGACATCATTTCCATTCCGCTTGAGGTGGACGAGGTGATTCGCATCGGCGTCATCACGCACAAGGATTACCGGCCGACGGCGCTTGGACAGCAGTATCTGGATATCCTGCACAGGGTTGTCGGCGATATGCGGACGGCGTGAGCCGATATGCAAACACGCCCCTTCCGCACTTGGGGAAGGGGCGTACAGTATTTGGGGCAGGACGGGCGTTCAGGCGATGGGCTCTGCGCATGCGGCCTTCGGGCACAGCGTAAAGACCAGCGTCATCGGGAAGGCGAGGAACAGCGCGCCAAAGTACCGCAGCAGCACGAGCGGCACAAACGCGCAGCAAAGCGTATAAACCGAAAGAATCAGCAGCGGCCAGAAGAGCGGCCGCGCTTTTCTGTATGCGGCGTAGAATACGCAGTGCAGGAGAATCCACACATGGAAGCCGATGGAAAACGCCATCGAGACGACGGGGATTTTTTCAAAGGACAGATTCAGTCCGATGTTTTCGTAGAAGGCAAAGACGGAAGGAAGATAATTCTGCCGGGAACCGATCTCCTCGATATACCGGCCGAAGTAGAAATAGTTTTTCTCGTATTCGCTGAACATGCCGCGGACGGTGTATCCATCAATCACGCTGGCGGGGAACCACATCTGCATGGTATTGGCCAGCACAGCGTCCAGATAGCAGGCGGGATGCCGGAGACCGGTTCTGATCCAGAGTCTGAGGAAGGGTCTGAGGTTTGCATAGCGCACCTGCAGGTTGCCCTTGGCGGGGTCTGCGTTCTGGGGGACGTATTCAAGCGTCTCCATTGTGAAATAGGATTCAAACTCCGCGCGCTCTTCCTCCGACCATTCTGCGCCATGCAGCGTATAGGCGCGCACAATGGGCTGCGCCAGAATGGACATAGAAGAGGAAGGCGGAGAATCATACAGCGGCTGACACAGCGCCGTCAGCACGGCGGTGACGCTAAAGAAAAGCCCGACTGAGGAGAAGGAAAACACGAGGACGCTGCGGATATGCTTTCTGCCGAAAGAGAGGCCGATCACGGCGCAGAGAATGAAAAGGAGAATGGCTGCCAGCGGGCCGGAGTTGTTGTTTCTGGCCAGCAGCGTAAACACCAGCACCGCCGCAAGCAGAACGACATGGCGGACGGAGCCCATGAAATGATCCGGATCGCTGGCAAGGCAGTAAAAGAGATAGACCAGCCATGTCAGCAAGGCACTGAAGAGCACGTCGCGCGTGGTGCAGGTGACCAGCAGATGCACCACGGGGAAAAGCGCATAATAGGCGATCAGGACGGCGAGCAGGGCGGGATGAAGACGCCGGCTGCCGAGATTGCGTACGATATGAGCAAAGAGCGACGCCATGAGCAGCATCTGCACGATGACGTAGACGGCGACGCCTGCGTTGACGGAGCCGGTCAGCTGCTCGGAGGCGTGAAACAGACGCGTGACGATGGCGGAATGCAGCAGGGGAAAGCTGCGCGAAAAGCCGTCGGCGAGCTGGTAATACTCGTATGAAGCGTCATAGATCAGGTTGCCGGGAAAGGTGCTGATATAGCACGGCGCCCAGCACAGCAAAAACAGGCCTGAAAGCAGGAGCGGCTTGTGCAGCAGCAGCGTGACTGCGGAGCGCAGGCGGCGCATGAAAGCCCCTTCGCTGTCTGGCGCTGCGGCGCAGAGCAGGGCGCTTTCTCTCTTTTGAAGGAAAGCCCACAGCAGGCGCAGCAGCTGTGCAAAGACATGCGCAAAGACCAGAATGGATGCGGCAAAATCCGGCTTGAGATAGGGAATGGCGTGAAGGCGTTCAAGCGCATAGCCAAAGCCGGTCATCATCGAGAAGAGAAGACCGAGCGCGTGTGTATACTGCGAGGCGCGTCTGTCCTGTTCCAGCTTTGCCGCGCTGCGCAGGGCAAGCAGCACGGCGGCAAAGAAGAGCACGGAAAACACGCTGTTTGAAAAGGTGAGGGAAGCGTCAGAGGTGAATGCGGGAAACAGGAGCGTGGACAGCGCGGCGAAGACGACGTGAATCATGACGGAATGACCTCCTCAATAAGGACAAAAGAGGACGCACACAGCGCCCTCTTTACTGCTGAGAATCCTGTGGAGCCTTATACCTGGTCATGTGCCGCTTGATTGCCTCGAAGGTTTCGTCGCTGAGATCATGCTCAATTTTGCAGGCGTCGCGCAGCGCGGTTTCGCGGCTGACGCCGAGGGCTGTCAGCATGTTCGTCAGCAGCTCGTGGCGTTCAAAAATCCGGATGGCGATGCGCAGGCCTTCTTCCGTGAGATAGATGTGATTGTCCTCGTTGACAGTCACAAGCCCGTGCTCGCGCATCTGACGCAGAACGATAGAAACCGTGGGGCGGGAATAGGACAGATACGAGCAGATGTCAATGGCATGCACCTCGCTCTGCTGCTGCGAGAGGATGTATATGGTTTCAAGATAATTCTCAATGGCCTCGGAAACAGCCATGAAATCGCCTCCTTCTGTATCAGAATACAGATGTACTTATCATTCAGTTTATCACATTTGATCGGAATGAACAACCAAAAAGCACCTGAAATTGGCCCGAGTTTTTTTATAAGAGAGACAAACTTTCCTGAATGTTCCATTTTGGATAAAAAATGTTTGACAGGGATAACAATTGGTGGTAAAATGCACATGTGTTAGACACAGCAAACATGAAAGGACACGGTAGTGCATATGGATCTGACGAATGCGCAGGAAGGAAAAGAGTACATCATCCGCAGCGTCGAAACGGATGACGAGGAGATGGAGGCTTTTCTGTTTTCGCTCGGGTGCTATGCCGGAGAGCCGATTACGGTGGTGTCCCGACGCAGGGGAACCTGTGTTGTGTCCATCAAGGATGGACGCTACAGCATCGACAATCAGCTGGCAAGCGCCATTGCAATCTGATTGAAGGGTTACAGCCTGGCAGCGTACAGCCTGCGCCGCATGTGTGCAGGGAAGCTGCCTGTTTTTTGCAAGATGGTTAGCATTTACTAACTAATGAAGGGTTGTTGTGATGATCCCGGGTTTTCGGGTTAAATCAGGAGGAGGAAAAACATGAGAATTGCTTTTGCGGGCAATCCGAACAGCGGCAAGACCACCATGTACAATGCGCTCACCGGCAGGAATGAGCGCGTGGGCAACTGGGCGGGCGTCACCGTTGAAAAGAAGGAAGCGCTGATCAGGAAGAACTATGCTGCAGGCGGCGAAGAGCTGGTTGCGGTCGATCTGCCGGGCGCGTATTCCATGTCCCCGTTCACGTCCGAGGAGAGCATCACCAGCTCTTACGTCAGGAATGAGAAGCCGGACGCCATCGTCAACATCGTTGACGCGACCAATCTGAGCCGCAGCTTGTTCTTTACCACACAGCTGCTGGAGCTGGGCGTTCCGGTCGTTGTCGCGCTCAATAAGAGCGATATCAACCAGAAGAAGGACACGAAGATCAACACGAAGGCGCTGTCCGAAGCGCTGGGCTGTCCGGTGGTGGAGACGATCTCCACCTCCTCCGGCCATAAGGGTCTTACGGACGTCGTGAAGGCTGCGGTTGCGCTCAAGGGCAAGGGACAGAAGGCGCCCTACACCCAGGGCGATGTGGACCTGACGAGCAAAGAGGCCGTCGTTGCGGCGGACAAAAAGCGCTTTGATTTTGTCAATCAGATTGTCACGAAGGTTGAAACCCGCAAGGTGCTGACGAAGGATCAGAGCATCGATGATAAGATTGACAGCGTACTGACCAATCCGGTCGCCGGCATCATCATCTTTGCAATCGTGATGTTCTTCGTGTTTGACATCTCCCAGTCCACCTTCGGCCCGTTCCTGGCGGATACGCTGGTCGGCTGGATCGAGGGCTTCCAGGAGATGGTTGCCGGCATGGTCGAGAATGCGCATCCGCTGCTGCAGGCCCTGCTGGTGGACGGCATTATCGGCGGCGTCGGCGCGGTCGTCGGCTTCCTGCCGCTGGTCATGGTTATGTACTTCCTCATCGCGCTGCTGGAGGACTGCGGTTACATGGCCCGCGTGTCCGTCGTGCTCGACCCGATTTTCAAGAAGGTAGGCCTCTCCGGCAAGTCTGTCATTCCGTTTGTCATCGGCACGGGCTGCGCCATTCCGGGCGTCATGGCCTGCCGTACCATCCGCAACGAGCGTGAGCGCCGGGCGACGGCGATGCTGACGCCGTTCATGCCCTGCGGCGCGAAGCTGCCCGTTATCGCGCTGTTTGCCGGTGCGTTCTTTGCGGATGCGTCCTGGGTTGGTACGCTGATGTATTTTGTAGGCATTGCGCTGATCTTCTTCGGCG
>JAFQOY010000267.1 GCA_017412025.1 Clostridia bacterium | reverse complement strand
TATTTCCGGCCTGTCCCACGGTACGGACGTGTGGATCGGCAACGCGCAGGAAATCGTCAAAAACGGCATTGCTCCGTTCTCCTCGTGCATCTGCACGCGAGACGACATCATGACCGCGCTGATGGATTACGGCGTCGCGCCGAAAATGGCGTTTGACACGATGGAATTTGTCCGCAAGGGCAAGGGACTCAAGCCGGAGATGGAGCAGGCGATGATTGACCACAATGTGCCGCAGTGGTTCATCGATTCCTGCAAGAAGATCAAGTACATGTTCCCCAAGGGACACGCCGTGGCCTATGTCACGATGTCCCTTCGCGTGGCGTGGTACAAGGTGTATCGTCCCGCTGCGTACTACTGCGCCTACTATACGGTGCGCGCGGACGCGTTTGACGGCAGCATCCTCGGCGGCTCGCTCGAATCGATCCGCGCCCGGTATAAGGAGATGGAGGCAAACGCCAAGGAGCTCACCCAGAAGGACAAGGATCTGATGATCATCATGGAGCTGGTCATCGAGATGCTCTGCCGCGGAATCCGCCTTGCGCCGATCGACCTTGAAAAGTCCGAGGCGTCAAGGTTCCAGGTGCTCTCCGACAACCTGATCCGCATGCCGTTTAACGCGCTGCCGGGCCTTGGCGAGGCGGCTGCGCAGAGCATTGTGGAGGCGAGGAATGAATCCCCGTTCATCTCGGTGGAGGATCTGAAAAACCGCGGCAAGGTATCCCAGTCCCTCATCGATATGATGCGCGAATGCGGCTGCCTTGGCAATCTGCCGGAAACCAACCAGACGACGCTGTTTTCGTTTTGACGTCTGCAGGCGAAAAGCGGCTGCGGACGAAGAATATGAAGTGTTTTTGCTTGAATTTTCATGGAATAGCTGAGAAAACACGTATAGAGGGTTGTATTTTTGAAAAAGCGGTGATATAATAACCGCGTTGGATTGTGTTTGCAGTGTTACTGCGTCTGGCAGTTGGATGGAAAGAGTGGGAGTAATGCCCACTCTTTCTGTTGACTGACGGTCTTTTTGACGAATTGAATGTTCTTTGGGAGTGTGTGAATGGCACAAAGTGATCTGACCCGCGTTGTCGAGCCGGCGTGCAGTGCGCTTGCACAGCAGCAGAACGTCGAACTGGTTGACGTCGAGCTTGTGCGTGAAGGCGCAAGCCGGTATCTGCGGATCTATATTGACAAACCCGACGGAATTACCTTGAGCGATTGTGAGACGTATCACCGCGCCGTGATGCCCCTTGTGGAGCGCGTGGATTACGACTTCCTTGAGGTATGCTCGCCGGGTATTGATCGTCCGCTGAAAAAACAGAAGGATTATGACGCCCATGCTGGCGATCTGGTGGAGATCCACCTGTATCGCGCGATTGATAAGTGCAGGCGTTTTGAAGGTGAGCTGCTCGGGCTTGCGGATGGCGTTGTGCGCATCCGGGCGGGCGAGAATGAAATGAGCTTTGCGCTCAGGGACATCTCTCTGTGCAAGCCTGTGATTGTGATCACCGAGGAGGATCTTGCCGGCGGGGAAGATGAGGAAGGAGAAGCGTCAGATGATTGATAAGAATGAAAACCGCGAGATGATCGAAGCGGTTGCGATGCTGGCGAAGGAAAAGAGCATCAGTAAGGAAGTGCTCTTCTCAGCCATTGAAGAAGCGCTGCGCAGCGCCTATAAAAATAACTTCAACAAGCAGTACGGCGTGCCGCCTTCCAACGCGAATGTCCGCGTGGAGCTTGACCGCGTGACCGGCGCCGTGCGCCTGTATGCGCGCAAGACGGTTGAGAAGTGGCCGACGGACGAGGCTTCCGAGATTTCCATCGAGGAGGCGCGCGCTATTCAGCCCAGTTACGATCAGGGCGATATCGTCGAGGTTGAGGTGACGCCCAACAATTTCCGCCGCGTCGCTGCGCAGACCGCCAAGCAGGTGATCGTGCAGAAGATCCGCGAGGCGGAGCGCGGCAAGATCTACGACGACTTCATTGAAAAGGAAAACGAGATTCTCACCGCGATCGTGCACAGCGTCGATCCGGAAAACAAGACCGTTTATGTGGAGCTTGGCAAGACTGAGGGCGCGCTGGAGGTTGCCCAGCAGATGGCCGCAGACGTGTACGTCCCGGGCGAGCGCTTCAAGGTATATCTGCTCGAGGTTGTCGCCGACCGCCGTCTGGCCCGCCCGGGCGCCAAATATGGTCCGCAGGTCAGCGTGTCCCGCATTCATCCGGGTCTGGTCAAGCGCCTGTTTGAGATGGAGGTGCCGGAGATCCAGAGCGGCATTGTGCAGATCAAGTCCATCGCGCGCGAGGCCGGTTCCCGCACGAAGATCGCCGTCTGCTCCAGCGACCCGATGATCGATCCGGTCGGCTCCTGCGTCGGCCCGCGCGGCCAGCGCGTGGATCGCGTGGTGACGGAGCTGCGGGGCGAGAAGATCGACATCATCAAGTGGTCCGCCGATCCGGCTGAGTTTGTCGCCAACGCGCTCAATCCGGCGCACGTGGTCAGCGTCTTTGTCAACGAGAAGGAGAAGGCCTGCCGTGTCGTCGTGCCGGACAATCAGCTCTCCCTGGCCATCGGCAAGGAAGGACAGAACGCGCGCCTGGCCGCGCGCCTGACCGGCTGGAAGATCGACATCAAGAGCCAGAGCCAGATTGACGAGCAGATGCTCGCCTCCGAGCAGGAAGCTGCCGGCGAGGAAGCGTGAATCGGGGGTGACCGCCGATGAGGACACGCAAGATTCCCATGCGCATGTGCGTGGGATGCCGCGAGATGAAGGAAAAGAGAAGCCTTCTGCGCATCGTCAAATCGCCGGAGGGTGCGATCAGTTTTGACAGGGCAGGCAAGGCGCCGGGCAGAGGCGCATATGTTTGCAGGTCAAGGGAATGCCTTGAAAAGGCGATGAAGGCGCGGCAGCTTGAGCGCGCGCTGGAGACGCGCATTGACGAGGCGGTTTTCAGCCAGCTGATGGAGGAAATCGATGCCGATTGATCAGGACGCGTTTTTCTCGATGCTGGGCATCGCCAGACGCGCCGGCGCGCTGACGCTGGGCACGGACGGCGTGCTGGCCGCTGTTGCGGCGGGGCAGAGCAAGCTGGTGCTGCTTGACGAGGGCGCATCGGACAATACCAAAAAGAAGCTTCGCGACAGCTGCGCGTATTACGGCGCACAGCTGTATGAGACGCAGGCGGATCGACTCGGGTTTGCCGTCGGCAAGCCCGGGCGCATGTGCGCTGCGGTGGCTAAGGGAACGCTTTGCGATAAGCTCGGCGCTCTGGCTGCGAAGGCCTGATATACTTTGGAAGGGTAACAACAACTTTACTGATATGAAGCGTAATGACGCAATTTGCGGGGGTGCAAGGGCAGAATGTCCAAGATGAAGGTTCAAGACGCAACGAAAGAACTCAGCCGCAGAGCGGCTAAGCTGCTGGGCGACGTAAACAGCGTCCGCACGGCGGCGGAGAAGACGCTCGCAGAGCTGCGCAAGATCGAGAGCGGTTTTATGCAGCGCGAGGAGGCCGAGCGGGAGGAGAAGCGCCGTGAAGAACAGCAGAAGGCGCTGAGCTCTCACAGCAAGGCCTGGACGATGCCTGACGACGTCCCGCCTGTCGAAGAGAAAAAGGAAGAAAAGAAGGAAGAGATCAAGGCTGAGGCGCCCAAGGCGCCTGCCGCCGAGGCCCGTCCTGCGCAGGAAAGGCCCGCGCCGCGTGCGCCGCAGGCCGGCGCTGGTCAGCAGCGTCCGCAGGGCCAGAATGGCCCGCGCCCGATGAATCGTGAGGGCAATTTTGTGCCGCGCCAGCAGGGTGCGCCGGGTCAGCAGCGTCCGCAGGGCCAGAACGGCCCGCGTCCGATGAATCGTGAGGGCAGTTTTGTGCCGCGCCAGCAGGGCGCGCCGGGTCAGCAGCGTCCGTTCAATCCCAACGGCCCGCGTCCGCAGGGGCAGGGCATGCAGGGCCAGCCGCGTCCGATGGGCCAGGGCGGTCCGCGTCCGCAGGGTCAGGGTGCGCCGCAGGGTCAGCGTCCGTTCAATCCCAACGGCCCGCGTCCGATGGGCGCGCAGGGCGGCGCAGGCCGTCCCATGGGCGGTGCAGGCCGTCCGGCCAGCCGCGGTCCGAAG
>JAFQOY010000266.1 GCA_017412025.1 Clostridia bacterium | reverse complement strand
CAGGCCCTTATAGGGCCCAATCAAGCCACCGGCTTAGCCGGTGGTTTTGACTGTCAATGCTTGACATTGATGCGAACCAATGCTCTTTGCAGCTTCGCAGATGCGAGCACTAGCTCTCTCTCGTCATTCTTCGCTGCAGCAATCCTGGCCTCTGCAACCTCTTTCGCATGCTTTGCACGCTCAAGATCAATATCGTCTGCCCATTCAAATGTGGTAGCAATCAGATTGGCCTCATTGTTAATCATGGCCAGCATGCCGCCAATGCAGGCCGCATACTTCGTCTGTCCATCCGCCGTGACGATAGCCGCCTCGCCAGCACCCACAGCCGATACGTAATCGGTATGATGCGCAAGCAGAGAGACGTCACCGTCGATCATGCGCACACGCAGACGCTCGACCTCTCCGTCAAAGGCAAGGCCGTCCGGGGTGCTGATCTTCAGATGGAAAGTACTCATGCACGATCACCCTTCGCCTTGGCAACAGCCTCATCGATCGTACCAACGAAGAGGAACGCACTCTCCGGCAGATCGTCGTGCTTGCCCTCAATGATCTCCTTGAATCCGCGGATCGTTTCCTTAATCGGCACGTACTTGCCTTCCATACCGGTAAACTGCTCCGCGACGCTGAACGGCTGAGACAGGAAGCGCTGAATCTTACGAGCGCGGGAAACGGTAAGCTTATCCTCCTCGGAAAGCTCATCCATACCCATGATCGCAATGATATCCTGCAGCTCCTTATAGCGCTGGAGGATTCGCTGCACATCGCGGGCAACCTGATAATGCTCCTCGCCGACGACGTCAGGCGCAAGAATACGGCTGGTGGACTCGAGCGGGTCAACGGCCGGATAAATGCCCAGAGAAGCGATGCTGCGGGAGAGAACCGTCGTCGCATCCAGATGTGCAAAGGTGGTTGCAGGCGCCGGGTCCGTCAGATCGTCCGCAGGGACATAAACGGCCTGAACAGACGTAATGGAACCGCGCTTGGTCGAGGTAATACGCTCCTGGAGAGCGCCCATCTCCGTCGCCAGAGTCGGCTGGTAGCCGACGGCGCTGGGCATACGGCCAAGCAGAGCGGAAACCTCGGAACCAGCCTGCGTAAAGCGGAAGATGTTATCAATGAACAGCAGAACGTCCTGCCCCTCACGATCACGGAAATACTCCGCCATCGTAAGGCCGGAAAGTGCAACGCGCATACGTGCTCCCGGCGGCTCGTTCATCTGGCCATAGACCAGAGCGGTCTTGTTGATAACGCCAGATTCCTTCATTTCGTTGTAAAGATCGTTGCCTTCGCGCGTACGCTCACCAACGCCCGTGAAAACGGACAAACCGCCGTGCTGCTTGGCAACGTTATTGATGAGCTCCATGATCAGAACGGTTTTGCCGACGCCGGCGCCGCCGAACAGACCAATCTTACCGCCCTTGGCATACGGTGCGATCAGGTCAACAACCTTGATGCCCGTTTCAAGGATCTCTGCAGAGGTTTCCTGCTCATCATAAGCCGGCGCATCGCGGTGAATCGCCCAGCGCTCCACATCCTCCGGAGCCGGCAGGTTATCCACCGGATCACCCAGAAGATTGAAGATGCGGCCGAGGCATTTTTCGCCCACCGGCACAGTGATCGAAGATCCCGTATCCACGGCTTTGACGCCGCGGGTAAGACCGTCCGTACTGCTCATGGCAATACAGCGGACAACGTCATCTCCGATATGCTGGGCAACTTCGACGATCAGCTTCTTCTCTCCGCTGCCAACCTCAATGGCGTTGAGCAGCTTCGGAAGATCGCCGTCACCAAATCTGATATCCAGTACCGGGCCGATAACCTGCACCACGGTACCGATGCTTCCTTTAGCCATATCGTTGCTCCTTTTAAATCTTGATGCGCATCAGTGTTCCGCGCCTGCGACGATCTCGGTGATCTCCTGCGTGATCGCACCCTGGCGGGCCCGGTTGTAACGCAGGCTCAGATCCTCAATCATCTCCGCTGCATTCTTGCTCGCTGCGTCCATTGCGGTGCGACGCGCTCCCTGCTCGCTGGCCACGGCTTCGCACATGGCTCCGTAGATCATGCCGGCGATATAACCAGGTACAATCGCGTCGTATACTTCCTCGGGACTCGGCTCATAGAGAACCAGCGTACGCAAATTCTCGCGCGTCTTGCCGCCTTCCGGCTTAAGCGGAAGCAGGCCTTCGGCTTTGGGAGTCTGCGTGAGCATGGAGACAAACTGCGTATAGATGATGGATACCTCGTCAAACTGTCTGCTCAGATAGCCCTGCGTCACCAGATTGCTGATCGCAAAGCAGTCCGGAATCGAGATGCTGCCCGCCTCGGCAAATTCGGTCGTCACGATTTCGATGCCCTTGCGGGTACAGAAATCGACGGCCCGCTTGCCGATGGGCAGGATGCATGTCGGAATATCGCCCTGCATTTTCTCCGTCACAGCCTTGATGACATTGCTGTTATATCCGCCGGCCAGACCGCGATCACCCGCAATCATGATCAGACAACGCTTTTTCACATCGCGCTGCTTCTGATACGGAGAAGAAAAATCGCGCGTACTGGCTTCAATGCTCGCGAGCGTATCGCGCATCTCCGTAAAATACGGACGGGACCGCTCCTGACGTTCCTTTGCCTTTCTGAGCTTAGAGGAGGCGACGAGTTCCATCGCTTTGGTGATCTGCATGGTGCTTTCAACGCTGCGGATGCGCAGCTTGATATCCTTCATGGATGCGCCAGCCATCACTTACCCCCTCCTTCCATTATTCACCGAGGAAATCCTTTGTGTACTGTGCAAGCGCAGCAGCGAGTTTTTCTTCGGTATCCTTTTCAAACTTGCCTGTGGTCCGGATCGTCTCCAGAATGTCCGCATGCTTTGCATCAAGACAAGCATAGAGCCCCTGCTCGTAAGCAGCCACCTTTTCAACCGGCACTTCAGTCAGATAATCATGCGTAACTGCGTAGATGATACAAACCTGCTTCTCAACATCAATCGGCGTGCTTCTGCCCTGCTTGAGCACCTCCACAACGCGCTCGCCCTGGGCAAGGCGCGCCTTGGTGTCCGCATCCAGATCAGAACCGAACTGAGCGAAGCTCTGCAGCTCGCGATACTGAGAATAGATCAGCTTCAGACTGCCGGCGACCTTTTTCATGGCCTTGATCTGTGCGTTGCCGCCAACTCGGGAAACGGAAATGCCCGGATTGACAGCCGGCATGACGCCGGAATGGAAAAGCTCGCTCTCAAGGAAGATCTGTCCATCCGTAATGGAAATCACGTTGGTCGGGATATAGGCGGAAACATCGCCCGCCTGCGTCTCGATGATCGGCAGCGCAGTCAGAGAGCCGCCGCCATATTCCGGAGCAATGCGCGCAGCGCGCTCCAGCAGACGGCTGTGCAGATAGAAGACGTCGCCCGGATACGCCTCGCGGCCCGGCGGACGGCGGATCAGCAGAGACAGCGCACGATAGGCGACGGCATGCTTGGAAAGATCATCGTAGATGACCAGAACATCCTTGCCCTGCGCCATGAAATACTCACCCATGGTACAGCCGGTATACGGGGCGATATACTGCATCGGAGCAAGCTCGGAAGCAGTTGCGCTGACGATGATGGTATAATCCATCGCGCCAGCCTGCGTCAGCTGCTCAACAAGCTGCGCAACAGTAGAGTTCTTCTGACCGATGGCAACGTAGATACAGATAACATCCTTGCCCTTCTGATTGATGATGGTATCCGTCGCGATCGTCGTCTTGCCCGTCTGACGGTCGCCGATAATGAGCTCGCGCTGGCCGCGTCCAATCGGGATCATGCTGTCAATCGCCTTGATGCCCGTCTGAAGCGGAACGCTGACGCTCTTGCGCTCGATGATGCCCGGCGCAGGGCTTTCGATCGGACGCGTCTTTGTCGTGTAAATCGCACCCTTGCCGTCAATCGGCTGTCCCAGTGCATTCACAACACGGCCAATCATTTCCTCGCCGACCGGGACGGACACGACACGGCCGGTACGCTTGACAGCGCTGCCCTCGTGCAGTCCCGCATCGCTGCCCAGAATAACGATAGAAACAGAGTTCTCCTCCAGATTCTGCGCCATGCCGAACTCGCCGTTTTCAAACTCCACCAGCTCATTGGCCATACAATTATCCAGACCGCTGGCGCGTGCAATACCGTCGCCGACGAGAATAACCGTACCCGTCTCACTGGTTTCGAGCTTGTGCTCATAGTTTTTAATCTGTTCGCGAATGATCTTTGTGATCTCTTCGGGTCTTAATTCCATACCGCTCCTGCTTTCTCCCATCAGAGTATGGTGTTCTTGAGCATGCTGCTCACCGCGTCGAGGCGATGGATAATTGTATCATCGACGCGCTTGCCGTCGTAATCGAGGCGAACGCCGCCGATGCACGCCGGATCTACGATATTCATCAAATCAATCTGCTTTCCTGTGATTCCGGCAAGTTTTGCGGCAAGTTTTTCCTTCTGATTGTCTGTCATGGGGACTGCCGTCACAGCAGAGACCTGCATGATGCCGTGATCCACGTTATAACAATCACAGAAAACCTTCACGCAATTATGGAACTGGCGGATATAGCCCTTTTCCATCAGAATCTTGAGAAAATTAAGCAGATACGGATCCGCCTTGCCTTTCAGGCAGGTATCCAGAATCTCCTTACGCTCAATCTTTGAAAGATTGGGCGCGCTCAGAAGACGGAGAAAATCCGGTTCAGCTGCAAAGCTTTCATCCAGCACCTTGAGCTGCCTGAGCAGCATGTCGCTTTTCTGTTCATCTTTGGCGAGCGCATACAGGGACTCGCCGTAAACGCTTGCAGCCTCTGTCATACTTCGCCACCCAATTCATCGATGAACGTGTCGACCATCTTGGCGTGATCGGCCGCATTCAGTTCCCGACCGACAACCTTACCTGCAATGGCCATCGCGATATCGGAAATCTCATTCTTAGCGTCGTTCAGCGCACGCTTCTTCTCCTGCGCAATCTCCGCTTCAGCCCTCTTCTTCATGGCGGCTGCAGTTTTCTGCGCATCGCCGATGATCTGCTCACCACGCTGCACAGCGGTCTGCTGAGCATTCTGCAGAATCATTTCCGCCTTTGCCTTGCTTTCAAGCATATTCTGCTCATAAGTCGCCTTAATGACCATGGCCTCTTCCTTTGCAGCCACGGCGTCATTGATCTCCTTATCCGCAGTCTCGCGGCGCGCATCGAGAATCGCCTTGATCTTGTCCAGGAAAAATACCTTCACGAGGAACATCTGCAGGAGAAGGTTGCAGATCTGCGCGATCAGGGTTACAGGGTTTACCGTCACAAGGGACTGGTAAAGATCCATTGTGCTGCCTCCTTCCGGCAAATTTTGTCGCTTTGAATCTGTCCGGGATTAGCCCAGGAAATTCATGAACATGCCGGGAGCAACGAAGATCAGCAGAAGACCGGTAACGAAGCCGTAGATACCGGTGGTCTCAGACAGCGCGATACCCAGAATCATGGAGCTGGTAACGTCGCTCTTGCACTCCGGATTGCGGCCGATGACTTCGCAGGCACGCGCCGCACAGTTACCTTCGCCGATACCGGGGCCGATACCTGCGATCAGAGCAAGACCCGCGCCAATCGCGCAGCCAGCCAGAGCAATACCCTTCGCCAGAACAGTGAAATCCATAAACTTTTCCTCCTAAAAATGATTTACAGAGT
>JAFQOY010000265.1 GCA_017412025.1 Clostridia bacterium | reverse complement strand
GCCTCTGCGGGGTTATCTACGCGCTGCACGCCCTGTCCTTCCATCACGCAGTTCAGATACGCCTCAAGCGAGAAGATGTTCTGCTCGGATTCGATGGACGGACGCGCCTCCCATACCGACCGGTTTTCCTGACCGACGAACCGGACAAACCGGTTCTGAACGTCGATGAAACCGTAATACAGGTTGCGGGTCTTCTGGGTGAGCCTGTGCGTAAAGAAGCAGTTCGCCGGATCGTAGCGCTCGATGGTTTGACCATTTTGGTCTACCGCCATCATGCCCACGTAGCAGGTTTCAACGTCCCTGAACGACTGGCCGCTGAACAGGTTGACATTGGCGTAGATCTCCCGGATCGGCGCAGACAAATCGATATCGATATACTCCGCAGCGTCGCTGTGGGTGATATCACCCGAATGCACCACGCCGTCCCTGCGGAAATCCGAGTTCCAGCCCACGTGAAGATGCCTGCCGTCCATGGTCGTGCCGCCTGCGTGCAGGTCAATGTCGATCCGCTCTTTGTCATTCCAGTAGACGAAGAACCGTACATACCGGGCATTTTCCGGAATCCTGTAGGCAATGCCGCTTCGGATGTAGCCGCCGTCCCTGGAGCGATCCTCGGTTTCCATCACAGAGTGTCCGAGATCGAACGCATCCATATCGACGAAGACCTTTTTTCCCTTAAGCGGCGTATCCGCCTGGCGGAAATGCGCCTCAAGCAGCCGCCTCAGGATTTCTGCTGTCTGCGCATCAAACTGCGCAGCCCTGAGCTCGTGCTGATACGCATCCTCCAGCTGTTTCAGTTTCGCATCCCTGCGCTTGACGGCCTCACGCTTCTGCTTTACATATTGCGCATTCTCAGCCTCAATGCGCTTTTGCAGCTGCTCTATCTGCGCCTGTTCCCAGGCGTCGATCTCCTCAAGCATCGGCGCCAGACGGCGTTCGCCTTCAGCACGGATCACCGCAGCCCGACAGGCAAATTCAGGCTGCGCCTGCTTCCTCGCCTCCTCGACCAGGCGATTCAGTCGAGAGACCTTCTCTCTCGCCTTTCGCATTTCCCAGTCAGATACCCCCAGATACTCCTCCATTTTTCTGTTCAGCGCATGCATATCCATGTTCTGCTCAGCGTTCCTGTACCATCGGGTTTTCATGCTTCTCATGTTCGTGCGCTCCGGATAATCCGCCGCCTCTTTCATAGCAGAGAGTCTGGCCTTGGCTGCTATAAGCCGCATTTCCAGCGCATTCGCCTTGGCAAACACCTCTTCGCGGAGAGCATTCTCAGGCCCGATGAGACAGCTTTGCCGCGCTTCTGTGCGGCGCCATTGTGCACGGGAGCGAATGCCGCGCTCTTCCCAGTAATTCTTCTCTGAGGGCGGTCTCATTTCGGCATCATACTGCCTCATACAGTCTTTGACCGCCTCTTTATACCGGGCTTCCAGTTCATCGCTCCGCTTCAGCATGGCACGCAGGGTCTTTACCGCCAGATGACCGCTGACTTTGCCTGCGTGCGGAAGCAGCGCCTGCGCAATCTCCTCGGCGCCATATTCAAGCGAGAGCAGACGGTTGATCATGCGCACCATGTAGCCCGGGCGCTGAGCAAAGTGCTTCAGGGCCTGCGGGCTGTGTTCGCCAAGAAGCGCTTCGCCCACGCCGCGCCAGGAGAGCAGCTCGCCGTTTCTCAGCGCGCGGACGGCTTCACGATGCGCCGCGCTTCTGGAAAACCGGTTGTAATCCAGATGCTGCAGCACCTGCAGGTTCCTTTCCCTCAGGCGCTGCGACTGCATCAGATTCTCGCGCAGATTGCCGACCGGGTAGGTTTCAAGCAGCTTTACCAGCAGCTTCTTTTCCGCCGTGGTCAGGTGATACTTGCGCCGGCGCAGATACTCCTTGCTGCAGGCGAGCACATCGCCGGCATGCGCGCACACTGCGTGCAGTGTGTGCAGCGCCGCTTCCCTGTCCGTGCATGCCATCAGCCGCGGGAACAGCAGATCAAGGTTCTCCTTGAACCGGACCTTAATCCCCTGCAGCTGCTCCGCGCTGCACAGCGGCACGCATTCAAGCGCCAGATCCAGCTCCGGATTGGTCATCCGCTCGCGGCGGCCCATCAGCGTGCGCAGCACCGCAGCCGGCGCTTCCTGCCCGGCGATCAGCTCGATCACGCGGCTTTCCATCAGCCGGGTATCGCGCTGCGTGCGCTCATCCGCCGGATACTCCGGCAGCCAGCCTCTTTTGACCTTCTGTCCAAGCAGCATCTCCAGCCCGTAGGTGGTGAAGTAATGGATGGCCTGATGCAGGCGGAATTCCGCCTCAGACATCTCCATCACCTGCTGCGGGAATCCCGGATACATAGGTTTATCCTTCACATCCGGCACCAGAGCCTTGAGGTGATCGAAGAAACCATGCATCGACGGACTGGCCGCCATCCTCAGCACATCATCGGGGCGGAGCACATAACCCAGAGACCGGATATTCTCATTCAGCGTAACCGCTTCGCAGACCATTCGATCCGTCACCTCAGCCGGATTGCCCGGCTGATAAACCACCATGCGCAGTTCGCTCAGAAGAAGCTCATGAAACTGATGTGTCATATGCGTTCCTCCTTTTAACTTGAAAGGGCAGACTATCTGATAACGCACGCCTGCATTCGATATTGTTTTGCAAAATCATGTATACTTAGAAGGATGTTATCTGCTTAACTCCTGCAGGCCCGTCTGCCCCGAAAACACTCGGGTTGTGTGGAAAAAATGGTTTGAAGCTGCCCCGCTGAATGAGGATATCCGTCCTCCGGGGGCAAACCGTTCGGTCCGAAAGTATGTAATCGCTGCCCGATCCCCTGGATCGGGCGGACAGGCCGTGTCTTCGGCCGCTCCTGTCCCGCTAGCCTTGCCGGCATGGTGCCTTTCTTCCTGCCGGCGTCGGGGTTTTCCCTAGGCGTTTGGCTAGCCGCCGCCTGTATCTTCTCTGGCTTATGCACATGGTGCTTGAAGTGCAATTTCTTTCTGTTCAGTTTTCAAGGTGCGAGTAGGTTCCGACCGGCCGGCGTCTGCCATGTCGGTCAGCACATATAGGATAGCACACATAAAAAATGCTGTCATTAAACCATTGGTTTAATGACAGCGCCATGAAAGGCTTCCTGCCAAAGCGTCTCCCGCTCCGGCACTGCAGCGTCCCGTCTCCGTCCAGATCCGGCGATTATGAATCCCGGAATGCGCCGGGTGTGACGCCTTCGTATTTTTTGAATGCGCGCGTCATGGTCAGCGCGTTGTCATAGCCGACCTGAACGGCAATTTCCTTCAGGGAAATATCCGTCGTACGGATGAGCGTCTTGGCCGCGGCGATGCGCCGCTTGTGCACGAATTCAAGGAAGGTACTCTCCGAATTCTTCTTGAATTCGCGCGATATTGTCGCCGTTCCCACGTCGAAAAGATCGGCCAGCTTCGTCAGGGAAAGATCCCTGTCCTGATAGTGTTCTTCGATGTAAGCGGTCAGCTGGTCAAAGAGAACCGAACGCCCTTTTGCCTGCTCCGTCGCGGTGCACAGGGAGTCAAACAGCGCCGTCCACCGGGAGAAAAACTCCTCTTTAGACGAGATTTCGCCGTTGGGATACTGCATCGGCATGCCGTCCAGCATTTCTTTGGCGCCCTTGTTCGCTTCAAGAATCCGGCAGTACAGATCTCCGGACAGGCCGGACAGCAGCGTAAAGCGCAGCGGCAGGGGAATGGCCTCGGCAAAGATCGTGTCAAGCGTCTGCGAAAGCGCCTGCCCGGCTTTTTCATAATCGTGCGCGTCCAGATGGGAAAGCAGGTTCATCGTGCAGCTCAGCCTCATACGGCTGCGCAGCGCGTTGGACGTCGGATAGAGCTCTTCCATTTCCTCCGGATACATCAGCGCCGGATCCATCAGCGCCCGGGTATAGGCGCTGTGCAGGGAGGGATCATCGACAAATCCGCCGCAATAGAAGCGGACCTCGCCCTGATAAGCTTCTTTCAGCCCCGGCAGGCAGCGCATGAGCAGAGGCATGAGCTCCGCTTCCTTCCTGTCGTTCGAGGCGACCAGCAGGATCACCTGCCCGGGCTGGGGAAGCAGGATGGCTTCCTCTCCGGCATGGAGCAGCGGATTGAGCATCGCTTCAAGCGCGGCGGACAGCCCTTCCAGGGTATCCTGCCCGGCGACGCCCGTCGGGAAGAAAACGGTGAGCGCGTAACGCCGCAGCAGCCCGGTCAGGTTGTGCTGCGCAGCAGCCTGCGCGGTGAGCACGGAGCCGGGAGATTGCAGCAGGCGCGAAAGCACAACGCGCCGCAGCGCCTCGCGGTGGCGCGCAAGCGCAGCCTGATGGTGATCAAGATCCTGCCGCATGCGTTCAATCTCATTGGAGATCACCACATATTCGTCAGGCTCGCGCTGCAGGCCGTCGTCCTCGCCCTGCTCCGGTTTCATCCGCGCCAGCATGCGGGAAATAGGCGCATACCATTCATGATACAGGATGACGCCGATGGTACCGCAGGCGATAATCCACAGCAGCGTAAGGCCGATCATCAGCATTTTGCCGTCCCGGTTCATTTTCTCATATTCATTTTTCTCCATCGCCACGACATGGCGGAAGCAATAGCCGCTCTGAGAGAGCTCATAGTTGAGCACGACCAGCTTATCTTCTTCGCTTTCCGCGGAGAAGCGCCTGGGCGCTGCCACCCAATTGTTACCGCCCAGATTCAAAAAGCTGTCCTCTGTAACAAAGCCGTCGGACTCGGCAAGCCAGTAAATGCCCTTGTCGTGAGCCAGCAGCGCGACGGCCACGGGGCTGAACTGCCGCCCATAGTTCGCCTTCATCAGCGTGGCGTGCAGGACGTTCATGTTCGTCCGCAAAAGAATGGTGACGTCATGGCCGATATCGATGGAGAAAATGACCTGATCATACAGCCCGCTGCCGCGCTCGGAGGCGGCGATCACCAGATCATTCCCGCTGAGCAGCCGGTCGATTTCTTCCTCGCTGATATGCAGCGCATTGGCCGCCGCGCTTTCGCCCAGCGCAATGATGCTGGATTGGCCGCTGTTTTCTGCGCCGATGAAATAGTCGTTGGCAGAGGTGTGGAACAGCAGCATCTCAATATCGAAGCTCACCTGCGTGAACAGGCGCACCTGATCCACAAATTCATGCATCGGCGTACCGGGGATGAACGGATTAAGCGGGCCGATGAAGGAATCATAGGGTGAGATGATCTGCTGGCCGTGGATCTGTCTGTTGCTTGCCCCGGCAAAATAATCGAGCTTTTCCACCGCGGGCGCTTCGGAAAAAATGCGTTTACGGAATCCTTCGTGGTCGACAAAGGAAATGAGGCTCGCCGCATTTTTATAGGCGGTTGCAAAGACCTCTTCTTCCGTCTGGCGCTGATTGTGCAGCTCATTGGCATAGAGCAAAACGGCATAAAGCGTGCTGACCGCCGCAACCACGATAACAAGCAGCCTGAAGCCCCTTGAGAACCGGTTGCGCCCTTTCAGGCGAAGCTGTCCGTTCACGGCATATCCCCCTTTCATTTGTGAATTTTCAGATTAATAAAATGATCCTATGCGTATTATATGCGATTGTGCAAACTGCTTCAAGATCAAAAGTGATCCCTCTACAGATTTGAACTATGCACATTATACATATAATTTTATTCAATATGCACATAATCAGCATCAAAATGAAGCCGGATGAAAAAAACGACGCTTGAGAAAATGTGAAAAAAACGATAATCTCAAGCCACAAAGGGGGCCGTTCTTCCCCGGCAGGCGGCGGGCGCAGCGGATAGCGGAGGATATCCGCTGCATGAATCCAATGCCTGATGCATACTCCCATAAAGGAAATGCACAAACAATATCCTATTGAAGAAAGAGAGGACATGATCATGAAAAGAATGACTGCAATGCTTCTCCTGCTGGTTATGCTGCTTGGCTGCATGCCTGCAAGCGCTGAATACCTCGCGGTCGGCGATGCGGACGGCTATAGCTGGGACAAAGAGGCGGATATGGTCGTCGTAGGCTTCGGCCTGGCGGGCGCCGCCACGGTCATCGAAGCGGCGGACATCGCCAACGACGCCGAAATCATCCTGCTTGAAAAGATGAGCGAGCCGTTCTCCGGCGGCAACTCCATCGCCTCTGGTCAGACGATGCTTTCCGTCTGGCCGGAAGACGAGGCTCTGTTCAACGAGTATCTCTGGGAAATGGGCAAGCCGAACAACATTCCCAGGGAATGGCACGACTGGTTTGTCAAGGAGATCGTGAACCTGCCGACCTGGCTTGAGCCGGTTGCCGAGAGCGTCGGATACTGGTTCCAGCCGCGCGATTGGGGCTCCCTCACCAAGGAATTCCCCGATTTCCCGGGCGCGACCTACCGCGGCAAGAGCATCAACCTGGTTACGGCCGGCAGCACCGTCAGCCAGCCGGGCGGCACCTACAAGGGCCTGCGCGACATCGTCAAGCAGCTCAAGAATGTCGAAATCATGTACGAAACCCCGGCGACCGAGCTGATCCAGGATCCCTACACCAAAGAAGTGCTCGGCGTGAAGGCCAAGGACAAGGACGGCAACGTGCTCAATATCCGTGCGCGCAAGGGCGTCGTGCTCGCCTGCGGCGGCTATGAGAACAACCTGCAGATGCAGCGCGACTTCCACGGTATGGACGTCGTCTACACTGCGGGCACCCCGGGCAACACCGGCGACGGCATCCAGATGCTGATGGAAGCCGGCGCGCAGATCTGGCACATGAAGAACTTCACCCAGTCCGGCGGTATCTGGATGGGCGTGAAGGTGCCGGAGTATGAGTCTGCCTTCGAGCGCAACTTCTTCTACAAGAACGGCGGCTGGCTGGAGATCGACGCCACCGGCAACCGTTATTACAACGAGAGCTACACCTGGCACAAGCAGCACGTGAAGGAGATCGTGGGCGGCCACTGGACCGACCTGCAGACCTATCGCTCTCTGCCGATCCACTTCATCTGCGACCAGAAGACCTTCGAAAACGACACCATCGTCACCACCTGGATGGCCTGGCCGATCTCTGCGCACAACTATGAGTGGTCCTCCGACAACTCCGTTGAGCTGGAAAAGGGCTGGATCACCAAGGCCGACACCATCGAAGAGCTGGCCGAGAAGATCGGCCGCGATCCGGAAACCCTGCGCGCAACGGTTGACCGCTACAACGAGATGTGCGAAAAGGGCGTTGACGAAGACTTTGGCCGCGACCCGGCGACCATGGCGCCGATCGTTGAAGGCCCGTTCTACTCCGTTGAGATCGTTCCGGTCGTCGTCGCCACCACCGGCGGCGCTGTGCGCAACACCAAGTCCCAGGTTCTTGACTGGAACAACAACGTGATCCCGAACCTGTATACCGCCGGCGAACTCGGCTCCTACATCTCCAACCTCTACCAGAACGGCATCTTCCTGGACGAGTGCATCATCTCCGGCCGCGCCGCCGCGCAGGATATCTTCGGCGTCGAGCAGCACTATGACTACACCGGACACGATTACGTCGTTCCGCAGGAGGACGATACCGTCCGCGCCATGGTCTACTCCGTCTCCTCCGTGCCGCTGCCGCTGGACGCCTCCAAGGCCAAGGACGGCGACTACTTCTACTCTGCCAACGCCACCAAGGGCCCGTACGGCGTGTCGTTTACCGTCAAGGACGGCAAGTTCACCAAGATCTGGATTGAAAACGGCGCGGACAACATGCTCATGACGGCCGAGCAGTTTGAAACCTTCGCGCAGTCCATTATCGACAAGCAGACGCTCGCCGGTCTGGACGTCGTGGCCGGCGCGACGATGGACAGCGAGGGCATCATCCTGGCGATCCAGAACGCGATCCGTTATTCCACCAAGTAAGCTTTCCGTGCTGAGCCGGCGTCATGCCGCCCCTCCGAGGGTATGACGCCGGGCTCCAAGCCCTGAAACAAAACACATCCCGCTGCGGCGCATTTCCTGCTTGCCGCAGCGGGATGTGTTCGTATTCAGGATAATGGAATTTTTTTGAAAAACCAAATCAGACTGAGAGCTTGATCTGACCTGCCCGCGTCAGCCGGCATTGGAACCGGTGCTCACACTGAGGATTAGTCAGTAGCGGACATCAACACTGATTTTGCAAAAACCAGCAAACTCTTGCATCAGGACGCTATAGATTTCCTTTGGGCACATTCTTCCTTGCGGGATTCGGAAACTGCCGTCTCCTAGAGTTGCACTTACTCGATACTTTCTCTTATATCAGCTTGCGGCCTTTATAAGTGTTCATATTGCAGAACAATAAGTTGATTTTCTTTCCTGAAGCCATGCACTCTTTGGCTTTACATATGCCGGAATCGAACCAGCACCTTTCACTTAAGAGGTGAATGCTCTACCATTGAGCTGACATGTTTATGGACTACGAGGTGCACATGTACCATCCCTGCCTTTTGGGCAAGGCCCAGAATTCGCAGCCCTGCGCGTCTTGCGGACGCCCTTCTGTCCTTCTGTCCCTTCCTTTCGGTTTGAGGAACCTCCGGCAGATCTATACAGCACTTGTTTTTGCACACTCGCACCGTATATCCATAGAGCGCTCTCCCCTGTTTCCAGGTTAGCAACCCGACGGTCTCCCGCCGATCGCGATCCCGCCATACCCTCTGCAGTTGCCCTCGGGCAGAAAGGCGGTACCTTGTCTATGGGTTTTCTGCTGTACTCGCCTTTCGGCAAGTCGGAACTTGCGCCCCTTTATCCCCATCACTGGGTTTATCTCAAAGAGCCGAAACCGCCCTTTTGAACAAATTCGTCAAGATCAGCATCACCACGGGAAGGTTTTGTTCACGATGCCATTTTTGTGTTTCTTTGTCCGAACGGGTTTTTTCGTTGTTTTTTGTGTTTCCCTTTCGGTGAGTCTAATATATCACGCCCCCGCGCATACTTCCCGGAAAAAAAGTTGCGAACGGAAATTCCTGCATGTTTTATCCGACGCCGTGCGCATATAAAAAGAAGAACGTCCCCTCCGACGTTCTTCTATCCATTCTATACGCCTTTACAACGCTTCAGCCTCATTGCCCGTCAGGCCTTGTGCCGGGCATTTGCAGCATTCCGGCTTCTCCGGCGTCAAAAGCGCAGCCTGTTTCTGGATCCGTTTGCGAAGCAGGCCGATAAAGTGATCCGGCTCCGTCACCCTGACGACCGGGCCGAAGGAGAGAAGCCGGATTACCATCTCCGTCTCGTCCCGTCTGTCATATCGCAGCGTCACCCTGTACGTACCCTCGTCAAGGCGTATGGTTTCTTTTTCAAGATGAGAAAAGTGAAGCAGCACCCGTTCCAGTGCGTTTCGCCGGTCTTCCAGTTCAAAGGTGACGCTATCGACTGCTTCCCTCTTAAGTAAAAACGGTTCATTGCGATATGCCAGTTTGCACGCTTTAATCCGGGAGAGATTGATGACCACTCTGCGCTTTCTGCCTGCCGCAATCAGACGGAAGCGATCATCCTTTTCAGAATACTCCAGAAAACAGGGCTTTACCGCCATCCTGACCGGCAGATGCAGCCCGGATTCGAAATCGACATAGAGATTCTGTTCTTCCCGGAGCGCCTTGAGAATCAGCCTGAAATGCCGGATGTAATCCGGGTCCGTATAATCATCGCCATGAGTATACCGATCATAATAGACGACCATATCCGGCGTAAAAAGCGGCTTTACATCCTCAAGGCCCTTCATATCCGGCTCAAAAAGCTGCATGCGCGGATCGAGCAGCATCGCCTTCATCCATCGCTTTTCAAGCATCGTGACGGGCATTTCCGGTTCAGCTTCCAGCGGCGCAGACAGATCTCTGTGCAGAAGCCGCCATCTTTCGCCTTTGAGACCATCCGGAATCGTCAAAAAGCTCTCTCCGAATGCATACTTTTCCACGAGAGCATTGAGTTTTTTCCCTGTCAGTTCTCCGCGTACCGCTTCGCTCAGAATGGAGGCGGCAGCCTGATAGTAGCTGCCATAGATCTCATGAAACAGCATCCTCTTCCCCTCCATATATCTGCATCAGTTCGGAAAAGTCATGCCGGAAACGGTTTGTAACAAAGTCATCCGAGCAGTTCAATTCCGTGATCCTGCCTGTGAACGTCCTGAGCCACGGCAGCATTTCAACGGCTTCATACACATCCGCTGTAAACCGCCAATGCGTATCATCCAGCTGCTCAACCTTTCCGCACCGGCTTTCCCGCTTCAGTCTTTCAACGACGTAGCCTTCATCTGCAGCGGCATAAACCGTCATTTCGATATGCTCCAGCGCACGGTCATTGTTTCCGACAACGCCCCAGGTATGGGCGCAGAATTCGTCCTGCCGCCGTTTCTGCTCATCCGTCCAGTCAAAGGTTTCCCCCATTTCCGGATGATCCATCAGATCCAGTCTGAAAAATGAAAACCGCTCGCCTTCCGGGGAACATCCCAGCAGATACTGTCTTCCGGACTGCGTGCCGATGTAGACCTTCAGCGGCCTGACCGTCATATGCTGTCCGGAGTTTTTAAAAGAAAGCAGCCGTCTTTCTCCGATTGCCAGAAGCGCTTCATACAGCATTTCGCTGTCCAGCGCATTCAGAATATAATGGTGCTTAAATCGGAAGAAGGGAAACTTTTCCGGCAGTCGGTTCTGAATAAAAGAACCGATTACGCCCAGCGGCGCAGATTCAGAAAAAAAGGCTATGGCGGCTTCCGTCCCGGAGAAATCGATGCGGTTTTTTGCAATCGTATAGACAGTCTCACGGCCGCGTTTTCCCATATCAAGCAATCCAAGAGCGGCATACTCCTTCAGCTTTTTTCGCGCCGTGGATTCATCCGGCATATCATCCGAATCAAATTCCGACAATCTGTCCGTCAGTTCATCCATGATCTGCGTAATGGAAAGACTTCCTCTCACTTTCAGGATGTCCAGAATATGAAAATGGAGGGTAATATCCCTTTCCGTAAAGCTCTTGGTTCTGAAAGCCCTGTACAGCGGGTTCTCCGGAATCGATCTGCTGTCCACAGACAAAAACACCCGTCGTCCGTCCCGATCCTGCTTAAAAGACATATAATCTCCGAGCCAGCTCTCCACGCGCCGACGTTCATTGTCATAGCTTCTCGCGCTCTTCTGAGTAAATTCATCGCGATGCCGGAATCCGTAAACGTAGAACGAGCGAAGATAACCACGAATCCGGCTGAAGGATTTGATCAGTTCGCTGTATGCCATAATCTGCCGCCCTTTCTTTCCGATTCCGGATTTTTACTTATTATACCATCAGTATCCCGTTGTGGCAATCACGCTGTTTTTTATCTATATTTATTCCCGGCCAGGTTCGACTCCCCGCTTTGTACCTGGCATACTTGGATAAAACAAAAAACCTCAGCTTCTGCTGAGGTTATGGTGGAGCATAGGGGAGTCTCCTCTCGCGCCTCGTCGGCGCTCGGTCAGGGCGGCTCTGACAGCCCACCGGGCTGTCATTCACTACCGCCCCAGGTTCGACT
>JAFQOY010000264.1 GCA_017412025.1 Clostridia bacterium | reverse complement strand
GGAGCGGCTGCAAGCCGCTTCCTATATCATTTTCTGGCCGTACGCGCAGCGTACAAGAAAATGATGTTTTATCCGCTGCAAGTATGCGTTAGCAGACTTGCAGCGACAGACCGTCAACAATACTTTGTTGACGGTCTGAAACGCACGGGGTTGATCTCCGTGCGTTTTCGTCTTCTATTGCTCTTTCGTATATCAGAAATTGGCCACCATGTAATTCTGGATTGCGGCGACAGCGGCTTCCTCGTCCCTGCCCTCCACGGTCACTGTGATCTCATTTCCGCAGCGCAGGTTCATCTTCACCACGTCCGCATCTCTGCCGAGCTCGGCGCTTGACGCCCCGTCGTTCAGTCTGATGCTGCTTGCAAAGCGCGAGGCCTCTTTGATCAGCTTTCCCACAGGCCGCGCATGCGGCGCAACAGGTCTGGTCATCACATAGCTGAACTGCTTCATGTGCATGCACTCCTTTCTTCGCCCGCCGTCCTGATTTCTGCGGGCCGGGTGATTATACGCCATATCCTGCGTTTTGTGCAAGCCCCGTCCGCCGCAGCAGCGCCGCTGCGGACAAAAACAGTCGAATTCTATTCCCTGCTTTTTGTCCATTCTTTCCGCTTTTTCCACACCTATTACGCGCAGTTATGTCTTTTTCTTTCCAGTTTTTCATCAAAAAGCGGGGCTGTTTTCTGCAGCCCCGCCGATTTTGATTCTCCTGCTCATTTTGAGCGGGCATGGAGCGGAAAATCGAGATAATCCGTCTTGATGTAGCCGCGCTTGCCCGCGTCGGTCTCAATCAGCGTCCATTCCACGCCGTAATCCGCTACGCGCGCGCGCTCGCCCGTGCTCACCCTGCCGATGATCTCTCCGCTCTCGCTGCTCCCGCTTGAGCGCAGGTTCACCTTATCCGCATTCACATACGCGATCAGGTGCGTCGTGCTCGCCGGGGCGCTCAGCCTTTCAAGCGGCACAAAGCCCGTCGCGTCGCTCTCACTGCTGCTCACCTGCAGGTCCGCCTTATCTGCATAGCGCACAAACGCCCATTCGCCAAAGCAGCCCAGCATGTACACGCGGCTGCCCGCCGGCGCCGTAACGCCGCCCTTTGCAGAGGCTGCGGGCTTCGCCCTGAGCACGGCGTCCTCCAGTACCTTCGCGCGCTGGGGAATCTTCTGGGACGCCTGCGCGCCCTCATACGTCAGCAGCCGGATTTCGTCCTTGGAGATGTAGCCCTGCACGTCGCCCAGCTTCACCTGCACGTAGTCCGTCTGCGTATAATCCACAATGCGCACCTGCGCGCCGGAGCACAGCGCGCCGACAAGCTCCGCCTCCGCGTCCGGCTGCTTCATCAGCATCGCCGGCAGGTCGCCGTCGTCCACCTGCGCCACGCCCACGCCCGCGTCGGTTTCAAACAGCGTCAGATCCGAAATCTTCACAAAGCCGAAGTCGCCGCAGTCATACGCGCCTGCGCCGCCCTCCATCGTGCGGACGTAGACGTAATCGTCCTGCTCCGCCAGGATCTCCACCTGCATATCCCGGCCAAGGGTCATATACGGCAGGGCCTTGTCGCCTGCCTCGCTGTAAAGGATGACGTCCTTTTTCGTCTTCATCTGCAGCGGATAATACGGCACGACGCTGCGCGGCTCGTTCTGCAGATCGTGTACGCCCTGGTTATCGCGGATCCAGCCGGATACGCCGCCCACGCGCACGCGCCGCCATCCGCTCTCCCTGCGGCCAAAGAGGCTGAAGCACGCCGTGCCGTTTTTGAGCACCATGATCGTCTTCGCCTTGCTGCCCGGCGCGGCATAGAGCATCGTCTTCGTGTCCGCCTTCGAGCCGGAGACGATGCTCGCCTTCAGCCCGCCCACGTCCGTCAGTACGTCAAGCGGCACATAGCCCATCATCTCTTTGCCCTCAACCGGCGCTTTGATGTACGCCCAGGTATCCAGCACGGCGACCAAACGGACGTCTGTGTCATCCGGAAGCTCGCCATAGCTTTCCGCCTGCGGATCCGTATCCGCAAGCAGCGCGCAGGACGTCTGCCACATGCCGGTCAGATCCACCTGCGCCGCGCGGCAGCTGCCAAAGCCGCTCTCCGCCCCGTAGCGCCGCTCCGCCTCCTCTGCGGTGATCAGGTATTCCGTCGCCATGTATCCGGTCATGCCGCCGACGGACACCTTCGTATACGTCTCGTTCTCCTGCCCGAGGTTTTCCACCTCAGCGCCCGTGTAATAAAGGCCGATGATCCCGCCCTCCTTCGAGGGCTCCGTGCGCAGGTTCAGCCGTTCGGGATAGATCTTGTCCGTCTCCCGGTTATCCACAAACAGGCTCTCGCACACGCCGCATGCGGATACCGCCGCAATCAGCAGCGCGGAAATCATCAGGCAAATCCATCTTTTCTTCATCATGCTCACGCTCCTTTGTATTACTCTGCCCATAAGACGGATCAGTTTTCCACTTTCTTCCCGTCTTTTCTCCCTTTCTCCCAATTTTTTACACATTTGTTACACGCTGTTCATATATTTATGTATTCTATGAAAAATCAAAAAAGCCTGCACAATTGTGCAGACCTTTTGAAAGAATCTGTGTTGTCACTTCCGCGCAGGCAAACGCATCCGCAGCGCCCCCGGCATGATGCTGTAGCGCGCCTCGTCCATCAATTCAAGCCGCCCGTCGATGTTGAGCACCATGTCCCTGGACCTGAGCACAATCTCCTTTGCCCTAACCACGCGCACGATCGGAATATAGATATGAACGCCCAGGATAAACAGCGGCAGCAGGAACGGAATAAACCACGGCGCAACGCAGTCAATCATCACGACGTCAAACGTGCCGTCGGTATAGCTCGCCTTCGGCGCAACGAGCATGCCGCCGCCGAAATAGCGCCCGTTGGCGATTTCCACAATCGTGAAGCGCTTGCTCAGCGTTTCGCCGCCGTCAAGGACGACGTCGGCCTGAAAGGCCCGATAGCTGCCAAGCACCGCCATAACGGCCTTGCGGTACGCCTTGCCGCCGGGATAGACCGCCTTGAGTTCCTCCGTCTTGCGCAGCACCTCCACGTCAAACCCGGAGCCGGAAATATTGGCAAACGCCTTCCCGTTGACGCAGCCGCAGTCAACGCGCGTCTCCTCGCCGTCGAGCTGGCTGATAAACGCCGCAAGCGGATCATGCTTCAGCCCGAGCGCGCGCGCAAAGTCATTGCCCGTGCCGCAGGGCACCAGATACAGCGTCCTGCCGCTGCCGGCCACGGCCTGCACAACCTCGCTGAGCGTGCCGTCTCCGCCGACGCAGACGACTGCGCTGCAGCCGTCGTCGATCGCCCGCTGCGCCTCGTTCGTGCCGTCGCCTTCGCACTGCGTTTCATAAACGCGCCATTCCTGTCCGCGCTTTTCCAGCAGGACGCCGATTTCATGCGCGATTTTTCTGTGCTTTCCCCCTCCGGATACCGGATTGACGATGATGCCAAACATGCGACGTTCCCCTTTTCTTTCGTATCAGCGCGCCGTTATGCCTCCAGCAGTTCAGCAGGCTCTTCGCCTTCCGCGCCTTCTTCCGCTTCTTCATCTTCTTCCGCCTCTTCCCCGGCGAGGCGCAGCTTCGCAAACGCGCCCGGCATCACCCAGCGGACGGGATCGATCTCAATTTCGCCCGGCTTCTTGCGGAAGATCACAAACTTGATCGGCACCCCCAGCTCCGTGAACTTCTTCTCGTGCTCGCTGATGTAGTTCGGCTCAAAGCCTGCAGCGTGCAGGTCGTTCACCAGATAGAGCATCTCAAAGCCGCAGGCCTCAAAATCCGGCAGCGACTCCGTAAACAGCGGCGTATCGTCCGTCTTGAACCAGATTTCGCCGCCGTCCACGAGAAAATCGCGGTACTGCATCAGCTGGCGCGGGTGCGTCAGCCTCCTCTTGGCATACTTGGGCCGCTTCGTCCAGGGATTGCAGAAATTGATGTAGATGCGCTCGACGCGGTCCTCCGGCGCAAAGATATAGCGGATATCCTCGATGTTGTGCCGCGCGATGATCACGTTCTTGACCGGTTCGCCCGCGTACGCCTTCTCGATGTTGCGGCGCGTATCGCCCAGCACGTTGCAGGTGATGTCGATGGCGATAAAGTTGACGTCCCGGTTGTCGTATACCATCGCCGCGGTGGACACGCCCTTGCCGCAGCCCAGCTCAAGATACAGCTTCTGGTCGGCCTCAAACTGCCCGCGCCACTGTCCGCGCAGCTTATCCGGCCTGTCCGTAAAATACGGGCATACAGCCAGCTCCGGCTTCGCCCACTTCTTCGTTCGCATATGCATAGGTTTGCGCCTCCAGAAAAAAGAGCCCGCCACGCATGACAGACTCCGGAATATTCATACGTATGTACAGTATATCATGGTTTGTTTCCCGAGGCAAGTCAAAGCCTTTTCTGATAGCAGAGCCACGAATCGCCCCACATGTCGCACTCGCCGCAGACGTCAAACCCGAATGCCGCATATGCGCGCAGCGCGATGACATTGCCCTTCGCCACCAGGAAGCGCACGCCGTCGCATCCCCTGCCGCGCCCTTCGTTCATCGCCGCCTCCAGCATGCGCTTTGCCAGGCCTCTGCCCTGCATCGCCTTCGCCACGCCAAGACGCGCGGGCACGGACCATTTCCTCACGTCCTTATACCATGCGCCCGCCTCGTCAAACTCCGGCTCGTCCTCCTGGTCAAGCACCGCAATCGCCGCGGCGATCCCGCCGTCCGCCGTGCGCATCACCAGCGTTTTGCCCGCCTGCACATCGCCGTACACCAGCTCCCTTGACGGGTATTCCTCGCTCCATGTGCCGTACGGGCTGTCAATCAGCGCATGATACAGCGCATAGACCGCCGCCGCATCCTCCGGCCTCGCCCGTTCAATCGTCATCTGCCCGTCCATTTCTTCCTCACTCGTTTCTGTTCCGCGAGCACTCCGTGTCAAATCCCTGCGGATAGCGCGCCTTCAGCTTCTCGATGTTTTTCTGCAGCACGTCTTCAAGCGGAACGCCCAGCGCATATGCCGTCTCCGCCAGATACCACGCCACGTCGCCCAGCTCTTTGACCAGCGCTTCGCGGTCAAGCTCGTGCCCCTGCGCCAGATGCTTTTTGACGATGTCAATCGCCTCGCCGGCCTCGCCGCAAAGGCCCATTACGCCGTTGATGAGCACGTCGCGCCTGTCAAGCTCAGGATTGAGCGTGCGCATGGCGAGCGCCTGGTATTCGTTGATGGTCATGATTCTATTCTCCCGCATCGATTTTTCTGACCGTATTGTAGCACAGGCGGCGGCAAATGGGAAGCAAAAACTCTGCCCCGGAAATCCGGAGCAGAGCGCGTATTCTTTTGATGCACGGCGAACCAGTCGTTCAGCCCTTCGCTCAGAAGCTGGAGATGCCGTGGCTGTTGACCAGCGCGTCCAGCCTGATCCCCGCCTTGCACATCGGGCACTCGCGGGCGGAATAGCTCTCATAGCCGTCCAGGTCGTCCTTGCTGTAAATGCTCACGACCGGGAATCCCTCGCACTCCTGCGTGCAGGCGAAGATGGAGCAGACGCCGACCGGAATGCCGCCATAGTAGCGGATGGCGTCAATCGCCGCCTCGGCGGTATAGCCCGTCGCGACGGATGCAGCCAGCACAAGCACATGCTTGCCCACGATCATCGGCGCGGTATTGTCGCGGAAAATCAGCTGGCTGCCGGAGGTATGCTCCGGCGTGGCGACGTAGATGGTGCGGTGAGCGTTCATGTTCATATAGCCCGCGCGCGTCAGCTCGCTGGCCATGCACGCGCCGATGACCTCCGTGCCGTCAAGGCACAGGATGGTATCAATCACGGTGGAGGTGCTGAACTTGCCGCACAGCGCGGCGGCAGCCTCGCGCGCCTCAGACAAGCGGTGCTTGGTCATCGTCATGTCGATATAATGGTTCAGGTGGCTGTGGCTGGTCGCAAAGTGTCCCCTCGCGAAGCGAAGCGGTACGTTGCCCGTCTTGTGCGGAAGCTGGATGAGTTTAATGGCCATGCGCTCACTCCTGTCTTTTCTGCAGCACGCTGTCGTCTCATGCCGCATTCAGTTTTCTATATTTTATTATGCATATCATCCAGCTCAGTGTCAATAGTTATATGAGAATTCACAAATATAATTGTAAAAACGTATTAAAAACCGGCGATATACCGGCCAGATTGCCGAAAAACAGCATAGAACAGAAAATCAAATCGGTCGCGGCGGCGTGTATGGCGCGACCGATTCGATTTTGATGGAGGGAAATCCCATTTCCCGGAAGAAAAAGTTTCCCCCGTCCACCAGCGATATACCGGCTTTACAGATTCATTTTCTGCAGCAGCAGGGCAAGCATCTGCGCATTGGTCGGCTTTCCGCGCGTGGGATCGATGGTGTTGCCGAAGAAGCTGTACACCGCGCCGGATTTTGCCGCGTCCATCGTGCTTTCCACCGCATGGCGGATCAGGCGCTCCACGCTCTGCGGCGTGGTTGAAAACCGCTCTGCGATCGGCCCGTACAGCCGCTCGCCGACGCTCCACAGCCGCGTTTCGTTTTGGCGCGCGAGCGCAGCCGCCCAGGCCAGATAGGCGTAGCCCCTGAGCGTTTCCTTCATGCCGATCTGCGAGAGCAGCGCGCATGCGCGCGGATAAGCAGCCCGGGCGCTTTCCCAGTCGATCTCCGCGTCAAACGCCTCGATCTGCAGGCAGAGCGCGGCGCGGAGTTCATCCCTGTTCCACGGCAAGCAGACAATCCCCTGTGCGCCGCGCCGGATAAAAGCCGTCTGGCCAAACGGCGTCGCCGTTCCGCAGACGATGCGGGGCATCCGCCCGCCGTAGCGTCCTCTGAGCCGGTCAATCACCCCCGGCCCGTCCATACCGGGCAGCGCAGCCTCCAGCACCAGGATGTCCGGCCTGAAGCGACATGCGCTTTCATAGGCCGCATCCCCGCTGCAGACAACCGCAATGGACAGGTTTTCCTCATCGTCCATCTCCCGCTGCAGGCTGCGGGCCGTCTGTTGATCCCGCATCGCAAACAGCACATTGATTCTCCTCTTCATTTGCGCAAAACCTGCTTTCCCCCTGCCTCCTGCTTCGCCTCCGGCGTCTGCGCCTTCGCAAGCCTATCTCAGACAGGCGTTCTGCTCTGCGAAACGGCAGGTTATCTTCATCATATGCATGGCAGTCGCCTGATATGCGGTTCTGCCGATTGCGCATAACCGCTTCCATCTGCTGCCGGACGTCCTGATTTTAGCGCAATGAATCGCCTGAAAACACCAACCAAAGGCAGGATTCCTGCAGCGCGCAGCCATAATCCGGCCCAGTCATTGCCATTTATGCCGAAAGGGATTATACTGATAAAAGCAGCCCGGCACAGCCAATCTGCGCATACGGCTCAGCATAAGCGCGGAACGCTTTATGGCATATGCCTGCACCGCCCTGCGACCATAGCAGAGTATGACAGATCCATAACCAGAGAGGGAATACGCATGAGAAGAAAAATCCGCTTCTTTCATCAGCACAGCATGGAGACATGCGGCCCTGCGTGCATGCTGATGCTCCTTGACCTGTATGGAAAGATTGAATATCCCACGCAGAAGCAGGAGATGAAGCTGTATCATCTGTACCGTTCCCAGGCTTTCCGGGGCGTAAGCGGCGCGGCGCTGGCCAACGCTCTGTCCCGAAACGGTCTGAGCGTTCATCTGGTTCATTCCTCTCCGCAGATGATGGACAACCAAAGCGGTTACTTCCCCAGGAAGCTGTTTGACCAGCTGCTCGCCGAATACCGGACCGAGGCGGAAAAATGCAGGGATCGCATCCGGATTTCAACCGGGGCTTCCGTCACCTGCGCCTCCCTCCGGCAGGAGCTGGACGCAGGCAGGCAGATCATTCTGGAAACCATCATCCCCGGCGATGCGGACGGCCTGCACGATCATGCGCTGCACTGGATTGTCCTGTACGGATACGAAAACGATGTGTTCCTGGTCTGCGATCCCCTGTCCTCCAAGATCAGGCTGACGGAAGCGGAGCTGGAAAACTATATGAACACCCCCATCGGCAGAATCTTTGTCTCTGTCGGTGAAGGAACATGACGGCGGTTTCGTCAAACAGCGCCGTTCATGCCTGAATAGAAGGCAGCAAAAAAGCAATGCAACGAGACACGCGCTGCATTGCTTTTTCATCTCATCCTGCCGCATCCAGCATATTCTCGATAAAGATTCCGTACCCTCTTGTCGGGTCGTTGACCAGCACATGGGTCACCGCCCCCACAATTCTCCCATCCTGAATAATGGGCGAGCCGCTCATGCCCTGCACAATGCCGCCCGTCTTTTCAATCAGCCGTCCGTCCGTCACACGGATGACCATGTTCTTCTGCCCCGGCTGGCTCTGCGCAAAGCAGCGCTCAATTTCGATAGCATACTCCTGCGGCCCGTTTTGATCGACGGTCGATATGATCGCCGCAGGGCCCGGATGCACCTCGTCCCTCGTGCCGACAGGCAGCCCCTGCGGATACAGCGCCGCCTGCAGCGCCTCGTCCATCCGGCCGTATATGCCAAATTCGCTGTTGAGTTCAAGCGAGCCGATCTGCCGGTTCTCCTTGAGGAAGCTGCCGCGCAGCTCACCCGCGCGCCCGCTCTGCCCGCGCACCACGCCGACGACGCGCGCATTCATCAGCGCGCCATCCTGCAGGCTCAGCATGCTGCCCGTGTCCGCATCGACAATCGCATGCCCCAGCGCGCCGTATGCGCGGCTGACGGGATCGATATAGGAGAGCGTACCCACGCCCGCCGTGCTGTCGCGCACCCAGACGCCCAGCCTTCTCCTGCCGTCCACTCCGTCCAGAGGCGAGGCGGCCTGAAGCGTCACCTCTTTGCCCGCGCGCATGACGGCAAGCTCCACGCTGTCCGCCCCCGCGCTGTCAACCTGCTCGGCCAGCTCCTGCGCGCTGTCGACCTGTTCGCCCTGAACGGACAGGATCACGTCCCCGACGCGAAGCTGCGCGCCCTGTCTGCCGCCGTCCGCCTTCGCCACGACGAGCACGCCCCGCGTTTTGAGCGCAACGCCGACGACCTGTCCGCCTGGAATCAGATACCGCGGCGCGGCGGGCAGCCCCGTTTCGACCGCCGCTTCATCCGCCGCAAAGGCAGAGGTATGACCGCCTCCGTCCTGTGCGGCGCTTTGATCCATCAGCGGCATGCAGCCAACCGCAGCCACTGCCAGCGCAATCCCGATTCCATGCCGCCATTTATCTTTCATGCTCATGCCCCCAGTGAATGAACTTCACTGAAAGCATGAGCATTTACCGTGCGCGTTATCCTTTTATTCGTCCGTCTTTTTCTGGGCGTCAAGCAGCTGCTGCAATTCGAGCATAAAGGACTGCACATCCTTGAACTGGCGGTATACCGACGCAAAGCGGATATACGCCACCTCGTCAAGATCCTTGAGCCCGTCCATGACCATCAGGCCGATCTGCTCGCTGGTGATCTCCTGCTCCATCTGGCGGCAGGCGCTTGTCTCGATGCGCGAGACGAGCTTTTCGATTTCCTCAATCGGCACCGGCCGCTTTTCGCACGCCTTGAGAATGCCGCTGCGCACCTTCGCCGCGTCAAACGGCTCGCGCCGCTTATCCTTCTTGACGATGAACACCGGCAGCATCTCAATCTTCTCATAGGTGGTAAAGCGCTTCTGGCACCGTTCGCACTCGCGGCGGCGGCGGATGGCGCCGTCCTCCGTCGGGCGCGAATCCACCACGCGGCTCTCCGTACAATTGCAATAAATGCATTTCATGGATATATTCTCCTTTTCAGAGGAATTCTTTTGTTCTGTCAATCTTTTCCGGGCGTATCAGCGCCGGCCGCAGCACGTCCCGTCCGGCAGCATGCCGGTTCATTCTGCGTTCCCCTTATTATACCCGCTTGCGCCGCTCACGTAAACCTTCTTTTTGCGCGCCGGCGTTTATTTGCAGCGCGGCGTATGCGACACCAGAATCACGTCGTCGCCGATGCAGGCAATCTGCTGCCAGGCAATGCTCGTCTGGCTTTTTTCGCCGTGCCAGATGCAGCCGACGCCCGTGCCCGAAGGGATGAGCACGGCAAGAATCTGCCCGCTTGACGCCTCGATCACCAGATCCGATACGCGCCCGAGCAGCCTTCCGTCCGATACGCAGATGACGTCCTTTTTTCTCAGATCTGAAAACGTCATACGTCTTCCTCCTTTTCAAAAATCTGCACCTGCATGCCGCATCGCTATATGCCCGAAGGCCGGAATTATGCCATGCCGGCGGACGAATATTTTGATTTGGCCGCCGTCATAATGCATGTATCTTCACATGAGGAGGCATGACAAATGGCCATCGGCAAAGTTGAAATCTGCGGTGTGGATACATCCACCCTGCCTGTGATTACCAATGAACGCATGCGCGAGCTGTTTCCCCTTGTGCACGGCGGCGATGCGGCCGCCCGCGAAGAATTCATCCGCGGCAACCTGCGTCTCGTGCTCAGCGTCCTGCAGCGGTTTCATCACCGGACGGAAAACGTGGACGACCTGTTTCAGGTCGGCTGTATCGGGCTGATCAAGGCGCTCGACAATTTCGACGTCACACAGAACGTACGCTTTTCCACATATGCCGTGCCTATGATCATCGGCGAAATCCGCCGCTATCTGCGCGACAACAACGCCATCCGCGTCAGCCGCTCCCTGCGCGACGTCGCCTACAAGGCGCTTGGCGCTCGCGACAGGCTGCAGGCGGAGATGGGCCGTGAGCCGACCATCGCCGAAATCGCAAAGCTGATGGAGCTGAGCGAGGAGGACGTCACGCTGGCGCTTGAAGCCATCCAGGATCCCGTCAGCCTGTGCGAGCCTATCGGCGGGGACGAGTCCGACGCGCTGACCATCGGCGACCAGGTGCGCGACGAGAGCGTTTCGCAGGACGGCTGGCTGCAGAACATCGCCATCCGCGAGGCCATGCGCAGGCTCAGCGAACGCGAACAGCGCATCCTCGGCCTGCGCTTCTTTCAGGGGCGCACGCAGATGGAGGTCGCCAGCGAAATCGGCATCAGCCAGGCGCAGGTCTCCCGTCTGGAAAAGTCCGCGCTGGCGCACATGAAAAAGCTAATCTGACATACCCTGTGCATGCACCTGCGCAATAGCCGCCGCAATCACCGGACACGCCGCCAGCGCCTGCCTGAGCGTATTGCGGTTGTTGCCCACCTCAATGAGCAGCGCGCCTGTGGATACATGCTGATTGAACCTTCCGGTCTTGACCTTCACCTCGCGCGATACGCCCGGCGTCTGTGCGTTCATGGCGTCGGTGATGCGCTGCGCGAGGTCGAGGTTCCTGGGCCAGTCCGGCCGCTCATCAAAGCCCGAGCCTGTCGCGCCCGTCCCCTTGCCCACCAGCATCATCACGTAGGCGATTTCCTCTTCTCCGCTTTTCACCCAGTTCGCGCCGTTGTACAGCCCGCTGTATGCGTCCCGGTGCACATCCAGGATATAATCGTATCGCTCTCCGGCGTCCAGTCTTTCGCGCAGCATGTCAAGCGATCGCTCATACGCCTGCGACAGATTCGGCGGTTCGAACGCCGTCTGATCGTGCACGACCTCAAATCCAAGCTTCCTCAGTTCCTGCGCCAATTCGCCGCCTATGCGTATCATGTTGCAGCGCTCGTCCTTCGTCCGCCACGTTTCCGTCGGCGTATACTGCGCATCCGCCGTCATCTCATAGGCTTCCCACGTATGCGTGTGGTAAATCAGCACGCGGGGCGCATCCGTCTCCTGCGCTCTGGCAGCCGCCTCCAGCGCACTGTCCTGCGGCGCGATCACTTCAATCGTCAGCGGTATTTTCTGCGCGCATGCGCGCATCCCTGCCAGCGGCAAAACGGCCAGCGCCGCCAGCACAGCCAGCGCCGCCGCACCCAAGAGTTTCCCTCGCCTGCGCATCCGCGTCCTCCTGCATGCATGTTTTCCCTAGAATCTATGAGCGCCTGCATGCGAATATGAAAACGGGCTGAAACCCGTCTGGATTTCAGCCCGCCCGGAAGATCACATTCTGCTGCAGCCGCAGCCGCCCGCCGCAGGCACGCCCGCGCTGCAGCCAAGCCCCGTCGTGCTCTGATATGTGCCGCAGGTGCAGGCGACATTGCGTGCGCGCAGGCTGTCGTCATTGCACAGCGCCTGCGGAAAGAGCGGCAGCGAGAAGAATTCATCGCATACAGAATCGGCAAACTCCTCGCACGGCGGCACATCGCAGAAGCCGTAGCTGGGCACAAGCATTTCCACCTTCGCCAGCACCTTGAGCACAACGGTCACGCAGACCTCCAGCTCAAAGACATTGTTGCCGACATATGTACCGGATACGCAGATCGCGGATACCATCGCCTCAATGCTGTAGGGCACGATGGATTCATCCGGAATGGAGAGCAGCACGTCGCGATCCACCGTCACCACGCCGCGGCCGATATACTCCCTGCAGGCAGCGTCGGTAAAGAGGATGTCGATGGGCAGATCGATCTGACCCTTCACACGCGCGAAGCATGGACGGTCGCACAGGCGCTCCACGGACAGGTTGCGGATCGTTCCCTCTGTGGTCGTCGAGCGGCAGCTTTCAAACGTGATGGGCATCACCGGCTGGGTGCATTCGCCAGCCTGGTCATTTCCGGCGCAGCCGCCGCTGCCGGGCACCAGGCCGTAGCTCACCAGCGTCACCCGCTGCTCGCTGAGCTGCTCCTGATACAGGCAGCTGTCATACACGCGCTGCACCTGGATGCAGACCCTTTCGTTCAGTCCGCTGAGAATCTCATTGGAGGCCATATGGCACGGACAGTGGGCAGAGCTTGTGTTCTTGTAAGAATAAAAACTCATGGCGCACGCCTCCTTGGGCAGGTCATTGTTGAGGGGACTCCTCACGCTTTCAGAATATGCCTGCAGCAAAAAGTGGTGCGCCATTTCGTATTCGTTTTTTCCCTTTTACTGCGCGCGGCCCTGCACGGCAATCTGTTTGCCGAATACATAGCAGGTCACGACAAAGTCCCTGCCGGTCTGCTGCGCGCCTCCTGCATGGAGGATTGTCGCCGCCAGATCGCCCCGGCTCTTGGCGCCCAGCACGTACGCGCCGTAGTTATCCAGCTGCAGCACGTCGTATGCGCTGCCGTCCTCAAGCCGCTGAGGCACGACCTCCAGCGAAATCCACTCCGCCGGGAAAAAGCCCCTGTTGCGCAGCCGGACGGTACAGGTGATAAAGGAACAGTCCTCCGCCGAAAGGCCGCCGGTTTCGCCAAACACGCGCCCGGTAAACGTCCCTTCCATCAACTGACGCATCACGCCGTCATATACATCCTGCGCCTCAATGGCGGGCGTCACGCTCACAGCCGTCTGCTCGATGACGGGCGAAAGCGTATTGATTGCATAAAGCACCAGCCCTGCGCCGGCAATCGTGATCACCAGCGCGGCAATGGCCAGCGCCTTCAGTATCCTGCTCACGTCAATCCTCCTGCTTTCCTTCCAGAATTGCGCTCATCTGGTCGATCATCTCCGCATCCTTCATGCGGAATTTGAACACGACCCGCCTTGACGCTTCCTCATCCACGGTGATTCCGTCCGCCATGTACACCGGATCGGCAAACGATCTTCCGTTTGCCGTGAGGATCGTCTGCAGCATCTGCTTTTCCTGCGCGCTCATGCCCGTCAGCTCCTGGCCAAGGCAGTAGGAAGCCACAGCCAGCGCGCGCTCCTGCGAGAGCGCCAGATTGTGCAGATACGATCCCTTCGTATCCGTGTGTCCTTCGATGATGATCTCACCGACGTAGCCCTCGTTTTCCTCGCTCATCAGTGTGCGGATATACACCGGAATAAATGCATTGAGCAGCGCTTTGCCCTCCGGTTTCAGCTCGTTTTTGCCAAAGTCAAACAGCACCGCGCCGGTAAAAGCGATTGCGCCGGTATTCTTATCCACCACGGCGTCAAGCCCTGCGCCCTGCAGTTCGTCGCGCAGCTCCTCGATGATGCGCGAGCGCAGACCGATCAGCTTGTCGATCTCCATCTGCTGGGCGGCCAGCAGCGCCGCCTGCTCGTCAATCTTGCTCTGCTGCAGCGACAGGCTCTGCTGGGCGGAAGTCAGCGCCGTGCGGTTTTGGTCAAGTTCCTCCTGCTGCTGCTCAAGCAGCAGCGTCGTGGCGGCAAGCAGCTCCTCCTTATCCTGAAGCTCCGCCTCCTGGTCAAGCAGCAGGCTCTGCTGCGCGGAGAGCTGCGCTTCCTTGGTTTCCAGCTCGATGGTCTTCTTCTGCTGCAGATCCACCAGCTGATAGACCGACATAAACAGAATCAGCGCAAACGTAAAGAGCATTCCGGCCATCATATCGGAATAGGAAATCCAATAGCTGCCGTTTTCCCTTCTTCGCCGTATTTTTCTGCCCGGGCGCATGGGTTACTCCTTTCCGCCGCCGGCCTCGTCCACCGCGGCGCCCAGCTTCTCCATCGACTTCTGCAGCCGCATCAGCGCCGTGACAAACTGATCCACCTGCTCGGCATAGCGCTCCCGGCTCTGGCTGAGCATCTGCGGCATCAGTCTGGCCGTCTCCTGCATCGATGCGAGGGTCTTATCCAGCTGCCTGATCGACGCGGTCACGCTGTCGTCAAACAGCGCCGTCGTCCTTGCCATGCCCTCCTGCGCCTTTCTGGCAAACTGTACGCCGCCCTCGCTCAGCGCCTGCGCGCTCTCGTGCATCTCTCCCGCCACGCGTTCCATCTCCCTGGCCGTGATGCGCGTCTGCTCCTGCGCGTTGACCAGGAACTGATCCATCCACGCGTGGTACTGCTGCGTATTGGAGGCGAGCGCCGCCTGATATTCCTGCAGCTTTGCCAGATACATGGCCTGCTGGCCGCTGGTCTTGTTCATCGCCTCCAGCAGCTCGACGGTTTTCCGGTTCGTATCGTCCACCTGCGCGCGCGAGGCGGACATGTCCGCCACATAATCCCGGAAGTGCTCCAGCACGCCCTGGGAGAGCTGGTGCATGTTGATGACGTCCTGCGTCATCTGCCCGATCGCTTCCGTCGCAGCGCGCATCTCCTGCTGCGCCTTGAGCTGGTCGTGCCCCGTCTCCATGAGCACCTGACGCAGATGCTCAAACTCATTGCCCAGCACGGTGTTCATCCGCTGAACAAACACGCCTGCAATGCGGTCCACGCCCTCCACCTGTGCCTGCGTCGCGGCGAGAATGAAGTTGTCCATCGAGCGCTGCACCGGCAGCATCGCGCGCATGATGCTCTGCTCCATCTGCACCGCCATTTTCTGGCTCATATCCTCCACTGCCTGACGGATATACGCCGTCTGCTCCTGCTGAAGAGCCAGCATGGCCGTATCCTCGGAAACAGGCTTGGGCATGGCATAGAGGCTGAACACCTCGCAGAACCGGTCGATCGCCCCGCGGCATTTGGAAATGCGGTGATTGTACAGCAGATTGAAGCAGATGGACGCCACAACGCCGGCAATGGACGTCAAAAACGCCGTGCTCATGCCGCCAATCAGCTTTTCCATTGCAGAAAGCAGCGCATTGGTGTCCGCCGCGTTGAGGTTGAGCCCGGAAAGACCCATCACAAGGCCCAGAAAAGTGCCCAGAATACCCAGAGACGTCAAAACGCCGGGCGTGATTTCCGCCATGCCGCTTCCGCCGCAGACATACAAAACCGTATCCTCATTGATATACTGGGATACGTCGCAGGATTCGCCGTGCGCGTCGCGCAATTCCGCATTCTGCAGAAAATCCGCCCAGACAGCCTGCAGCTTATCGCCAAGAAAATGCAGATCGTTCCACGACTTCTTTTCCTTATTCTGCTTATTCTCCATGATGATGACGCGCGATGCGCGGCGCAGCCGCCGCGCCATCGCCCCAAGCGGCAGCACGCAGCGCACAATCGCCATGAAAAGCAGCAGCGCAATCGCCAGATAGATGAGCGTATCCAGTGAAAAAATGCTTCTGATCACTTTCAGGTATTCCATAATGCTTCCCTCCCGTACAGGGTAACAATCCTTTTATCTTCTTGTATTGTAACCGATTTCATTCCATCTGTAAAGCGAGGGAAAAAGTTCTCGGTTAATATGCTTTTGCGTAAGCGGAAATTGCCTAAAGGTATCCATTTTCTTGTGACCATTTCACGAAATACAGAATTATTGTAAAAACATCAGGATTTCCTCTTGCAGTTTCATAATGAAACATGTAAAATAGCATCGTTTTGATTGTAGGTTGCAGTGCTTGCTGCAATTTGTGAAAGTAAAAATTCAGGAGACCGCATATGACAAAGAAACGCTCGATTGATCCCGCGATGATTGACAATGTCGCTCAGAATATGTTTCACGCGCTTCCGCTGATCAAGAAGCGCCTGCTGCACATGGATCTGGTGCAGCGCGAGCACGGCACGCCGCTGTCCCACGTTCAGGTACTGGCCATGCTCCACGACATGGGCACCATGTCCGTATCCGAGATTTCCCGCCGCCTTGGCATCGCCAAGCCGAACATCACCCCGCTGGTCGACCGCCTGTATGAATCCGGCTATGTCGACCGCCAGCACGACGAAAACGACCGCCGCGTGGTGAACATCGTGCTGCTGCCCGCGGGCGAGGAAAAGCTCGCCGCCATCCGCGCGACCATTTCCCGTCAGATTCAGGTGCAGTCCGAGAGCCTTTCCGTCTCCGAGTTCCGCGAGCTGAACGAATCACTGTACAGCGTCGTGCGCATCCTCTCCTCTCTTTAATACGTTTTTTCCCTTCCATTTCTTCCCGTTTATGCCAAATATTTCGCGGCCGCCGGATTCTGTCCGGCGGCCGCTTTGCGTCATGGCAAAGCGCCGGCGTTTTCCCTTATCCGTGGGACGCCGGCGCTTCCATTTTTTTCTTAACCTGCGGCCTTTTCGCCGCCTTCGGCCTTTTCCTGCTGAGCGTTCTTTGCAGGCCTGTTCTTCCATGGATGGTAGGTCGGCACGACCTCCGCCACAGCCTCGACAGCGCGCTCGTCATTCTTGTCGATGACTTCGGCCAGCGTTTCCATCATGCGGTCAAACTTCTCGTCGTCCACCTTATCGACGTTCGCGACGAAGATCTTCCTGTGCGCCGTCTTCGTCATCTTCTCGCGCTCGGAATCCATGAGCAGCTCCTCGTAGAGCTTCTCGCCCGGGCGCAGGCCGATGATCTTGATGGGCATATCCACGTCCGGCTCATAGCCGTACGCACGGATAAGCTTCTTCGCCAGATCCATGATGCGCACCGGTTCGCCCATATCCAGCACGAAAATGGAACCGGAGCGCGCGATGCCGCCCGCCTGCAGCACCAGCTGCGCCGCCTCGGGAATCGTCATGAAGTAGCGGGTGATGTCGGGATGGGTGACCGTCACAGGGCCGCCCTTGCGGATCTGCGCTTCCATCAGCGGAATGACGCTGCCATGGCTGCCCAGCACGTTGCCAAAGCGCACAGCCATGCACTTCATGTCCGTCTTTTCGCCATAGCGCTGAATCAGCATCTCCGTGATGCGCTTGGTTGCGCCCATGACGTTGGTGGGGTTGACGGCCTTATCGGTAGAGAGCTGCACCAGGCGCTCGACGCCGTGGCTGCTGGCGGAGGCAAGCAGGTTGAGCGTGCCGAACACATTGTTCTTGATCGCCTCCGCCGGGCTGCGCTCCATCAGCGGCACATGCTTGTGCGCCGCCGCATGGAAGACCACCTGCGGATGATACTGCTCAAACACCTCGTCAAGGCGCTGTCTGTCGCGGATGGAACCGATCAGCGTCAGCACAGGACAGTCGTTGCCGTATTTCTGGCGCAGCTCATATTCCAGCTCATACGCGCAGTTTTCATAGATCTCAAAGATGATCAGCAGCTTCGGCTTGAAGCGCATGATCTGCCGGCAGATTTCAGAGCCGATGGAGCCGCCGCCGCCGGTGACCATGACCGTCTTTCCGGTCAGATATCCGGCGATGGACGCCGTATCCAGCTCAATCTCCTCCCGGGAGAGGAAATCGGAGATGTTCAGTTCGCGGATAAACGGCACGCCCTCGCCGCCCGCATTATCCGCCGGCTCGGAGAGGATGCGCGTATGGCAGCGGGACTGATTGCACAGCTCAAGGATTCTCTGCATGCGTTCGCCGTTGCCGATGGAGGGAATCGCCACGATGATCTCCCTGATACCGTAGCGCTCTGCCAGATTCGGAATATCTTCGATCATGCCGCGAACGGGCACGTTCTGTATCCGCAGGCCCTGCTTGCCCTTCGCATCATCCACCAGCAGCACGGGCTTGCCCAGCTGCTTGGGATTCTTGTTGCAGATGTTGACGGCATACGCGCCCGCCTCTCCGGCGCCCACGATCATCACCGGCTTCGCATCGCCCAGGCCGCCGGGAATGCGGTCCTTGGAGAATACGCGCCAGAGCATACGGACGCCGCCGACGGCGATCGTCGCAATCAGCGCGACGAGAATCAGCACACCACGGAACAGCCCCAGATTCATAAACCGGTTAAGGGAGAGCGTAACGCCGCAGGCGATCGCGCTCAGCAGACACAGCCGCGCCGTATCCCGCACACCCGCATAGCGCCACATGATCTGATATACGCCGCCGACCGCATAGCAGATCATATACGCAGCGACGACAAGCGGCAAAGAGGCAAGCATCGTCTCCACATGCCTGTAGGGAATATACATCTCAAAACGGAGCTCCATGCTCAGATACACGGAAAGCAGCACCAGCATGATATCCAGCGTGAACATCGCGATCCTGCGCATCCACATATTATCCCGGATTGTCTTCATCTTCAGTCCTCCATCATGTAAAAACAGGCGGTGAGAATACCGCTCAGACAGACACAACCTTACAATTGTAAATTATATCACACCTGGTGAGCGTATTCAAGCCTGCGGCAGGATGCAGGCAGGACGAAAAGAGAACCGTCCCAGCGGACGGTTCCCTCGTCATATTCGCCTTTTCCGGTATCAGACGCTCATCGGCATCATGACCGCGCCCTCCGGGCGGATCATCAGCGGCGTGCAGCTGCCCTTGCCGAATACGCCGTCGATCAGCTCGATGTATGCTTCCAGGCGCTCCATCGGCACATAGGCCTGGATGGTGCCGGCAAAGCCGCCGCCGTGCACGCGCTGCGCGCCCTGACCGGCGAGGAAGCGGCGGCTGAGCTCGATGCCCATCGCCATCTGCTCCTGGTTGGAGCGGGCATAGACGTTCTGCAGGAGCTTCCAGCTGCTGTCGCCGGAGCGGGTCACGGCCGCAAAGAACGTATCCAGATCGCCCTTGCGGATCGCCTCCGCCTGCTCAAGCACGCGGGCGTTGTCGTCAAAGAAATGCATCGCGCGCAGCACCGGACGGTCGCCGACCGCATTGCGAACCTTGCCGATATTCGCCTCAAACTCCGCCGGATCGACCTCGCGCAGCACCTTCTTGCCGAACTGCGCAGCGACAGCCTTCATCTCGGCCGGGATCGCCGCATAGTCGTCCGTCAGGTCGCCGTGATCGCCGCCGGTATTGACGACGCACAGCGCATAGCCCTTCGCCGC
>JAFQOY010000033.1 GCA_017412025.1 Clostridia bacterium | reverse complement strand
TTTAAGTTGAGTTTCTGAATGGACGAAAATGCTGAATCTAAGAGAGCGTTTCATTCTGGCAGGTTAAAGCCGGGTTGAAACGCTTTCTATTTTGATATGCATATTGCATAAGTGAGCAAAGTAAGGGCTATTTATGGACACTAACCCGGGTGATCGCTATAATGATCGTATGTAAACCAGAGAGAAGGATCGCAATGTTAGACACAGGAAGACTAAATATAGGCACGTATTATCTTTCGCCGCAGGCTAGTACCCCAGAGCATGTGCGTGATCTGGCGCAGTGCGGTATCGATGTCGTTGTGAACATGCGCAACGACCGCGCTGCGCTTGATCTGCTCGAGCAAAGCGGCGTCAAAGCTATCGTCAGCGGAATCGTTCTGGGGTGGTTCGGCGGGGACGGAAGCAACGCGGGTATGATGAACGAAAAGAACCCGCTTCAAAAATACGAGCTCGCCGCGGATGCTTTTCAGGATCACCCGGCGATCATCGGTATCGACGCGGGCGACGAACCGTCCTCGCTTGACTTCCCCCACTATGGTAAGGCAATCGATACAATCAGCAAGCGGTTCCCTGGAAAACTCCCATACCTGAACATCTACCCTAGCTATGCGGTCAAGGGAAGCAACACGCCGCAGGAAATCGCCGCGCAGCTTGGCACAAACAGCTATCAGAATTACATCGACCGCTATGTCCGCAGCGTCAACACGCCATACATCTGCTTTGATTACTATCTGTATTCCGCCGACCTGCCCGGCTTGTTCGAGAGCCTGACGGTCGTATCGGACGCATGCTGCAGGGCGGGTAGAGAGATGTGGATGGTTCTGCAGGTAAACTCCCATCAGCCGGAGGTGTTCATTTCCGAGGACCAGCTCCGCTTCCAGGCGGGCTGCGCGCTGGCCTTCGGCGCGCAGACGATCATCTGGGCCTGTTACTGCGCGGGCTGGTGGCACAATCATGTGCTGGACCGTCAGGGCAACAAGACAGAGCAGTATGAGAAGCTCAAAGCTGTCAATGCCGGACTGCACCGTCTGGGTGAAACCTATATGCAGTACCGGCATACAGAGACGCACTTTGTCGGAGGCTTCTCATCCGAAGAACTGAGCAAAACCGGCAAGGAAGCGATAGCCCGACTGGATACCACCTGCATCCGCGGCCTGCACGCCGGCGGCACTAAACTGCTTATCGGGCAGATGCAAACTCACCAAGCAGAAATGCCTGGTGAGTTCTTTTTTGCATGGACAGTATTCATTGGAAGCGCATATGCATATCGCAAGCGCCAGCATCTTGGCGTGGATATTCTGATCAATCGTCTTCCTTACCGTATTCGCTGAATCTGATGTATGGCGGCTGAAACCCGATATGACGGCAGAATGGCTCAATTATACAAAAAAATCCCGCTCTCCGAAAAAGGAGAGCGGGACGGGGAATGCTTTGACTGCAGACGATTATACGCTGCCGGTGAGAAGTGTCGGAACCAGCAGGGTAATCTGCGGGAAGGCGTTCAGGAGAATCAGCGTAATGACCAGCGGAATGAGGAACGGAATGACGCCCTTGACCAGCGTCTTGAACTTCATATTGCCCACGCGTGCAACAACGAAGAGCGCCGTGCCCATCGGCGGGGTCAGGATGCCGATCATCAGGTTGAAGATCACGACAACGCCGAAGTGGATCGGGTTGATGCCGTAAGCCAGAACGGCCGGCAGCAGGATCGGAACCAGAATCATCTGAAGCGGCAGCGCGTCGATACAGGTGCCCAGGATCAGCAGGACGATGTTGATCATCAGCAGCAGCATGAACTTGGAATCGACGAAGCTGGTGAAGAAGGTAGCGATCGCCTGCGGCATCTGCTCGCGGGAAATCACGAACTGGAACAGCGTAACGCCCAGAATCATCAGCACGATGGTGCCGCTGGTCTTGATGGAATCCAGACAGATCTTGAAGAAGCTCTCCAGGGTCAGCTCCTTATAGACGAAGAAGCCCAGTACCATCGTGTACAGCGCGGCGGCCACGGCAGCCTCGGTCGGCGTCAGGTAGCCGGTAAAGATGCCCACCAGGATGATGACGGGAGTCAGCAGCGCCCAGAAGCTCTTCTTGAAAGAGTTCAGCCGGTAACCCCAGCTTCTCTTCGGCTCAGAGGGGTAATTCCTCTTGTGCGCCAGGAAGGCACACATGGCCATCAGCGCGAGCGTGGTCAGCAGGCCCGGCAGGAAACCGGCCATAAACAGCTTCTCAACGCTCTGGTTGGACAGAACGGCATAAATGATCAGCGGCGTGGACGGGGGAACCAGCGGGCCGATGATGCAGCTGGCAGCGGTGATGCCGCCTGCGAAGCCCTCGTCAAAGCCGGCGTCCTTCATGCTCTTGATTTCCAGCTGGCCCAGGCCGCCCGCATCGGCGAGCGCAGAGCCGGACATGCCGGAGAAGATCAGGGAGGCCAGCACGTTCACGTGCGCAAGACCGCCCTTCCTGTGGCCGATCATGGACGCAGCGAAGTCAAAGATGCGGGTGGTGACGCCGCCGCCGTTCATCAGGTTGCCGGCCAGAACAAAGAAGGGAACCGCCAGCAGCGTCTGACTGTTCACGCCGTTGAACATCTGTTCCAGCGCGAACGGCAGCAGATTCAGGCTGTCAGAGATCACGAAGAAGAAGACGGAAGACATGATCAGGGCGTAGCCCACATGCGTTCCGACCATGATCAGGACAAACCACAACACAAATGTCAATGCCATATTCATATTATGGTTCCTCCTTGATGTCGTAGAAATCGTTCTTGACGTCTTCGATGACCCACGCGCGGACAACCTCGCCGTTCTTGACGACGTTGATGA
>JAFQOY010000263.1 GCA_017412025.1 Clostridia bacterium | reverse complement strand
TGCGGCGCAGCCGCTCATCATTGCGCCGCAGGCGCACATCATTGCGGCGCAGCCGCTCATCATTGCGGCGCAGCCGCTCATCATTGCGCCGCAGGCGCACATCATTGCAGCGCAGCTGCACATCATGCGGCGCAGGCTCACATCATTGCGGCGCAGCCGCACATCACTCGCCGCAGGCGCACATCATTGCGGCGCAGCCGCACATCATTGCGGCGCAGCCGCACATCACTCGCCGCAGGCGCACATCATTCCTGATACGCTGCCTGCACGCGCCGCGCCGGTCTTTCCTCTTCCTCCGGTTCGCCCATCGCCTTCAGCCCCTCCAGCGCCTGGGGAATCATCTCCACGATGCGCTCCATGGGCGAAGCGCAGCTGGCGCTGAGCAGCCGCACGCCGCCCGACGAACACACCAGAAAGCCCACCGGCTGGATCGACACGCCTGCGCCCGCGCCGCCCGCAAAAGGCTTTTCCTCCAGCGTTCCGCCATACTCGCCGCCCCCGGCTACAAACCCGAAGGACACCTTTGAAACCGGAATCACCGTCGATCCGTCCTGCGTCGTCACCGCCTCGCCCACGACCGTATTGACGTCCACCATCTCCCGGATGCTCTCCATCGACGTGCCCATCAGGCTTTCAATGGGATGCTTTTCCATCTCGCTCCCTCTTTTCGCTTCTTATTCATGGCAGCCTTTGCCGCCGCAAACATAATGTCGCCTGCCGGTGCGGAAAATATACCGCGCAGGCATACCACCAGACAGGGGCGCGCATATTCCGGCTCGACTGCAACCGCATGCTGCGCCTGCCGCGCAAACCCGGCCAACGCGCCCGGCAGCGCCGCCCGCAGCGCGCCAGCGGCCAGCGCAGTTGCGGCGGCGTCCCCCGTGCCGACGCGCAGATCAAGCGCCGTCCTCCCGCTGCAGCCGGACAGATTCAAAAGCGCGATATACCGCCGGATGCGCCGCAGCGTCTCCTCTCCCCGCCCGGAATCCGTCTGCCTTTTTCGCCGCGCGCGTTCTCCGCGTCCGTCCCTTCGCCCATAGCGCGCCGTCATGTGCGGCAGCTCGCCGCCCGGCCGCGCCGCGAGCACGCCGTCGTAGCGCAGGCACAGCCCCAGATACGAGACCTCCATCAGCGCGCTGCCGGACATACCGTTCATCCCCGCCGCAAAGCGCACGGCGACGGGACAGGCCAGCAGCAGATACGCAAGGCCAAAGACGAAAACCATGCCCATCCCCCCTTTTCAAACACAGGCGTTTTCCTGTATAATGACAGAAACGCCCCCACATTATCCCGACCATTACGGAGGAACCATGAAACTGATTTCCTGGAACGTCAACGGCCTTCGCGCATGCCTCACCAAGGGGTTTGGCGATTACTTCGCCGCGCAGAACGCGGATTTCTTCTGCCTGCAGGAGACGAAAATGCAGCCCGGTCAGGCGCAGATCCCTGCGGATGGCTATCACGAATACTTCTATTCCGCCGAGAAAAAGGGCTATTCCGGCACGGCGATCCTCGCCAAGCGCGAGCCGCTCTCCGTGTCCTTCGGCATGGGCAGCGAGCTGCACGACCATGAGGGCCGCCTGATCACGCTGGAATACGAAAACTTCTATCTCGTCACCGTCTACACCCCCAACAGCCAGCGCGAGCTGACGCGCCTTCAGTACCGCATGTGCTGGGAAGAGGATTTCCGGATGTACCTGCAGAAGCTCGACGAAAAGAAGCCGGTCATCGTCTGCGGCGATATGAACGTCGCCCATCAGGAGATCGACCTCAAAAACCCCAAGAGCAACCAGAATAACGCCGGCTTCACCCCGCAGGAGCGCGCCGCGATGACGAAGCTGCTTTCCTGCGGCTTTGTGGATACCTTCCGCCATCTCTATCCGGACGTGACCGGCGCGTACAGCTGGTGGAGCTACATGTTCAATGCCCGCGCCAAGAACGTCGGCTGGCGTATCGACTACTTCCTTGTCTCCGAGCGCATCAAGGACCGCATCACCGCGGCCGAAATCCACAGCGACGTGCTGGGCAGCGACCACTGCCCCGTCGTGCTTGAGATCGACCTGTAATCCATACCATGAAAGGAAGAAAAATCATGAAGCTGATGTTTGCATCCGATATCCACGGCTCCCGCAGCGCGACGGAGGCCATCCTGCGCCAGTATGCGCTGGAAGGCGCGGACAGGCTCGTGCTCCTTGGCGACCTGCTCTATCACGGCCCGCGCAACGACCTGCCCGATCAGTATGACCCCAAGGCTGTGACGGCGCTTCTGAACGCACACAAAAACGAGCTGCTCTGCGTGCGCGGCAACTGTGACGCCGAGGTTGATCAGATGGTGCTCGAGTTCCCGATTCAGGCGGACTACGCGCTGTTTGACCTTGACGGCACGACGGCCTTCGTCACCCACGGTCATCTGTATCACCTTGACTGCCTGCCGCCGCACAAGGACGGCGACCTGCTCATCCACGGCCACACGCATGTACTGACCGTGCAGGAAAAGGACGGCATGACCTACATCAACCCCGGCTCCGCCGCGCTGCCCAAGGAGAACAACCCCAAGACCTACATGGTCTACGAAAGCGGCGTGTTCACCGTCAAGACGCTCGACGGCGAGGCCGTGCTCACGCACCGAATTTGATTTTCTGCAGCCAAAAGGCTTCCGCGCCCTTTCGGGTACGGAAGCCTTTTTATGTCCGTTCAATCGGGTCACATCTGCCTGCGGCCCTCCATCGCCTTAGCCAGCGTCACTTCGTCCGTATACTCCAAATCGCCGCCGACCGGCAGGCCGTGCGCAATGCGGGTGACGAGAATGCCCATGGGCTTGAGCAGCCTTGCGATATAGCTGGCCGTCGCCTCGCCCTCGATATCGGGGTTGGTGGCGAGGATAACCTCCTTGATATCCTCCGTCCCCACGCGCTCAAGCAGCTCGCGGATGCGGATATCCTCCGGGCCGACGCCCTCCATCGGAGAGATCGTGCCGTGAAGCACATGATACGTGCCCTTGAAATCGCGCATGCGCTCCATCGCCGCCACGTCGCGCGGATCGCGCACAACGCACAGCACGCCGTTCCGCCTGCGCTCATCGCTGCATATGGGACAGGGATCCTCCACGGTGTAATTGCCGCACAGCGAGCAGAACCTGACCGCCTTGCGCCCCTGCCAGATCGCGGCCGCAAGCTCGTGCACCTGATCCTCCGGCAGGGAGACGATGTGATAAGCCAGCCGCAGCGCGGACTTCGCGCCGATGCCCGGCAGACGGGAGAGCTGCTGCGCCATTCTGGCGATGGGTTCAATCTGACCGGCCATGATCAGAACAGGCCGCCCATGCCGGCGCCGCCCACCTTGCCCATCTCACGCTCGCGGGTCTCCTCGCCCTTCTTCAGCGCGTCGTTGACCGCCGCCATGATCATGTCCTGCAGCATCTCGACGTCGTCCGGATCGACCGCGTCGGGCTGGACCGTCAGGGCCGTCAGCTGGCGCTTGCCGTTGACCTTGCACGCCACGGCGCCGCCGCCGGCCGTGCCCTCGTACTCGCGCTCGTCAAGCTCCTGCTGCATCTGCAGCATCTGCTGCTGCATCTTCTGCGCCTGGCGCATGAGCTGCTGCATATTGCCGCCCGGAATACCGGGAAAACCGCCTCTTGCCATTTTATTTTCCTCCTGAAAATCAAAATCTGTCCCATCGATTATACACCATCCGCGCAGAATTGAAAAGACAGAAAAAACGCAAAAGCGCCCCGCAGGCAAAGTCTTTCCCCGCAGCCGGATGGCAATGCAGACGAAAATTGTCAGAATAGCGCGAGCGCTGCGGCGCACAATAGCCTTGAACCGATTGGAGGTGAAAACAGCATGGCAAGCAACTCAAACGGCAGCAATTCCATCAACGTGCCGCAGGCCCGTCAGGCGCTTGACAGCATGAAGTATGAGATCGCCCGCGAGCTCGGCGTCAACCTCAAGCAGGGCTACAACGGCGACCTGACCTCCCGCGAAGCAGGCTACGTGGGCGGGTACATGGTCAAGCGGCTGATCGAACAGGCGGAGCAGCAGATGGCCTCTCAGGGCTTCTGACCGTCCCCGGATGCGCGGCAGCGCAGTCAAAACGTCATGAACGCATAACCAAACCATCGTGAGAGGAGAATCATCCGATATGTATCAGACTTCTAATCAGGGCATGAACATCAATAACCAGAACGCGGGCGCGCAGCAGAGCCAGAGCAATTCCTCAAACAGCAACCGCGTCGTCGTGCCGGAGGCCAAGGGTGCTCTTGACCAGATGAAATACGAGATCGCCAGCGAGCTGGGCATCAACCTCAAGAAGGGCTATAACGGCGATCTGCCCTCCCGTCAGGCCGGCTATATCGGCGGCTACATGACCAACATCCTGTTACCTGGACGAAGGTCACAGAGCGCTTTATCCACCACTCTACCCGTCATCAGGCGAATAGAAAGTTTCGGCGTCTTGCCGTCCATTTCAATGTCAATCCGGTCGATATAATTGCGCACGAATACATCGTCAATCATATCACTGGACTTGATATACTTCATTCTCGACAGCGCTTGCTGAACCTCTGCCAGTCGCTTTTCCACCTGTTTCTGCGAGAAGATCATATCCTCCAGCCGGATCAGTTCCTTTTCTTTCTCCTTCTGCTCCAGCGTCAGCGCATCCTTCATCTCCAGAAACTCTTTATCCGTAATCTGACCGGCGACATTATATCCCAGCAGCTTTGTCTTTTTCTTTTTGATTTCCTCGATCTCAGTGACAATCCCCAGCCTTTGGGCCGCAGCATCCTCTTGATTGAGTGCAGCTTTGAAGATCTCAACGTATTTTTTCATGTACGCATCGACGTCAAACTGTGTGTCCTGAAAAAGAGCAAAGAGCATCTCCTT
>JAFQOY010000262.1 GCA_017412025.1 Clostridia bacterium | reverse complement strand
GCCGATTGTGCCGTTCTGAAAACGCTTGCGGATGCCCCACTTGCAGTTTTCGGAAATGGACCGGCTCTCCTCCTGCGCAAAGGATGCAAACAGCGTGATCATCAGTTCACCGCTTTCGTCCAGCGTGTTGATGCCTTCCTTTTCAAAGCGAACCTCCACGCCCAGGGCGCGCAGGCGGCGAACCGTCTGAAGTGTGTCGACTGTGTTTCGGGCAAAGCGCGACAGGCTTTTGGTCAGGATGATGTCGATATGTCCGGCCTCGCACTCGGCGAGCATTTTCTGGAACTGATCGCGGGTGGCATACTGTGTGCCGCTGATGCCTCTGTCGGCAAACACTCCGGCGTACTCCCAGCCCGGTGTTTTCTGGATGAGATTGCTGTAATAGCTGATCTGTTCATCCAGCGAATGAAGCAGTCGCTCCGTCGGTACGGAGACGCGGGCGTAGGCGGCTACACGCTTTTTTGCTACGACCGGTACCTGCTTCTGTTCTATTTTTCGTATGACTTTCGCCATTGGGCAGTCCCTCCTTTCAGTGACATTACTCACTCTAAAGAGGAAGAAAGTCAAGCTGACGACGGCGCATTTATTCAAATATTATCGAGATTTTCGGCTGGTATCGCTCAGCCAGAAGCTGCCTTGCCTGAGCGTACTCCGCATCTGTCAGAAGCCCCTTTCCGAGCATCACGCGGAGCAGATTCAGGCAGGCCAGATACCGCCTTTCCAGCATCAGCGTTTCATGCGTCATGGGCTGTCAGCCTCCGGTTTCGGGCAGAGGCGGCACACGAGCGTGAGCAGAAACGTCGCTGCGACACACTGTACCTTGAAAACTGTATACCGCAATATTCGCACACAAAATGATGCTCAGTCTTGTGACGCAGTTCTCCCCGGTGAGACGCCCACCATGCCTGTCTGCATGTATCCGAGCAAAACCTGCGTCTCTTCCGACCTGCCTGCTGCAGTACCGGGCTGCCGCATTGTTCACATGCGCCGGCCTCGCTCTGCGGCGGGCAGGCGGTCACCAAATCAGAGTGTGTCTCCGGCGCACTGTCTGCACCGAGCCCGTGCCTCTGACAGTAGGACTTTACGCTGTTTATGGAAATGTCCAGCGCCTCTGCAATCCGGGCATAGCTCATCCCTGCAGCGCGCATTTTTCCGATCTGCTTCTTTTCTTCATATGTCATCGTTCTTTCCTCCGTACAGAGATGGAGCAAAGCCCCTCATATCCTTTGGTAAGATGAGGCCCCGTTTGAACGAAAAACGCAGAAAAAAGATAACTTGACTTTCTCTGGCTTTAGAGTGAGTAATCCGTACGGAGGTGAAAGCCGTGAGCAAGAAGGATATCGGAAAAATCCTGCGCAAGGCGCGGGAAATGCAGGGTATGTCTCAGATGCAGGTTGCAACGCTTGCGGGCATCAACCTGGGCCAGTACCAGCGCCTGGAATACGGAATCCGCGACTTTGAACTGTGCAGCATGAAGGTCGGAATCTCCATCTGCTATGTGCTCAACCTTGATCCTTTTCTCCTTGTTCTGCAAAAAACTGAATGGTAAGGATGCGATGCTTTCGGTGTCGCATCTTTATTTTTCAAGGACATCCGAACGGAGGTTGATATAGTTTGATAACTATGGCTTAATGTCACATAACCCGCATGGAGTCTTTTCTGCGGGCAGAAAGGAGGAAGGAAAAATGAACAGAGCACACCCTGCCGTACGTTTCCGTATCCCCTCCCCGGAGGTGACGCAATCGTATGGTTGATACCCGACCGAGAGCCTACGAGAAGGCCAGAAAGCGTGCTGCAGAGCTGAAGGCCCAGCGCGACGCCCTGCAGGAGAACAACCCGGTTCAGGCCGGGAAGCCGCCGGGCGCGGGCTTTGAGTCCGAACGCCAGCGCGCCAAGACAGCCCTTCGTGACGAGCTCGATACCTTTGACGGCACGGGCGTACACAAGATCGCTGCCAATGCAGACCGGCAGCAGGAGGAACGCATTCTCAACGTTGCCGCATACTGCCGCGTTTCCACGGATGACATCGAGCAGACCATTTCCATTGAGATGCAGAAGAAAAACTACCGGGAAATGATCCGCAGCAACCCAAAATGGAAGTTCTGCGGCCTGTATGTCGACGATGGATTCAGCGGGACAGAGACATTGCATCGTCCCGGCTTTCAGCGGATGATGAAGGACGCACTGGCGGGAAAGATCGACATGATCATCACCAAATCCGTCAGCCGCTTTGCGAGAAACCTGATCGACTGCATCAGCTGGGTGCGCAGGCTGAAGGAGCAGGACCCACCGATCCCGGTGCTGTTCGAGCAGGAAAACCTCAACACGCTGGATTCCACCAGCAATATCATTCTTTTCGTTCTGGCAATGGTCGCCGAGGAGGAATCGCACATGAAGAGCGAGGCCATGCTGCTCTCCCTCGAATGGCGGTTCAGCCGGGGCCGCTTCATGACGCCGAAGCTGCTGGGCTATGACAAGATCGATGTGATTGAAAACGGAATCCACCGCAAGAAACTGGTGATCAATGAGGAGCAGGCGCAGACGGTCCGGCTCATGTACTACATGCTGCTCAACGGCAGCAGCACACAGGAGATCGCCGAAACCCTGACCGAGCTGGAGCGTGAAACCGGCGGACGCAGGCGTGACGGAACACCCAACACAAAATGGACGGCAACCGGCATCGCAACGGTGATGCGCAATGAGCGCTACTGCGGCGATGTCCTTGCCCGCAAGACATGGACGCCCGACTTCCACGACCACAAGTCCGTGAAGAACCGCAACAAGAAGAACAAGTACTACCAGCCGGCGCATCATGACGCCATCATCACGCGGGCACAGTGGAATGCCGCCCAGCGGATTCTGAACAGCCACCGCTACAGGCACACCGGCACCTACATACCCATGCGCGTCATTGACATCGGCGCATTGCGCGGCTTCATCTCCGTCAACCGCTCCTGGGCGGGTCATGAGGAGGATGAATACTACCGCGTCAGCCGCATCGCCATGGGCATGGAAGAGGGCGAGCTTCGTGCAGACCTTGAAAACGAGCATCTTCCCGATGCAGGGAAACGCCTCGTGGGCATGACTGACGACAACGGCATCCAGCGCATTTCCCGTGAACTGAGCGACATGGAAAAACGCGTCAAGGCCCAGCTTGAGGGCAAGACCATGGAAGAGTACGAGCAGGAAAACGCCCCACCCGTCAAAAAGGGCTTTCAGGTGGTCGGAGCAGGCATGTTCAGCCAGGCATTTGAGCCGGTGGTGCGCATCAGCAGCAGGTTCATTTCCTTCAATGCGAAATGCATCAGCAAGCTCAACACCATGTTTGAGGATAACGAAGGCCCCATGCTCAGGCGCTGCCAGTATGTAGAGCTTCTCTTCAACCCGGTTGAACGCATGCTTGCTGTCAGGCCATGTTCCCCGGAGCATCCCAATGCACTGCGCTGGGCAAACGACAGCGGCAACTCCGTACAGCTTGGCGCAAAGGCCTTCTGCACGCAGCTTTTTGACATGCTGAACTGGGATGAAAGCTATACCTTCCGGGTACCCGCCATGCTCCGTGCCAGGGGCGACGAAAAGGTGCTGTTCTTCGATCTGGACAACTACATCGGACATGAGTCCACCGTGAAGGCAGAAGCGCCCGCAGAGGTACAGCCGGAGATCATCGAGGTTGAGGAAGAGGAAGACATGCAGGGCTTCTTCTACGCCGCTGACGAGGACGAGGGCATTGAGATCACCGAGGACGCCGAGGAGATTGAGCGCAGGGTACGCGAACGCATCGAGCGCGAAAAGCGGACCTACGGCACACCGGCCTTTGAGCACAACAGCAGCACAAGGCTTCCGATGATCGACGATGACGGCGAATGGGATATCATGGCTGAGGCGGTTGTGCTCGACAGCGATCACACAGTCGATGCCTATACCATTGAAAAGCTGCAGGACGACATGATGGAGGCGCTCTTCGCTCCTGCCACCGAGCCTGATGAGGACGGTGATGACGAATGAAGATTACGATCAAGAATCCCGCCAAGGCCAGACCGCTTTCGGCAAACGTACGGAGACTTATGACCATGGCGCGCGAATCTCCGCTGAACCCTGATGTGGAGAAGATCACCCGGGAGTTCAACGAGCGAGACCTTGCCTACTGCGACATGCAGGGCAACATTTTCATGGCAGCCGTCGACAGAGGCGTGAGCATGGACATTTTCGCACCGCTGTACATGACCAGTCAGCTTGCGGGCGTGATGGATCACAGCTTCTCGGTGGCAGGCGGCATGGAAGAGGACGGCCTTTCGGGCCTCCTGCAGGTTCCCATGCTGGTCAAGTCGCCGGAGATGATCGTGGACGTGGTGATCTGGCTGAACAACATCGTCAGTCAGCTCGACAAGGGCAAGTCAGCCAACCAAGCTGTAGTGGAAGCATGCATCCGCGAAGACGCCGCCTCCCCGCCGGCTACGATAGAGGTTGAGGTCGGCGAAGCGCCTGAGGAGATCAGCATAGAGGCATTGACGGACGAATACGAGTACGCCTACTGGCTGGGCTTCATCTACCGCTACGAATGCCTGCTTCACGACGAATCCAGCCGCATGGTCTACGGCGCTTTCAGCGAACAGTTCATGCGCGATACCTATGATCAGATGTTTGCCGGGGATGCCGGCGAGGAGATTGCGCTGGTCGAGTGTGCGGACGAGATCTGCAGGCGGCTGGACAGCCTTCTGGTCGGCAAACTCTGGAAATGAGAAAGGGAGTTTACATGATGGACGAAAACAAATACGGCTTCCCCTACGGAGGCAGCCCGTATCCCCGCAGCAACGGCGGGTATCCGCCGCAGTACCCTCCGCAGCAGCGAGCGCCGTACCCGCCTGTGCAGCAGCCCCAGCAGGGGCAGATGCCCGGGCAGGGCATGGACAAAATGCTGGAAGGTACGCAGATCCTGACCGGCGAGGGCTTCAAGCCCCTGAGCAAGCAGGAGCGTGAGGAGGCTGCGCGGATTGCCGCAGAAGCGAATTTCTCCTTTGAAGGGTATCAGGTGGTGCGAAGGGAGTTCTTCTCCCATAAGTTCGACCCGACCCTGACCATCCGCAGCAATGGAATCATCTTCAACAACGCCTGCATATCCAGGCTGGACGAGGTTGTCTACGTGCAGGTGCTCATTAACCCGGATACCGGCAAGCTGGTTGTCCGCCCCTGCGATGAAGGTGCGCGCGACGCCGTGCGCTGGTGCATTGCCAGGGACGACAAACGAAAGAGCCGGCAGATTTCCTGCAGCATGTTCACGGCAAAGCTCTACGACCTCATGGGCTGGGAAACCCTCTACCGCTACAAGATGCAGGGCACCCGCATTTCCTATCAGGGCGAGCAGCTGTACGTGTTCGACTTGACCAGCACGGAGGTATTTATCCCGGCGACACAGGACAGCGACTCTGAGGGCAAGCCCAAAAAGAAAGCTGCAGTGCGGTTCCTTGAAAACTGGCGCGATTCCTTCGGACTGCCGGTTGCCGATC
>JAFQOY010000261.1 GCA_017412025.1 Clostridia bacterium | reverse complement strand
GGAGCGGCTGCAAGCCGCTTCCTATATCATTTTCTGGCCGTACGCGCAGCGTACAAGAAAATGATGTTTTATCCGCTGCAAGTATGCGTTAGCAGACTTGCAGCGACAGACCGTCAACAATACTTTGTTGACGGTCTGAACCGCCCCACCAGGGACGGTTCCGCTTTGTATTCGTATGTCCGCTTATGCGCTCTGCTGCTTCGCCATTTCCTCTTCCTCAAGCACCCTGTAGGCCACCTTGCCCACCAGCGTCTTGGGCATTTCCTCGCGGAATTCCACATCGCAGGGCATCGCGTACTTGGCCACGTGCTTTCTGCAGTGGTCAAGGATCGCCTTCTTCGTTTCCTCGTTTGCCTCAACGCCTGCGGCGAGCTTGACAAACGCCTTGACCTTCTGCATCTTGTACGAATCCGGAATGCCGATCACACAGCTCATCTGCACGAATTCGTGCGCATCCAGAATGTTTTCAATCTGCGCCGGATAGACGTTGTAGCCGGAGGTGACGATCATGCGCTTGGCCCTGCCCCTGAAATAGACAAAGCCCTGCTCGTCCATCCTGCCCAGGTCGCCGGTGTATACCCACGTCAGGCCGTCGCTGTGCGCGCGCAGCGTCTGCGCCGTCTCCTGCGGATGATGCATGTATTCCTTCATCACCGTCGGGCCGGCCAGCAGGATCTCGCCCTCCTCGCCGTAGGGCAGCTCCCTGTCCGTGCCCGGCTCCACGATCTTGATGTAGGTATCCGGAAACGGCAGGCCGATGGAGCCCTCCTTGAACATGTGCTGCGGCGTCAGGCAGCAGGCCGTAACGGTCTCCGTCGTGCCGTAGCCCTCGCGCACCTGCACGGTCGCCTTGTGATCGTAGAGGAACTTGTCCATCTTCTTCTTCAGCTCGATGGACAGCGAATCGCCGCCGGAGAATACGCCCTTCAGGCAGCTCAGGTCGGCGCCTTCCATGTCCTTCAGGCGCAGCAGCGCTTCATAGAGCGTCGGCACGCCGGCGACAAAGTTGCAGCGGTTTTTGACCAAATCCTTCGCGTACGTCTTGGGCGTGAAGCGCGGCACGAGGATGCAGCGGCCGCCCTGAGTAAGCATCGTATGGATGCACACGCCCAGGCCGAAGCCGTGGAACACCGGCATTGCCGCCAGCATCTTGTCGCCCGGGCGGAACATCGGATTGGCCGCGATCACCTGCTCGCTCAGCGCGTTGAAGTTTTTGTTCGTCAGCACAATGCCCTTCGTCGTGCCGGTCGTTCCGCCGGAATAGAGGATCACAGCGGGGTCATCCGCCGCGCGGGAGACCTTGTACTCGTAGAAGCAGCACTTGCTCAGCGCCATGAACTCCTTCCAGCGGATCACAGGCGCGTCCGCAGGGATCTTGCGGATCTTTCTGCCCTCGGTGAGCATGTAGCCCGTCCTGATCGGCTGGGCCAGCGCATCGCGGATGCTGGCGATGATGATGTTGACGACCTTCGTGTTCTTGCGGATCGCCTCAAACTTGTGATAGAACTGATCCAGCGTAATCGCCGTGACGCTGCCGGACTCGTTGAGATAGAACTCAATCTCCTTCTCCGCCGACAGCGGATGGATCATGTTGGCGATACCGCCCACCAGATTGACCGCGTAGAACAGGCAGATCGCCTGCGGGCAGTTGGGCATGGCGATGGTCACCCGGTCGCCCTCGCGCACGCCGATGGTCTTGAGCGCTTTGGCGCAGGTTTCCACCTCCTGCACCAGCTTCTTATACGTCGTGGATTTGCCCATGAAGTCATAGGCAATATGGCCTGGATACTTCAGCGCAACCTGCTCAAGCATCTCAAACATCGATCCCTCAAAATAATCAAGATGCATGGGCACGTCGCCCATGTACTCCCTCCACGGAGTTTTTGCCGTAATCACGCTCATTCGTATTCAACCTCTTTTTCAAGCGGCTCTTCCAGCAGCTCCGGATTCTCCAGCAGCTTCTTGAGCAGCCTGATCGTCTTGGAATAGTAATAGCCGTCCGCCAGGCGCTCGTCGATGGTCAGGCCCAGATCCACGCTCTCGCGCATCGTCACGCTGCCGTCCTCGCCGTAAAACGGCCTCTTTTTGATCGAGCCCACCGTGCAGAACACGGACGTCGTGCCCCAGTTGTTCAGATGGTGGTAGCCCGCATTGAGGCCGATGGAGCCCAGATTGCTCAGCACGACGGAGGAATAATACGGATCGCCCTTGATGAGCGAATACGGCACGATGCCCCGCCTGTCGAGGAAGCGCAGCAGCCAGCCCACGGTTTTCAGCAGCGGACGCGGCGTCTTCTGCACCAGATCAAGGCTCTTCATGCCGTCGTCCAGCTTGTCGCTGCGGCAGAAGGACACCTGACGGTAAATCTCCTCGTGGATGGTGTCGATGGTGTCGCTTCCTTTAGAGTGGATGATCGCCAGCGCCTCCGCGCCGTTATCGGAAAAGATCTTCTTGACCGTGAACGCCGCCGATACCTCATTGCGCTGGTACATCGTCTGGTTGGCGATGAAGCGGTTCATCTTCGGCCTGAGGGTAATGGTCCTGAGCATCGCCGTCACCATCACCTGAAACAGATTGTATTTATATGCCGGATTGTCCGCATTCTTCTTTTCAAGGTAAGCCATCACGTTCGTCAGGTCAATCTGCTCGCTGATAAACGCCTCGTTGTCACACCGGTTGGGATACATCAGCGGCATGATCAGATGCATGGCATGGATGTCTTTGAGCAGCGCGCCGTCTCTGCGGTCTCCACGTTTTTTTGCCATCGTAATTCTCACTTTCAAAATGCATAGTAGGTGATATGTTTTTGCAGCCCGTATATCATACCATTAATTTCTTCTGTTTACAAGGCGGTCAGTCGTCCCCCCGGCGCAAATTCTCCTTCTTTTATCATGTACGCATCCTGAATCTGTGAATATAGGAAACAATTCTTACATTTTTGAAACATCCTGCGCGTTGTCATTAAGATTTATTTATTTAATAAAGCGCGTCATGCTCATATCCTGCCGATTCGCACGTGTTTTCAGTACTTTTTCACCCCATGCTGCAAACTGACTGTTAAATCTTCGTATTATACACATTCTGACACAATTCCTTTCAAAGCTTGACAATACAAAATGTGTTCCTATATAATGAAATGTAACTTTGTATTCGTGGCATTGTGCATGAATGCAGAGAATAAATAAACAAGGAGGAACAAATATGAAGAAGCTTCTGTCCATCCTGCTGGCTCTCTCCATGCTCGCAGGCATGACGACCGCGTTCGCCGAGGATACGGCGGCGGTTGAAACCCCGATCGTTGTTGCGATCCAGACCCTCTCTTCCAAGTTCAGCCCGTTCTTCGCCGACACCGGTTACGACCAGGACGTCGTGGAAATGACCCAGGTCCCCCTGATGACCACCGACCGTACCGGCGGCATCATCTTCAACGGCATTGAAGGTGAAACCGTCAGCTACAACGGCACGGACTATTTCTATCAGGGCATCGCGGACCTCTCCCAGGTCTACGACAAGGAGGCGGACATTACCACATATACCGCCAAGCTCGCGGACAACATCAAGTTCTCCGACGGCACGCAGATGACGGCGGACGACATCATCTTTAACTACTATGTCTATCTCGATCCGTCCTACACCGGCTCCACCACGCTGGGCTCCTACGACATCGTGGGCCTGCAGGCGTATCTGACCCAGGTGCCGGAGGATTCCCTCGCCGCCGTTGTGCCCGCCATGGACGCCCTCAAGGCTGCCGGCGCCGGCTACACCGTGACCGAGGCCGATCCGTTCACTCAGGAAGTGTACGACGCCTATCAGGCCGGCATCGTCGAGCTGTGGAAGGCCGACACGCAGGGCATCACCGACTACGTCTTTGACAACTACGCCGCGGACTATGCCGAGGCGATGCTGGGCAAGACCGCCGATGAAGTCGCCGCCAGCGAAGGCCTGAAGACCGCCCTGGGCATGGCGCTGTGGGGCTTCGGCGAAATCAGCGAAGACTTCGCCACCGTGACCACCGCCGCCGGCGAGACCATCGCCGTTGCCGAGGCGACCAATGACGACTACTACGAGGCCGCTGCCGCCAAGTATGCGGGCGACTTCACCGCGTATCTCGACGCGGGCGAGTCCGCCACCGGCACCACCCTCGACGCGCTGAACGCCTCCACCATGTCCGCCATCGCCGCCGCTTCCGGCGTGGACATGAGCGCGGGCGTTCCCAACATCACCGGCATCCGCAAGCTCGACGACCTCACCGTGGAAGTGAAGGTCAACGGCTTCTCCGCGCCGGCCATCTACACCATTCTGGGCATCCAGATCGCGCCGATGCACTACTACGGCGACGGCACCTACGACTACGAGGCCAACAACTTCGGCCATCCGTACGGCGATCTGTCCTGCATGCAGGACAAGCTCGACAAGCCGATGGGCGCCGGTCCGTACAAGTTTGTCAAGTATGAGAACCGCGTGGTCTACTACGAGGCCAACGAGCACTACTACCTCGGCGCTCCGGCGACCAAGAACTTCCAGTTCAAGGAGACCAACTCTGCTGAGGTCTGCAGCGCTGTGCAGACCGGCACCGTCGACGGCGGCTCCGACGTCAACGGCTCCAAGGCCAACTTCGAGATGCTGCGCTCCTTCAACTCCAACGGCGAGCTGGTGGGCGACGTCGTCACCACCTACTCCGTTGCGAACCTGGGCTACGGCTACATCGGCATCAACGCGGACACCGTGAATGTCGCCGGCGAGCCGGCCTCCGAGGCCTCCAAGAACCTGCGCAAGGCCATCGCCACCGTGATGTCCGTCTACCGTGACGTCGCGTTCGACTCCTACTACGGCGACGCCGCTTCCGTTATCAACTACCCGATCTCCTCCACCAGCTGGGCTGCTCCGCAGGCCACCGACGAAGGCTACAGGGTCGCTTTCTCCGTGGACGTTGACGGCAACCCGATCTTCACCGCGGACATGGACGCCCCGGCCAAGTACGCCGCCGCGCTGGAGGCCTCCAAGGGCTTCTTCAAGGCTGCGGGCTATACCTTCGACGAGGCGACCGGCATGATGACCGCCGCTCCGGAAGGCGCCAAGCTGTCCTACGAAGTGATCATCCCGGCCGACGGCATCGGCGATCACCCGTCCTTCGCGATCCTGACCGACGCCAAGAACGCGCTGGCCACCATCGGCTTCGAGCTGAAGATCAACGACCCGGCCGACTCCAACGTGCTGTGGGATTCCATGGACGCCGGCGTGCACGAGATGTGGTGCGCCGCGTGGGGCTCCACCATCGATCCGGATATGTACCAGGTCTATCATTCCTCCAACATCGTGGGTCTGGGCGGCTCCGACTCCAACCACTATCACATCCGCTCCGAGGAGCTGGATCAGATGATCCTGGACGCCCGCGCCAGCGAGGATCAGGCTTACCGCAAGGAAGTCTACCGCGCCTGCCTTGACGAGATCATGGACTGGGCCGTTGAAATCCCGGCCTATCAGCGTCAGAACATCGCGCTGTCCTCTTCCGTCCGCGTGGATACTGCCACCGTCACCCCGGACGTCACCACCTACTGGGGCTGGCTGATGGATTCCCAGAACATCGTGATGAACATGAACAAGTAATTCCCATTCAGCTTTGCTGCTCTTAGGCAAGGGTGATGCATCGCACAATGCACCCCTTCAGCTGGCAGGCCGCAGGCTGGCAATTCCCGGCCGTCCTCCTTCTCAGGGAGGAGGACGGCCTTCTCTCATATTGAAGCCTGCAGCTTTCACAATAAGGAGGAGAAATTCAAGTGTGGAAATTCATTGTCAGGCGTATCTGCCTGGCGCTGATGATCATTCTGTGCGGTGGTTTTATCATCTACGGCGTCATGCGCAGCATGCCCACAAGCTACGTGGAGAAGCTCGCGCGTGAACGCGCGGCTGCCACCGCCACCACCGGCGGCGCCAGTTATCAGGAATGGCTGGAAAAGCTCACCGAGGCCTATCACATGGATGAGGGCGTCGTGCAGGGCTATGTCAGCTGGCTGGGCAACGTCGCCCGCGGCGACTTCGGCGATTCCTGGTTCTACGGCGTACCCGTCACCCAGAAGTTTAACGACGTCATCTGGTATTCCGTCGTACTCAACATCATCACACTGTTTTTGCAGATCATCATCTGTATACCGCTCGGCATACAGGCCGCGCGCAATCAGTACGGCAAGTTTGACTACGGCATCATGATCTTCGCGATGCTGTGCATCTCCCTGCCCACGTTCTTCCTGGCGACGGTGCTCAAATACATATTCGCCGTCAAGCTGGGATGGTTCGACCTTTACGGCATTGTCGGCCGCTATTACGACCAGCTGTCTTCCTGGGGCAAGTTTATGGATATGGCGCATCACATGTTCCTGCCTGTGCTGACCCTGTGCATGCTCAACGTCGGCGGCCTCACCCGCTATACCCGCACCAACATGCTGGAAGTGCTCAACGCCGATTACATCCGCACCGCCCGTGCCAAGGGCCTGTCGGAGAAGGTCGTCATCAACCGCCATGCCTTCCGCAATACCCTCATTCCGCTGGTCAGCTACCTGAGCTATCTGGTTCCCAGCCTGTTCAGCGGTTCCATGATCACCGAAACGCTCTACCAGATTCCGGGCATCGGATATATCTCATACGACGCTATGGTCGCGGGCGACCTGCCCTTCACCATGTTCTATTCGGTGTTTGGCCTCGTGCTCACGCAGGTGAGCCTGATGCTGGCTGATATCATGTACGCAGTGGTCGATCCCCGCGTACGCGTGAATTAACCGGAAAAGGGGAGCCACAAAATGAGTGAAAAACGAAACGATTCGATCAATAAAGAGGAAAACCTGAGCCTGGACGACGGCCGCCGCGTCAAGGTGCTCTCGCCCGGCATGATGGTTTTCAAGCGGTTCATCCGCAACCGCCTCGCCATTCTGGGCATCTGCATTCTCGTGTTCATGTTCGCCTTCTCCTTCATCGGCGGCGTCGTGTCGCCCTACAGGCAGGACGAGGTCTTCTATAAATACGACTATGCGACCAAGGAATACGCCAGCGCCGTGGTCAATACGGAATACCGCTATGTGACCATCCCCGGCGCGGAGCTGCCCGCCACGGCGCGCGCCAGCTTCAACCTCGCCGTCAAGAACGGCGACGCCAGCTTCACCGCCGGCAAGGAGACCTACTCCGTCGTCAAGGTGGACGACGGCTTCTACCGCATCGGCAAGGCCAGCGAGCTGGGCACCGTGACGGCGCTGGGCAAGATCGCCCAGGTCAAGCCCAAGGCGGGCGTTGAGATCAGCAAGGCCGTGGAAAACGCCGCCGTCGCCGCCGTCAAGGCCGGACAGACCTCCTTTGAATGCGAGGGCGGCGCCTATACCCTCACCCCGGGCAAGGCCAAGTCCTACACGCTCTCCGGCGCGCAGGATATCGCGCTGGCCAGCATGCTCGCCTACGACAGCTCAGACAGCGCGTACCGCGATCTTGTCTCCAGCTTCGATTTCCGCCTCGCCAGCGAGACCGCCATGCATGCGGGCGCATCCACCTTTAAGGTGAACGGCGAAACCTACGGCATCGACGTGGAAAACGAGACCACCGCTTCCATCTATCAGGGCGAAGGCGACGCAAGGACCATGATCGCCAGCGTCTCCAACGTCATCGTCAGCCCGATGGCTGCCGGCACCTTCCTGCCGATGGACTACAAGGCCGCCGTCGCCGACGCCATCGCGCAGCACAAGACCGAGTTTGACTATGTGAACGCCAATGGCGAAACCGAGCGCCACACCATTGCGCTGAACCTGAACAGCTATATCGTCTATACCCGTCAGGTCACTTACCTGGTGGACATGTATTCCGCGCCGAGCGCCTCCCACTGGCTGGGCACCGACGACCATGGCATGGACGTCATCACCCGCCTGATGTACGGCGGCCGCATCAGCCTTATGGTCGGCTTCGTCGTCGTCATCCTGGAGCTGCTCATCGGCGTCATCGTCGGCGGCGTGTCCGGCTATTTCGGCGGCTGGGTGGATACCTTCTGCATGCGCTTTGTCGACCTGTTCAACTCCATCCCCTACTACCCGATGATGATCATCGCCGGTTCGCTGATGGACGCCTTTGAGCTCAACCCGTACATCCGCATCTTCCTGCTGATGGCGATCATGGGCCTGATGGGCTGGACGGGCATCGCGCGCACAGTGCGCGGCCAGATTCTCTCCCTGCGCGAGCAGGACTTCATGGTTGCCACCGAGGCCACCGGCATCCGCATCAGCCAGCGCATCTTCAAGCACCTGGTGCCCAACGTCATGCCGCTGCTGATCGTGCAGGCCACGATGAGCCTGGGCTCCATCATCCTGACGGAGGCGACGCTGTCCTTCCTCGGCCTTGGCATCAAGTATCCGCTGGCCTCCTGGGGCACCATCATCAACTCCGCCAGCAACATCTACGTCATGAGCAACTACTGGTTCATCTGGATTCCGGCCGGCCTGCTCATGGTGCTGACGGTTCTTGGCTTCAACTTCGTCGGCGACGGTCTGCGCGACGCGTTCGATCCGAAGATGAAGCGATAATCTGGAGGGGATAAGCATGAGCAACGAAAAGAACGAAAAGAAATCCTCCGGATACATTTCCGCGAAGGAGTCCCGGCGCATCAGCAAGGAAAACATGCGCATCACCCGGGAATACGAAAAGAAACGCACGCGCAAGAACGTGCCGGAAAGCGAATACCTGACGAAGATGAAGGATCCTGCAAACGTCGTGGAATTTGACAACCTGCACACCTACTTCTTCACCGACATCGGCACGGTCAAGGCCGTGGACGGCGTGAGCTTCAACGTGCCCATCGGCAAGACGGTCGGCATCGTGGGCGAGAGCGGCTGCGGCAAGAGCGTGACGAGCATGAGCCTGATGCAGCTGGTGCAGCGCCCGACCGGCCAGACCGTCGCGGGCGAGATGCGTCTGAACCTCGGCGACAAGGCCTACGACGTGGCGCAGATGCCCATCGAGGCGATGGAAAAGATCCGCGGCAACGTGATCTCCATGATCTTCCAGGAGCCGATGACCAGCCTCAACCCGGTGTTCCGCATCGGCTTCCAGCTCGACGAGGTCATCTCGCTGCACAACCCGCAGATGAGCAAGGAAGAAGTCAGGCAGCGCTCCATCGACGCGATCAAGATGGTCGGCATCGCCGACGCCGAGGGCGTGTACAACCGCTATCCGCACGAGCTCTCCGGCGGTATGCGCCAGCGCATCGTCATCGCCATGGCGCTGGTGTGCAATCCGCGCCTGATCATCGCCGACGAGCCAACGACCGCGCTGGACGTGACCATCCAGGCGCAGATTCTGGAGCTTCTGCGCGACCTGAAGGACAAGATCAACGCCTCCATCATGCTCATCACGCACGATCTGGGCGTCATCGCCGAGATGGCGGATTACGTCGTGGTCATGTATGCCGGACGCGTGGTGGAAAAGGGCCTTGCGCACGAGGTATTCCTCGACCCGCGCCACCCCTACACCATCGGCCTGATGAAGTCCAAGCCCGTCATCAACAAGACGACGGACCGCCTGTACTCCATCCCCGGCGCGGTGCCCAACCCCATCGCCATGCCGGACTACTGCTACTTCCGCGACCGCTGCGAAATGTGCGTTGAAAACTGCCAGGGCAAGTATCCGCCCGAAATCCATGTGACCGATACCCACATCGTCAGCTGCTGGCGTTATCTTGACGAAGACAAGGGAGGTGCCCGCGATGCCGAATAAGACGGAAAACGTCGTGGAGGTCAGGAACCTCTGCAAGTACTTCCCCATCAAGGCGGGTCTCTTCGGCCGCGTGGTCGGCCATGTGCACGCCGTGGAGGACGTCTCCTTCACCATCAAGCGCGGCACGACGATGGGCCTGGTCGGCGAGTCCGGCTGCGGCAAGACGACCATCGGCAAGACCATCCTCAACCTGACGGACAAGACCAGCGGCACCGTGCTCTTCAACGGCGAGACCGAGGTGGACAAGCTCTCCTCCAGGGAGAGGCGCGCCTTCCGCCCGAAGATCCAGCTGATCTTCCAGGATCCGTATTCCAGCCTTTCCCCGCGCCTGCCCGTCGGCGAGATCATCGGCGAGGCCGTGCGCGAGCACAAGATCGTGCCGGAGAAGGAGCTTGACGCCTACGTGACGCGCATCATGAAGGCCTGCGGCCTGCATGAATACCAGAAGGACCGCTATCCGCACGAGTTCTCCGGCGGCCAGCGCCAGCGCATCTGCATCGCCCGCGCCATCGCGCTCAACCCGGATTTCATCGTCTGCGACGAGCCGGTTTCCGCGCTGGACGTGTCGATTCAGGCGCAGATCATCAACCTGCTGGAGGATCTGCAGAAGGAGTTCAACCTCACGTATCTCTTCATCAGCCACGATCTGTCCGTCGTCCAGCACATCTCCGACACCGTCGGCGTCATGTACCTGGGCAACATGGTCGAGTATGCGGACAAGAAGGAGATCTTCGCCAATCCGCTGCACCCCTACACGCAGGCGCTCTTCTCCGCCATTCCGGTGCCGGATCCGACGGTGAAGATGAACCGCATCATCCTGGAGGGCAACATCCCCTCCCCCGCCAATCCGCCCAGCGGCTGCAAGTTCCACACGCGCTGCCGCATGTGCAAGGGCGTGTGCGCGCAAAAGGCGCCGCGCACGATGGACATGGGCGGCGGCCATACCGTAGCCTGCCACATCTACGACCCGGAGAGCGGCTATGACAAGGAATAACCGTCTCCCCGAGGGCGACGACGGCCACGTGATCGCCGACATGAACGTGGACGGCATGCCGTGGTATGCGCCCGAAAAGGAGAATTCCGTGCCCGAATGGCTGGGCATGCCGCACGAGACGCTTGACAAGCGCCAGACGCGCTTTGCCCTCTGGGGCGCGCTGAAGGCGTCGCTGCTGGTGTGCGCCGTGTTTTCCGCGTTCCTGATCCTCTTCATCCTGTTCTGCCTGCATGTGTGGTTCAGGGTCTGACAGAATCCTTCAGGCGGCTTCGCTCCCTTCTTTGGGATCGGGGCCGCTTTTTTGTGCAGCGACTTCAGACGCAGAATCCAAACCCTCCCCGTACGCCCCTACACCGCCTCCTCCAGCGCGTCAAGCACACAGGAAGCCTTGACCCCAAGCCCTGCCGCCAGCCGGCGGACAACATCCATGCTGGGGCTTCTCTTCCTGCCCTGCTCCAGCGCGCAGATATAGCACTGGCTCACGCCGCATCTGGCCGACAGCCCCTTCTGTGTAAGTCTCTTCGTTTTTCTCAATTCTCTTAAAGTCAACCTTCACCACCCCAAAACTGTCCTGTCAGTACCATTTACATCGCTTATTATATCCCTTGTAGGTTAATATGTCAACACAGAAATATTCCCTTCAGGTTAATTTTTCTCTTCTCTTGATTTTCCGGAGAGAATAGATCATAATATTTCCGTCAGGAATATTTTCGATAAGGAGCACTGCATGGACATCAGCAAGAATCTCGTCGCGGCCATTGAGCTGCGAAAGACCACGCAAAAAGCGCTGGCGGAAAAGCTCGGTATGACGCCGGCTTACCTCAACAAGCTATGCAAGGGAACAAAGAACCCCTCTATGGATCTGCTTGAGCGGATCTGTCAGGCGCTTGAGATGTCGCCCTGTGAGTTTTTCTCCTGCCTGAGTGAAACGCCCGTCATGCATCTGCGCAAATCTGAGATCCTGCTGATCAACAACTACCGCGGGCTTTACGAATATGAACAGGAAGTGGTGTCCGATATGGTCGCGCTGCTTCGCAAAAAGCATCTGTGCGCCTGCTCAGGCGCTGCGGCGCTGCCCGTGCACGGTGAAACTGCAGGAACTGAACCCGAATGCTCCCCCTTCTGAGGCACCGCAGCCAAGCGCATCCTGTGAGCGAATCAGCGAAGCGGAGCGTGGGGAATCGCAAGGAGCGCGCTCTATTCACTCCCTCAGTCAGCTTCGCTGACAGCTCCCTCAGGAGGGAGCCTTCAAAGAGGTTTTCCTGCT
>JAFQOY010000032.1 GCA_017412025.1 Clostridia bacterium | reverse complement strand
GTATTCACCACCGTGACCCTGCCGCTGATGCTGCCGGGCCTGGGCAATGCGTTCCTGGTCACGTTCATCGAGTCCGTGGCGGACTTTGCCAACCCGATGATGATCGGCGGCAGCTATGATACGCTGGCGACGACGATCTATCTGCGCATCACCGGTGGCAGCTACGACATCACCGGCGCAGCGGCGATGGCCGTGGTGCTGCTGGCGATCACGCTGGTGCTGTTCCTGATCCAGAAATACTACCTGGAGGCGAAGACCGCCGCGACGCTGACCGGCAAGGCCAGCCGCGCCCGCGCGCTGATTGACGACAGGAGCGTGCGCGTGCCGCTGACGGCGCTGTGCTCGCTGATCTCGGCGTTCGTCATCATGATGTACATCGCCATCCCGTTCGGCGCGCTGTTTAAGCTCTGGGGCCGCGATTACAGCCTGAGCCTCAAGTGGTTCAACCAGCTCTTCCGCGACGACGGCTTCAAGGCGTTTACCGATTCGTTCCTCCTCTCGATCATCGCAAGCCCGATCACGGCGCTGCTGTCGATGATCATCTCCTACCTGGTCGTCAAGAAGAAGTTCCGCGCCAAGGGCTTCATCGAGTTCGTCTCGATGCTGGCGATGGCCGTGCCGGGCACGGTGCTGGGCGTGGGCTTCATCCGCGGCTTCGCGGGCGGCGTCTTCCGCACGGGCTTCATGCAGGGCATCTACGGCACGGGCGTGATCCTGGTGATCGTGTTCGTCGTGCGCTCGCTGCCGGTGGGCACGCGCAGCGGCATCTCCGCCCTGCGGCAGATCGACAAGTCGATCGAGGAATCCGCCTACGACCTGGGCGCTGGCAGCGCAAAGGTGTTTGTCTCCGTCACGCTGCCGCTGATCAAGGACTCGTTCCTCTCCGGCCTTGTGACGACGTTCGTGCGCTCCATCACCGCCATCAGCGCCATCATCCTGCTGGTGACGCCGCGCTATCTGCTCATCACCTGCCGCATCAACGAGTTCGCGGAGAAGGGCGCGTACGGCGTGGCCTGCGCGTATGCGACGATCCTGATCATCATCACCTATGCGGCGATTGTGCTGATGAACTTCCTGATCAAGCACTTTGGAACAAGCAAGGCTGTGCGCCTGCAGGAGGATTGACATGAAAGAGAAAAAGGGCGTACGCCTGGAGCATATCTCCAAGATCTACAAGGATCCCAAGACGGGCAAGGACTTTTACGCGGTGAACGACGTGTCCCTTGACATTGAGCCGGGCAGCTTTGTGACGCTGCTGGGCCCCAGCGGATGCGGCAAGACGACCACGCTGCGCATGATCGCGGGCTTTGAGAGCCCGGACAAGGGCGAAATCTACCTGGGCAGCGACGCGATCAATGCGCTGACGCCCAACAAGCGCGACACGGCGATGGTGTTCCAGAGCTATGCGCTGTTCCCGCACTACAACGTATACGACAACGTGGCCTACGGCCTGAAGCTGCGCAAGGTGCCGAAAAAGGAAATGGACGAGCGCGTGGCCAGGATCCTCGACCTCGTGGAGCTGACGGGCATGGAATCGCGCATGACCAACCAATTGTCCGGCGGCCAGCAGCAGCGCGTCGCGCTGGCGCGCGCGATGGTCGTGGAGCCGAGCGTGCTGCTGTTTGACGAGCCGCTTTCTAACCTCGACGCGAAGCTGCGCGTATCCATGCGCACCGAGATCCGCCGCATCCAGCAGACGCTGGGCATCACCGCCGTGTACGTGACGCACGATCAGGCGGAGGCGATGGCGATTTCCGACAAGATCATCATCATGAACAAGGGCGTGATCGCGCAGATGGGCTCGCCGGAGGAGATCTACCATCATCCGCAGAGCGAATTCGTGGCGGACTTTATCGGCGAGGTCAACTTCCTCGGCGGCGTGGTGAAAAAGACGGACGGCGGCAAGTGCACGCTGGACATCGCCGGACACGAGGTGACGGTCGACAATACCGACGGATTTGCCGTCGGGCAGGTTTGCCGCGTGGTGCTTAGGCCGGAGGCCGGCATCCTCGCGGACAGCGGCGCGCTGCCGTGCCGGGTGGTGCTCTCCTGCTTCATGGGCGCGTACCAGAACTACCATGTGATGGTCGGCGATACGCTGGTGAAGCTGGCGGATTACTGCCCCGTGGGCCGCAAGGTGTACCGCGTGGGCGATACGGCGTATCTCTCCTTCCGCGAGGGATGCGTGCACATGCTGTGAGGAACGGCGGGGAATGAGGGCGCGGCGGCCTGAGGTCAGGCCGCCCTACGTCAGGAAGCAAAGCAATAAAGAACCAGGAAACGGGGATGAAAGCAGAGCGTGCGCATCGCCGTAGGGCGGGCTGACTCAGCCCGCCGTTTTTTTGCTGCAATGGGATGAGGGGAGCTGGCGCGAAGCGCCTGAGGGGTTGATGGCAGCAGGGGAATCGCCGTAGGCACTCCCTCCGTCTCGCCTGCGGCGATCCACCTCCCTCAAGAGGGAGGCTTATTGCTCCGCTGGGCGACGCTCGGCTGCGGTGCCTCAAGAGGGAGGCTTATTGCCCTGCAGGGCGGCGCCTTTCAGGGGAGGCAAGGGCTGTTTCCCGGGCGAGGCTCCCTCCTGAGGGAGCTGTCAGCGGAGCTGACTGAGGGAGTGACGAACGATACCTGCCCACGGATGCGCCCGGCTGCCGAATAAAGGCTCCCCTGAAAGGGGAGCTGGCGCTGAAAGCGCCTGAGGGGTTGAGGCGTGCCGGAAGATGGAAACCGCGGTCGAAGTTGGAAATGTTTCAAATGATCAGAAAACCGGATAAAATGCCCCGGAGGAGCGGAGACGAGCCTGAGAGAATTGCGGCAATAACATGCGTATTTTTGGTCGGGGATCGGAGGGATTATCAGGGATCAGGCAGCATCAGGGAAAAAGAGGGGTCAAAAAAACGCGTGAATTCCCAAAGTAAACGCCACAGTGGGAAAAGAGTGGAATTTACTATGGGAAAAGATGGCGTTTAGTATGAGAACGCAAGGGAATGACGACAAAAATGAAAGGGATACTGCACAAAAGGGTACAGCAAACAAAGCC
>JAFQOY010000260.1 GCA_017412025.1 Clostridia bacterium | reverse complement strand
GATGGACTCGGACGTGATGCCGAAGTAGTACACCAGCGTGGTGATCGTGCGGATGATCAGGGAACCGACGATTGTGCCGGTGAGGGAGAACTTGCCGCCGGTCATGCTCGTGCCGCCCAGAACGACGGCGAGAATGGCGTCCATCTCGTAGTTCACGCCTGCGTTGTTGGAGTCGCAGGAGGAGATACGGCTGGAGTAGATCAGGCCCGCAATGCCGGAGAGGAAGCCGGTGAGCGTGTAGACGATCATGATGATCCTGCCGGACTTGAGGCCCGTGACGCGGGAGGCGCTCGGGTTGACACCGACGGACTCGACGAAGGTGCCGAATGCCGTCTTGCGCACGAAGAGCATCACGCAGGCGCAGACGACGATGGTGATGATGATCGGGAAAGGCAGGCCGAGCATGGAGCCCTGACCGATGAAGCGGTACGGCGTATAGCCGGTGGTGAACTGCTTGCCGTTGGTGGCGATCTGTGCGATGCCGCGGCCGGCAACCATCAGGATCAGGGTTGCAATGATCGGCTGAAGCTTGAACTTGCCGATGAGCACGCCGTTGAACAGACCCATGAGCGTGCAGATGACCAGCGGAACGACGATGACGAGGATGAAGGGCATGACAGTGTAGTCGCCCGGGGTGGGGTAAAGCGTGACGTCCCAGCGAAGGAACTTGAGGGCGAACGCACCGGCCACGGCGACCAGCGCGCCGACGGAGATATCCGTGCCGCCCAGCGCGATGACCATCGTCATGCCCATGGCGATGATGGTGATCTCGGCGCTTCGGTTGATGATGTCAATCAGCGAGCCGTAGAGCATGCCGGTCGTCTGGTTGAACTCGATCTTGAAGAAGTTCGGCTCGAGGATGCCGGCGACGATGAGGATCAGCAGCTCGGCGACGACCGCCCACGTCAGCTTGTTCTTGAAGATGGATTCCTTGCTTTTCATGCGGTCTCACCTGCCTTTTCGCCAGCAATGACGCTCATGATATCGGCCTGCGTGCAGCCTTCGCCGCTGAGTTCGCCGGCCTTCTTTCCGTCGCGCATGACAATGATGCGGTTGGAACAGCGGATGATTTCATCCAGCTCGGAGCTGATGAAGATGATGGACATGCCCTGTTCGCACATCTCCAGCATCAGGCGCTGAATCTCAGCCTTGGCGCCGACGTCGATGCCGCGGGTCGGCTCATCGAGGATCAGCAGATCCGGCTCGGTCGCCATCCAGCGGGCGAGGATGACCTTCTGCTGGTTGCCGCCGGAGAGCTCCTTGATCTTCTTTTCGGCGTCCGGGGTGGCGATGGCGAGCAGCTTGATATACTTGTCCGCCAGCTCGTCCTGTTCCTTGCGGGACATGGGCCTCAGCATGCCGCGGCGCGCCTGCAGGGCGAGGGCGATGTTTTCGCGGATGGTCAGGTCGCCGATGATGCCGTCGCGCTTGCGGTCCTCCGGACAGAAGGCGATTTTGTGGTTGATGGCGTCCATCGGCTCGTTGATCTTCACCGTCTTGCCGTCGATGATCAGATCGCCGCTCTGCGTCCTGGTGACGCCGAAGATCATTTCGGCGGTCTCCGTGCGGCCGGAGCCGAGCAGGCCGGCAAAGCCGAGCAGCTCGCCCTTGTTCTGGGTAAAGGAGATATCCTCCACCTTGCCGGGTACGCCGATGTGATCGGCCTTAAGCATCTGACCGGCGCCTTCTTTCTGCGCGGCGCGCTTGAGATCGAAAATCTGATCCAGATCCTTGCCGATCATGCTGGAAACCAGTTCGAGCTTGGTGATGTCGCCTGCGTTGTATACGCCGATGAGGTGTCCGTTGCGAAGCACGGTCATGCGGTCGCTCATCTCAAACACCTGATCCAGGAAGTGGGTGATGAAGATGATGCCCATGCCCTGGGCCTTGAGCGCGCGCATGACGTCAAAGAGCTTCTTCACCTCTTCACTGTCCAGGGAAGAGGTCGGCTCGTCCAGAATCAGCACCTTCGCGTCGACGTCGACGGCGCGCGCGATGGAGACCATCTGCTGGATGGCGGTGGAGAACTGGGACAGCGGACGGGTAACGTCGATGTCAATATGGAAGCGTTCAAGCAGCTCCTTGGAGCGCCTGTTGATTTCTTTCCAATCGATCTGGCCGCGCTTCATGGGCTGGCGGCCGATAAAGATGTTTTCCGCGACGGAGAGGTTGTCGCACAGGTTGATTTCCTGGAACACGGTGGAAATGCCCAGATCCATGGCATTTTTCGGGTCGGTGGGGCGGATTTCCTTGCCCTCAAGCATAATCTTGCCGGCGTCCATCTTGTTGACGCCGGTCAGGCACTTGATCAGGGTGGACTTGCCCGCACCATTTTCGCCCAGCAGCGCATGGACTTCTCCGCGGCAGAGGGTGAAATCCACGCCGTCGAGCGCCTTGACGCCCGGGAACTGGATTTCGATGCCGCGCATGGTGAGGATAACGTCTCGATCCAAAGTTCATCATCCCTTCGGTTAGAATGTAGAATGTGTCGCCAATCAGCGGCCTGATGCGGCAAGGGGAAAGGCGCTGTGATTCGGCGGTGCGCACAGGCGCTCCGCCTGACGCAAAAGGAAAGAATAAGCGGATGGGAGACAAGCTCCCATCCGCTGAAGGGTTTAATTGATCAATCCGTCAACGGTCAACGGATTATGGGGTATCTTAGTACTTACGGTCAGCGATGACGTCAGCAGCCTTCACAGAGACCTTGCCCTCGGCGTACTCGATGCCGCCGTCGATGCAGAAGCAGCCCTCTTCCGGATGCAGCAGCTCGCGGGTGCCGGCTTCGCCAGCTTCCAGCTTCTTGATCAGAGCGGAAACAGCGTCGGCGTACAGCGGGTTGCACTCGATGGTGGCGTTCATTTCGCCAGCAACGATCGCGTCGAACGCAGCCTTGACGGAGTCACAGCCAACGATGATGATGTCCTTGCCCGGAACCTTGCCGGCGGCCTTGATGGCGTCGATGGCGCCCAGGGCCATGTCGTCGTTCTCAGCGAGGAGGACGTCGATATCTTCGTGAGCCTTCAGGAAGCTCTCCATGACGGCCTGGCCTTCAGCACGGGTGAAGTTGCCGGTCTGGGAAGCGATGACCTTGTAGTTCGGATAGTTGGCGAGCACTTCGTTGATGCCGGCGGTACGGTCGGTCGCAGCAGCGGCGCCGGTGGTGCCTTCCAGGATCACGACGTTGACTTCTTCGGTGGTGTTCATGTAGTTGACGGTCCAGCGGGCCATGCGGCGGCCTTCCTCGATGAAGTCGCCACCGAACGCGCCGGCGTACTCGATCTCGTCCATGCAGTCGGGCATACGGTCGACCAGGATCAGCGGGATCTCAGCCTCGTTGACTTCCTTGAGGACCTCGTCCCAACCGGTGGTCACAACGCCGGTGAAGAGGATGTAGTCGACGCCCTGGGTGATGAAGTTGCGCAGAGCCTTAACCTGGTTCTCCTGCTTCTGCTGCGCGTCGTCATAGATCATTTCCCAGCCTTCAGCTTCGGCCATGCCGCGAAGGGAATCGGTGTTGGCGGTACGCCAGTCGGACTCCTGACCAACCTGGGAGAAGCCGATGGTCAGCGCGGAAGCGCTGGCGACGCAGGAGATGAGAAGAGCGGTCGCGAGGACGAGGGTAAGGAACTTCTTCATAGTTTTGCCTCCTATTCTTTTTTGAGTTCCGATCTCTGCAGGCAATGCCTGCTTCTTGAGATAAAGAATAGCACAGAATCCACAAAAATACAATAGGAGAAATTCTGTTTCCGGTCAAAAATGCTGTCAAACAAAAGATTTGATTTGTACAATTGGGATACAAAAACGTTTTCGTTCGGTGAACGCTGTTATATATTTGTGAAGTGATTAACGTGGGTAATATTCTGTGAAAAACGCGCGGATTGCGGGAGGGACGGAGCGGAAAAGAGCGGACGGATTTTTTAAAGGGGCAGGAAAAGGAGGACGAGGGGTCGAAAATATAGGGGAAAACATACAGCGATATGCGCATGTATCTATGTACGGAAAACAAGGCGGAAGAAACAAAACGACAGAAACAAAACGACAGGAAAAAGGAGAGAACCTCTGATGATTACGGTGAAGCCCTTTGGCGCCCTGCCCACAGGCGAGGCTGTTTCCCAGTATACGATGACCAACAAGTGCGGCGCGTCCGTCTCTGTGATCGACTACGGCGGAATCGTGACCTCCATCTGCGTGCCGGATAAAAACGGCGTGCTCGGCGACGTGGCGCTCGGCTTTGACAGCCTTGACGGCTATCTTGCCGACCATGGCTGCATGGGCGATACGATCGGCCGCTACGGCAACCGCATCGGCAAGGGCCGTTTCACGCTCGACGGCGTGACCTATCAGCTGGCGTGCAACAACGGGGAGAATCACCTGCATGGCGGCAACGTCGGTTTCAATAAGAAGATGTGGGCGATCACGCCCGTGGAAGGCAGTGGATGCGACAGCCTGAAGATGCACTATGTCAGCCCGGACGGCGAGGAAAACTTCCCCGGCACGCTGGACGTCACCGTGACCTATATGTGGGACGACGCCTGCAGCCTGCACATCACCTATGAGGCGACGACCGACAAGGCGACCCTGTGCAACCTGACCAACCACACCTACTTCAACCTTGCCGGACATGATCACGGCACGATCGCAGACCATGTGCTGCAGATCGCCAGCGACGCGACCACGCCCGTCAGCGACGGCGCTCTGATCCCCACGGGCCATTATATGCCGGTTGCGGGCACGCCGTTTGACATGCGCCGCGGCCTGCTCCTTGGCGACGGCCTTGCGCAGGTCGATACCTGCGAGCAGCTGGCCTTCGGCGGCGGCTACGATCACAACTTCGTGCTCAGCAAGGGCGGAGCGATGGGCTTTGCCGCGCTGCTGATTCATCCGGAGAGCGGCCGCAGGATGGAGGTCATCACCGATCAGCCGGGCGTGCAGCTGTACACCGGCTGCCAGACCGATATCACCGGCGGCAAGGGCGGCATGCACTATCAGAAGTACTGCGGCCTGTGCCTGGAAACCCAGCACTTCCCGGACACCCCGAACAACCCGCAGTTCGGCTCCACCGTGCTGCGCCCGGGCGAGAAGTATCACACCACGACGATCTACGCGTTCACCGTCTGATACAGACGCGGCGGCGCACAGCCGATCCTGAATCATATGAAACGGCCTTCCCGGAATGAAACGGGAGGGCCGTTTTCTGCGCTGCGGCGCGGCGGAGGCATGCGGAGCGGAACGGGCTGCAGCAGGAGGTGAATCCCTGCAGATTTGCACAGAAGCGTCAAAAAGCGCCGCAGGAGATCCTGCGGCGCGCAGACCGTCAACAAAGTATTGTTGACGGTCTGTCGCTGCAAGTCTGCTAACGCATACTTGCAGCGGATAAAACATCATTTTCTTGTACGCTGCGCGTACGGCCAGAAAATGATATAGGAAGCGGCTTGCAGCCGCTCCTC
>JAFQOY010000259.1 GCA_017412025.1 Clostridia bacterium | reverse complement strand
TGCGCATCGCCGTAGGGCGCGGCGGCCTGAGGTCAGGCCGCCCTACGTCAGGAAGCAAAGGAATACAGAACCAGGAAACGGGGATGAAAGCAGAGCGTGCGCATCGCCGTAGGGCGGACTGACTCAGCCCGCCGTTTTTTTGCTGCAATGGGATGAGGGGAACCCCACCACCGCTGACGCGGTCCCCCTCCCCTTTCAGGAGCGGCAGGGGCTGTTTCCCGGGTGAGGCTCCCTCCTGAGGGAGCTGTCAGCGGAGCTGACTGAGGGAGTGACGAACGACGCCTGCCCACGGACGCGCCCGGCTGCCGGATAAAGGCTCCCCTGAAAGGGGAACTGGCGCGAAGCGCCTGAGGGGTTGAGGTGCGGAGAAAACGCGTCCGGCGGTAATGTATAAGCACGGGCACGGAGTAGGATGAAACAAAGTTTAAATTTATTTCCAAATTCTTACAATTTCTAAGGCCGACGAATGCGCATTCACGGTGATAAATCACGGAAAATGCTGAAAAAGATGAAAAAAAGGCAGAATATCCCTTGAAATATGGAGGGTAATGGTGTAGAATATTAACGGATTATTAAATCTGTTAACAAATGAGAAAACATATTGAAAGATTTAGATGAACTTGGTATAATCAAGTGTAATAATTTACCGCGGGCGGATGGAGGCGACGCATGAAGACAGTCATTCTCGTCGCGGCGCATAAGCCGTACCGCATGCCTGAGGATCCGGTCTACATGCCGCTGCATGTGGGGCGCGAGGGCAAGGCGGGGTTTGGATATACCGGGGACGACACGGGCGAGCACATCAGCGGAAAGAACGCGAACTACTGCGAGCTGACGGGCCTGTACTGGGCATGGAAGAACCTTGAATGCGACGTGCTGGGCATGGCGCACTACCGCAGGCACTTCGCAAAGAAGCGAAGCCGCAAGCCTTCATGGGACAACCTGATCTCTCAGGCGGAGATTGAGGCGCTTTTGCAAAACGCGGATGCGATCCTGCCGACGCCGCGGAATTACATGATTGAGACGACGTACCAGCAGTACGCGCATGCGCACCACGCGCAGGATCTTGACAAGACGCGCGCGATCCTTGCGGAGCGCTGGCCGCAGTACCTCAAAAAGTACGACGAGGTGATGGCGCGCACGTGGGGGCACCGCTTCAACATGTTCATTATGAAGCGGGAGACGGCGGACGCCTACTGCGAATGGCTCTTCAGCGTGCTGTCTGAGCTGGAAAAGCGGCTGGATATCTCCGCCTACAGCGCAAACGACGCGCGGGTGTTCGGCTTTGTGGCCGAGCGGCTGATCGACGTGTGGCTGGAGCACAACGGCTTGCGGACATGCGACGCGCCGGTGATGTTCATGGAAAGGCAGAACTGGCTGAAAAAGGGCGGCGCGTTCATCTGGCGCAAGCTCCGCGCCGGGCTGCCGGGAAAGAGGCGGACATGACGGCGGACAGGATACCTGACGGCATGAGCGGCAGGATCGACGTTTCGGTGATCATCCCCGTGTACAACGGGGAGAGGCACATTGCGCAGTGCGTGCGCAGCGTGACGGCGCAGACGCTTGAAAGCATCGAGATCATCCTCGTTGACGACGGCAGCACGGACGGCACGGCGAAGATCCTCGCGCAGCTGGCGGAGGAGGACGCGCGCATCCGCGTGATCGCGCAGGAAAACGCGGGCGCGGGCGCGGCGAGGAACCGGGGGCTTGACAGCGCGAGGGGGGAATACCTCTCGTTCCTGGACGCGGACGATTTCTTTGAGCCGGACATGCTTGCCGCCGCGCTGGATGCGGCGAGGCGCGACGGAGCGCAGATCGTCATATTCGGCTCGGATTTCTATGATGAAAAGAGAAAGCGGTTTGCGCCGTGCAGATACGGGATTCGGAGCGATCTGCTGCCGGCGCACAGGCCCTTTGCGGGCGAGGCGGTCGGGCGGTGCATCTTTGAATGCGCGGCGGGCTGGGCCTGGGACAAGCTGTTTGAAGCGCGGTACATCCGGGAAAGCGGCCTGCGCTTTCAGGCGCAGCGCACCAGCAACGACCTGTACTTCGTCTACGCCGCGATGACCGAGGCGCAGCGCATCACGACGCTTGAGCGCGTGCTGGCGCACCAGCGGCGCGGCGCGGGGCCGTCGCTCTCGGTGACGAGGGAAAAGAGCTTCCTCTGCTTTTACGACGCGCTTGAGGCGATCCGCGAGAGGCTGCGCGAGAAAGGGCTCTACGCCCGGTTTGAACAGGACTACATCAACTACGCGCTGCACTTTGCGCTCTGGAACGTCAACACGCTCCGGGAGCCGCAGCGGCGCGCGCTGTGCGCGATGCTGCTTGACAGGGGCTTTGAGGCGCTCGGCGTGAAGGGGTATCCGAAAGCGCGGTTTTATCACAGGAGCGAGTACCTGCAGTACAGGCTGCTCGGGCGTATGATGGATCATCCGCAGCTGATGAACGCGGCGGGGCTTGCGCAGCGGGCGCTGGTCTATCTGCGCAGGCGGCTGCGCAGGGGAATATGAGGCGGCGCGCCAAAGGCTGCAAGCCGCCTGACGGACACGAAAAACCAATGCTTTACATAACTGGCAGACAAAGGAGATAGATTATGAAGAAATACCGCATCGCAGTCGCCGGTACCGGCTATGTGGGTCTGTCCATCGCGGTGCTGCTCTCCCAGCATCACGAGGTGACGGCGGTTGACATCATCGAGGAAAAGGTGAGGATGATCAACGAGCGCAGATCGCCGATTGCGGACGCTGAGATCGAGCGCTATCTGGAAGAGAAGGAGCTGAACCTGACGGCGACCCTCGACGGCGAGGCGGCGTACAGGGATGCGGATTTTGTCGTCATCGCCGCGCCGACGAACTACGACAGCCAGAAGAATTTCTTTGACACCTCTGCGGTGGAAAACGTGATCGATCTGGTGATGAAGGTCAACCCGGACGCGATCATCGTGATCAAGTCGACCATTCCGGTGGGCTACACGGCGGGGATCCGCGGGAAGACGGGCAGCAGCAACATCCTCTTCAGCCCGGAATTCCTGCGCGAGGGCAAGGCGCTCTACGATAACCTGTATCCCAGCCGCATCATCGTGGGCACGGACATGCAGGACGCGCGCCTGACGGAGGCGGCGCATGTGTTCGCGGCGCTGCTGGCAGAGGGCGCGGTGAAGGAGAACATCGACACGCTGTTCATGGGCTTTACGGAGGCTGAGGCGGTCAAGCTGTTCGCCAACACCTATCTGGCGCTGCGCGTGAGCTACTTCAACGAGCTGGACACCTACGCGGAGATGAAGGGGCTGGATACGCAGCAGATCATCCGGGGCGTATGCCTGGATCCGCGCATCGGCGACCACTACAACAACCCGTCCTTCGGCTACGGCGGCTACTGCCTGCCCAAGGACACCAAGCAGCTGCTGGCCAATTACGAGGACGTGCCCGAAAACCTGATCGAGGCGATCGTGCAGAGCAACAGGACGCGCAAGGACTTCATCGCCGACCGCGTGCTGCAGAAGGCCGGCTACTACAGCTACAGCGAGAACCAGTACGACGGCAGCCGCGAAAAGCAGGTGACCGTCGGCGTATACCGCCTGACGATGAAGGCCGGCAGCGACAACTTCCGCCAGAGCAGCATCCAGGGCGTGATGAAGCGCATCAAGGCCAAGGGCGCGCACGTGGTGATTTACGAGCCGACGCTCGAGGACGGCGCGACGTTCTTCGGCAGCCCGGTGATCAACGATCTGGACAGATTCAAGGCTGCCTGCGACGCGATCATCGCCAACCGCTACGACAGCGTGCTGGACGATGTGATGGACAGGGTCTACACGCGCGACATCTTCAAGAGGGATTGAGAACCGCCGCCGCGGAGGCGGTCACAGGCTTCCCTGAAAGGGGAGCTGTCACGGCACAGGCCGTGACTGAGGGGTTCGGCGCAGCGCCGGACAATTGATACCAGACAAAAACAGAGGGGATTTCCGCGCGCCGGGGGGATATGGCGCGCGGGCAGCGGAAGCCGTGGGGCTTTCGCAGGGGGTGATGGTTATTGATTAAGCGCATATTGCGCAGGCTGAAAGAGAATCAGTTCGCGTTTGAGGAACTGGTCAAGCGCGATTTCAAGCAGAAGTACAAGCGCACCGTGCTGGGCATGGGCTGGAGCATCCTCTCGCCGCTGCTGACGCTGCTGGTGATGCGGGTGGTGTTCACCCAGTTTTTCGGCAGGAACATGCCGCATTACACGACGTACCTGTTTGCGGGCAACCTGATGTTCTCCTACTTCAAGGAGGCGACCACGGGCGGCATGAGCGCGCTGATGGAGAACAAGAGCATATTCACCAAGATCAACGTGCCCAAGTACCTGTTCCTGCTGACGAAGAACGTGTCGGCGGTGTTCAACTTCATGCTGACGCTGCTGGTCTTCTTCTTCTTCGTCTGGCTGGACGGCGTGCCGTTTACATGGCGGTTTGTGCTGCTGCTCTATCCGGTCTTCTGCATGCTGGTGCTCAACATCGGCGTGGGCCTGATTCTTTCGGCGCTGTTCGTATTCTTCCGGGATATCCAGTACCTGTACAGCGTGTTTACGCAGATGCTGATGTATGTATCGGCCATCTTTTACACGGTGGACGCGTATCCGGCGCACGCGCAGAACCTGTTTCTGCTCAACCCGGTGTATGTGGCCATCAAGTACGTGCGCATGATCGTCATCGACGGCGCGGTTCCCTCCGCGATGATCCACGGGCTGCTGGCGCTGTACGCGCTGGCGGCGCTGGTCATCGGCGGGGCGATCTACAAAGAGAAGAACCATACGTTCCTCTATTACGTGTAAGGGAGGGATGAGAGATGGCGATGATCACGGCGGACAACGTATCGATCCGCTATATCACAGGCGATTTCAAGGAGATCGGCTTTAAGGAATACCTGGTGCGCAGGCTGCGCGGCGAGTACAGCGTCAGCGAGTTCTGGGCGGACAGGCATGTATCCTTTGAGCTGGAGCGCGGCGACATGCTGGGCATCATCGGCGCGAACGGCGCGGGCAAATCCACGCTGCTCAAGGCGATCTCCGGCATCATGCGGCCGACGGAGGGAAAGATCCGGGTCGGCGGCACGGTGGCTGCGCTGCTGGAGCTGGGCTCCGGCTTTGACGGCGACCTGACCGTGAAGGAAAACACCTACCTGCGCGGCGCGCTGCTGGGCTACACGCGCAGGTTCATGGACGAGATGTATGAGCACATCATCAGCTTTGCGGAGCTGGAGGAGTTTCAGGACAGGCCGTTCAAGCAGCTCTCCAGCGGCATGAAGAGCAGGCTGGCGTTTTCCATCGCCTGCCTGGTCAGCCCGGATATATTGATCCTGGACGAGGTGCTGTCGGTGGGCGACGGCGCGTTCAGGAAAAAGAGCGGGGACAAGATGCGCGAGATACTCGCCGGCGGCGTGACCGGCATTCTGGTGTCCCACTCCATCGGGCAGGTCAGAGAGATGTGCAACAAGATCCTCTGGCTGCACAAGGGCGAGCAGATCGCATTCGGCACGGACGTAAACGGCATCTGCGACGCATATGAACAGTTTTTAGCTTCAAAAGAAAAAGATATCAAAACCATAGACCTTTCGCGATTCAAAAGTGAGGAGTGATGTACGGTGAAAAGGATTCTGAGCCTGCTGCTGGTTGTGACGATGCTGATGACCAGCCTGCCTGTGGGCGCATTTGCAGAGGCGACGCCGAGCGAGGCGACGCCGGTTGAGACGCCGACGGAAGCGCCGGCCGAGGAGCCGACCGCGGCCCCGACGGAAGCGCCGACTGAGGCCCCGACGGACGCGCCGACCGAGGCCCCGACGGAAGCGCCGACCGAGGCCCCGACGGAAGCGCCGACCGAGGCCCCGACCGAGGCCCCGACGGAAGAGCCGACCGAGGCCCCGACCGAGGAGCCGACGGCGACCCCGACCGCAGAGCCGACGCCGACCCCCGCGCCGAGCGTGGAGCCGCCGATCGATCCGAACGAGGAGATTGAGGAAGGCGAGCTGACGCTGGAAGAGCTGCTGGCGGGCATCGTGGCGGATATCCCGTCCAAGCCGGAAGTGAAGGCGCTGTCCTCCTCCAAGGTGAAGATGACCTGGGATGCGGTGAGCAGCGACCACCACGGCTATACGGTGCAGACCGCGACGAACGCCAGCTTCACCGAGGGCCTCAAGAGCGACACCGTTTTCGGCTACGGCACGACGTCCTACACCTTCACGGATCTGGAGTGCGGCGAGGAGCGCTACTACCGCGTGCGTTCCTTCAAGGAAGCCGCGCCGAGCGTGTACGTGTACTCCGGCTGGTCCCGCGTGGTGGAATTTGTGACCGTGCCGGAAACGCCGGAAATCATCGGCCATGAGGTGATCAGCTCCACGAAGGTCAAGCTGATCTGGACGCAGGTTGACGACTGCGACGGCTACATTCTGCTGTGCGACGGCGAGGACATCTACTACAACGAGGACAAGACCAAGACGAGCTATACGGACACCGGCCTGACGCTGGGCGAAAAGTATGTCTACCGCGTACTGAGCCACAAGAACGGCTATGAGAGCGAGGAGTCCGAGGCGTACGAGTACACGCCGATTCCGGACACGCCCAAGAACTTCAAGGCCGAGCCGAAGACCATGAACTCCATCCGTCTGACGTGGGACGCGGTCGACGGGATCGACGGATACTGGATCTACCGCTCCACCAACGGCGGCGCGACGTTCACCAAGCTGGCGACGGCGTTTGACGACGAGACCGAGTA
>JAFQOY010000258.1 GCA_017412025.1 Clostridia bacterium | reverse complement strand
GCGGGCCTGCACCGTGCTCGCTGGCATCAAAGAGGAAGCCTGTTTCGCCGATCGTCACCAGAAAGCCGCTGCCGCCCAGGTATTCCACTGCAATGTCTTTCATTGGGATGCAAACGCTCCTTTCCAGAGAGATTGAATCGTGCGGCTTGCATGCCGCAGTGAATTCCTACATATCCATTTTAACCATTTTTTTCCACTTGTCAATCTTTTCCTCTTCTTTTGCTCCACGAGCGCACCATTTGAAGCTTGTATTTCATTCAAATACCGCATCTTTACACCACATGACGTCGAATTCTGTCAAAATTTGCGTACGGTCAATCCATTTTCCGTGAGATGCGCCTCATGCGTGCACACCGATTCAATCAACAGAGCGTCATGAGAGACAGCGATGATGCAGCCGGGATAAGAGGCAAACAACTCCCGGATCACCGGGCCGGAAAGGGGCGAAAGATTGCGCGTGGGTTCATCCAGCAGCAGTACGTTCGCACCGGAGTTTGCCATCATCAGAAACATCAGCTTGGCCTTCTGTCCGCCGGAAAGGCCGCGGCAGGGATGGTTCATCTCCTCGCCGGTGAATTTCATGGAGCCCAGCGCGACGGCGTTTTTCACCTGTTCTTCCTTATCGCCGGTTTCGATCAGCATCTCTAGCGGCGTTTTGTCCATCTGAAGCAGATCGTCCGGATCCTGGGGCATATAGAAGACGCTTAAATCCTTCCGATTTTTGAGCATATCTCGGATATGGCGCAGCAGCGTGGATTTGCCGGCGCCGTTTTTGCCGGTCAGACAGATTTTATCCGTGCCCCTCACGCACAGGCGGAGATCTTTGGAGAGTGTTCGCTCACCGATGCACAGCCTGTCCAGATTCAGATCCAGCACCACCTTTGTGCTTGGCAGAGGCTGGCAGTCGAGTTTGGCGAAGATCGCTTCTTCACTTTCCGGCATGGCGGTCATCTCTTTGGCTTCGCGCTCAAAGCGTGCGCCCATGGATGTGACGGCATGCATCTTCTTTTTAAGCATCCGCGCGCCGTGCGGATCGCGGCGGGAGACGGCGTTCTGCTCGTGCTCGACCCGGTTTCGGATCTGATTGTATCGATCCATTTTTTTGCTCAGTTCCTCGCGTTCCTTGCGGGCGACCTGGGCCTGATGGGCAAACAGATCTTCGCGTGTCTTCACGAAATCCTCATAGCGCTGATGGCACACGCTGGCGCGCGGCAGCTGCCTGCGGCGAAGGCGCTCCAGCAGGATCACGCCCGTGGCCGCCTCGCGAAGCAGTGTTTCATCGTGGGAGACGAAGAGAACGGCAAGGCCGCAGGTCTTGAGGAATTCCGTTAAAAAGCGGATCGTGTCGCTATCCAGATCGTTGGTTGGCTCATCCAGAAGCAGAAGCTGCGGATCGCGCATCAGCAGCCTGGCCAGCTGCAGCTTCACGCGCTCGCCGCCGGAAAATGTGCCCATCGTCTGCTCGCTGTAAAAGACGTCGTGGGGAATGCTCAGCCTGGAGGCGATTTCGCCCAGCTGTCTGGGCGTCTGATCATAAAAGGCCTCGTCTTCGCAAAAAAATTCATATGCGCTCAGGCTGCGGCTTGCGGCGGGCAGCTCCTGCGGCAGGAAGGCTGTGCGGTATGTGTTGACGATTTTTCCGGTTGTTTCGACGTATGTTTCGATGGATTCATCCTGCAGGATGGCGCGAAGCAGCGTGGATTTTCCATTGCCCTCCTCGCCGATGAGCGCCATGCGCTCGCCCGGCTGCACGCTGAAGGTCACGTTTTCGGCGAGCGTGGTCAGGTCTTTTTTGTGAATGATCGTCAGATTCTGTATGGTCAGCATAGATTCTCCCTGTAAATCAAAATCCGCCTCCGGCTGGGCCGAAGACGGACAAACAGACACAAAGCATCCCCATATACACAAAAGAGTAGCTATCTGCGCGATTCCATCTTCAGACACAGGCAAACAGACCGTCCTCCTGCGGACAGCCGGAAGCATGTTCTCTCAAGACGAAATCAGATACGCATGGCTCGGTACTCACCTCTTGTCATATTCTGAGGCTATCATAGCACGCGCGAAATGCGCTGTCAAGCCGCAGCCATGTCGACCGCCTGACCCGATTGTGAACATTCGGTGAACTGCGTTGACAGTGCCCTTCGGGAGAATTATAATCGCCATAGTATGAAGAAAAACTGGGAAACAAGGTGAGGCGTGATGAAAACCAATACCAAACTGGCCATGGGCAAGAAGCTGGCCATGCAGGTGGGGCCCTATAAAAAAGAGGCGCTGCTTTCCCCGCTGTGCACGATCGGCTGCGTGATTCTGGAGATCCTGATACCCTATATGACCGCGTCGATTATCGATAACGGCATCGCCGTGGGCAATATGGCTCATGTTGCCCAAATCGGCGCGATCATGGCCGTGATGGCGATGGCGGCGATGTTCTTTGGTGTGACAGCAAACCGCCTGAGCGCAAAGGCGAGCACGGGCTTTGCCGCCAATCTGCGCAGCGCGATGTTCGAAAACATCCAGAGCTTCTCGTTTTCCAATATTGATAAGTTCTCCACCGCCGGCCTGGTCACGCGCCTGACCACGGACGTCAGCCATATCCAGATGTCCTTTCAGATGATCCTGATGGTGTGCACCCGCGCGCCGGTCACGCTGATTGTCGCGCTGGTGATGGCGCTGAGCATCAGCGCAAAGCTTTCGATGATCTTCCTTGGGGTAATGGTCGTTCTCTTTATTGCGCTGTTTATTCTGGTGCCGATGTCTATGCGCTATTTCCGCCAGATGTTCAAGAAATACGACGTGCTCAACGCGACGATCAAGGAAAACGTCGGCGCGATCCGCGTGGTGAAATCCTTTGTGCGCGAGGAGTATGAGCACGAGAAATTCACCAGAGCTGCGCAGGACGTGTTCCATAATTCCGTCTCGGCGGAGAAGATCATTTCCCTCAACGGCCCGATCATGACCACCTGCGTCTATACCTGCATTCTGCTGATCAGCTGGTTCGGCGCGCAGATGATCGTCAGCAAAACCGGGCTGACCACGGGCGAGCTGACCAGCCAGCTGTCCTATATCATGAACATCCTCATGAGCCTGATGATGCTCTCGATGGTCTTCGTCATGCTCTCCAATTCCATCGCCGCCGCGCAGCGCGTGGAAGAAGTCCTGGAGGAAAAGACCGACATCGCCTCTCCGGACAACGCCGTCATGCAGGTGAAGAATGGCTCCATCGACTTTGAAAACGTCTCTTTCGCCTATCAGCAGACGGGCGAGGGCAAGCCCGTCCTCTCGGACATCGACCTGCATATCCGCTCGGGCGAAACCATCGGCGTGATCGGCGGCACAGGCTCGTCAAAATCCAGTCTTGTCAATCTGATCTCCCGCCTGTACGACGTGAGCGATGGCTGCGTGAAGGTTGGCGGCGTGGACGTGCGCGATTACGACGTGGAGGCGCTTCGCAGCGAGGTCTCCGTCGTGCTGCAGAAGAACGTGCTCTTCTCCGGCACGATCCTGGATAACCTGCGCCGGGGCGACGAAAACGCAACCGAGGCGCAGTGCCGCGAGGCCTGCCGTCTGGCCTGCGCGGATGAATTCATCAGCGGCTTTCCGGAGGGCTACAACACAAAGATCGAGCGCGGCGGCACGAATGTATCCGGCGGC
>JAFQOY010000257.1 GCA_017412025.1 Clostridia bacterium | reverse complement strand
GCCGGGTGTCGTATACTTTCAGCAGGCAGCAAGGGAATGCCAGCGTGATACCTCCAGATCCGAGGGACAAGAACAAGGATGCTGCGGCGGTTTGGTCTCCGCCGCAGCTGCTCCCGCTGCCTGCCCCTGCATCAAACACAAGAGCCATTTAAACGGCCTATCTCAAATCCAATGGGCAATTCCCCATCTTGTTACGAGATAATGCGTTTAAATGGCTCTTTTTTGCATTGTTTTATGTGTTTTTGCTCCACTTGTTTCAAAAATCATACTTTTTTGCGTTTTGCCCTCTTGCGCGCTTCTCTGTTTCCGTGTTACTATGTGTGTACTACAATCCGGAAGGAGGAACGGTGATGAAGGACAAAGCGCGCAAGGAGACCACCAAGCGCGAGTGGACGCGGCAAACGTGCGGATCATACATGTGCAGCGCCCGGCTGCCTGATGAATTGGCGTCGCGCTTGAGGCGTTACGTTGACGACACCGCGTACACCATCACAGACACGATGGTCGAAGCGCTTGACCATTACTTACAAGAGCGCGGCTTCTAGGCCGCAGAAAGGAGGTTTGCGGGAATTGATCGGGAGGGCTGCTGCGAGATCCAGTTGCAGCAGAATACAAAAAGACCACGTTCGATGATCCAGATCGAACGTGGTAAGATGGTTTTACCCATCATGGCTTATGGTGCACCATCAGGGACTCGAACCCGGGACACCCTGATTAAGAGTCAGGTGCTCTACCAACTGAGCTAATGGTGCATTTATGAGATTTTTGAGGTCTTCCCTCTCAACGGAAAATAGTATACCACAGTGAAAAGAAAAATGCAAGCACTTTTTTCGAAAAAAACATCAGAATTTGCGTTTTTTTTCAAAAAAGTGCTCGCCAACCCGATACGGGATGGAAACAAATGGGCGAAGATAAGCGCAGCGCCGCTGCAAACGCAGCGGCGCTGGAGGAAAACAGCTTATTCGTGATTGCCTGGCAGGGAAGCAAGGAGCGCGGCGGCCGTTTTGCCGGGATACAGCTCCGGAGCGAGATTGACGATGCGCTCAAGCAGCTTTTCGGCCTCGCGGCGGTTATTCTCTGCGAGGTATGCTCTGGCGAGCCAGAGCGAGATGGTTACTCTGTGCAGCTGCTGGGGGTTATTCTGCACCAGCGTGCGAAGCGCTTCAAGGTCGGCCTTTCCGGTGTTCATGAAGCTCATGACCTGCTCGTTGAGCTCGGTATTGAAGACCATGCGCTTCTTTTCGGGTTTGCTCAGCTGCAGCGCTTCCAGCTTTCCCTTGTATTCAAGCAGCTGGTTCAGCAGCTTCTGCGCGGCGGCCGCGTCTTCCTGCTGCTGGGCGATATAGCACAGGTTGCTTACGAGTGCAAAACGGGAAAGCAGCTCATCCTCGGGCTTTTTGCCGGGAGAGACAGTCACGGATTCCAGCAGCGCCTTTGCATCGCTGAACCTGCCCTGCGCGCAGTAGGCATTTGACAGGTGCAGACGAACCATCAGGTGAAGATTGGGCTGCAGGTTCAGCTTGAGAAATGGCTCATACTGACGGAGGAACCCGTCGACGTTCATCTGATTGTAGAGGATCCCCAGCAGCTGATTATGCACATTATAGGAGATGACGAGCTGGGAAAAGACGACGAGGAGAAGCGCGATGATCAGAGCGATCAGAATGACAAGCGGATTGGCGGCGCGGTTCATGGCCAGATAAACGCCGGCAAACGCGATGCAGCACGCGCACATGATCAGGGTTTTGTTCTTGAGCTTTGGAAAAAGATGAATCATGGGAATGCTCCTTCACAAAAATCGATGACTACAGTATAGCGATTTTCGCAGGGAAAAGCAATTCAATTTTCGTCATAATCCTTTATCAATCTGCGGATGAAGCCTGAATACAGGGCTGAGGAGGCGGGCTGCCCGTGCGGATTTGCGCGTATGTGCGCCAAGGGAGAGGCAAAAAAGGGGCTTCGCATGCGCTGAAAGCGCCTTCTGAGGAGAAATATGTGATACTTTTGTGAAAAATGGGCAAAATGACTGGTCAAAATGGGCCGCATATGTTATAATCACTTTACCTAATATACTAGTATATACGGGAGGGTTCCACTATGAAGATGAATCGTGCCGCGCTTGCGGATCGCGCTGCGTGGGAGAAGGCCAACGTCCTGCTGCCTGCGTACGACGTGGATGCTATGGTAGAGCGTACCAAGGCCAACCCGATCTGGGTGCACTTTGGCGCCGGCAACATTTTCCGCGGCTTTATCGCCGCCCTGCAGCAGAGGCTTCTGAACGAAGGTCTTGCCGATCGCGGCATCGTCGCGGCGGACACCTTTGACTACGAGATCATCACGAAGATCTACGACGCGTTCGATTGCCTGACGATGAACGTGACCCTCAATCCGGACGCGACCACCAGCCGCGAGATCATCGCTTCCGTGGCGGAAGGCCTGCGCGCGGACGCCAAGGACGCCCAGCAGATGGCCCGCTTTGCGGAGATCTTTGTCAATCCGTCCCTGCAGATGGTCTCCTTCACCATCACGGAGAAGGGCTATGCGCTGCGCAACATGGCTGGCGAACTGATGCCGGTCGTGGTGGCGGACATGAACGAAGGTCCGGACGCCGCCCGCCATGCGATGAGCATCGTCTGCGCGATGATGTTCAAGCGCTTCAACGCCGGCGCGTATCCGATCGCACTCGTTTCCATGGACAACTGCAGCCACAACGGCGAGAAGCTCAAGAGCTCCGTCGTGGAGATTGCGCGCGCCTGGCTGGCAAACGGCTTTGTCGGCGAAGACTTCATTGCCTACCTGGAGGACGAGGCGAAGGTCGCGTTCCCGTGGAGCATGATCGACAAGATCACCCCGCGCCCGGCGAAGGTCGTGGAGGATTCCCTGCTGGAAGATGGTATCGAGGACATGTCTCCGATCGTCACCTCCCGCAATACCTTCATTGCGCCGTTCGTCAACGCTGAGCGTCCGCAGTATCTGGTTGTGGAAGACCGCTTCCCGAATGGCCGTCCGGCGCTTGAGAAGGCCGGCGTCTACCTGACCGACCGCGACACCGTCAACTGCACGGAGCGCATGAAGGTCACCACCTGCCTCAACCCGCTGCACACCGCGCTGGCCGTCTATGGCTGTCTGCTGCGCTACACCCTCATCTGCGAGGAGATGAAGGACGAGGATCTGGTCAAGCTGGTCAAGCGCCTTGGCTATGTCGAGGGCCTGCCGGTCGTCGTCGATCCGAAGATCCTCAGCCCGAAGGCGTTCATCGACGAGGTGATGAACGAGCGTCTGCCCAACGTGTTCATGCCGGATGATCCGCGCCGCATTGCGACCGATACCTCCCAGAAGGTCGGTATCCGCTTCGGCGAGACCATCAAGAGCTATGTCGCGCAGGGCCGCGATATGGATACGCTCGTCTCCATCCCGCTGGCGATCGCCGGCTGGATGCGCTATCTGCTGGGCGTGGGCGACGACGGCGAGGCCATCGAGATCTCTTCCGACCCGATGAAGGCGGATCTGCAGGCGAAGCTCGTGGGCATCGAGGTTGGCAAGCCGGAGACCTACAAGGGCCAGCTGCGCGAGATCCTCTCCAACGAGGTCATCTTCGGCAGCGATCTGTGCAAGATCGGTCTGGCGGACCGCATCGAGCAGATGTTCGTCGAGGAGCTTGCGGGCGTGGGCGCTGTCCGCGCGACGCTGAAGAAGTACCTCGCGTAACGCTCCATATCTCAGCCCGCTGCAGTGCGGCGGGCTGATTTTGATTCTTTTTTACACAGGACGGTGATACACCATGAGGATTGAAGAGAGGCATCACGCTGAAACAGCGCGGGATTATGCCCGCAGAATCCTCAAGAGCAACATCATCACGATGGAGCTGGTTCCCGGCGCGATGGTCAGCGAAAACGAGCTGGCGGCGCAGATGGGCCTGAGCCGGACGCCGGTGCGCGAGGCGCTGATGGATCTGGCGAAATGCCGGGTGGTGGACGTGCTTCCCCAGCGCGGCAGCCGCATTGCGCTGATTGACTATGCGCTGGTCGACGAGGCGCGCTTTGCAAGAGAGGTGCTCGAGGTTGCGATTCTCGATCAGGTCTGTGAGCGTGCGACGGCGGCGGATATCGCGCAGCTGCGCCAGAACGTGCGCCTGCAGCTGATGACGCAGGAGCCGGATATGGCGGATTCGCTGAATCTGACGGAACTGGACGACGCTTTCCATGAGGCGCTCTTCCGGATTGCCCAGAAGGAGAATACGTTCAACATGCTCGGCAGCATGACGATCCACTTTGATCGCGTCCGCTTCATGGCGCTGGGCGTCGTGAAGGATCAGAGGATCATCGAGGATCATCAGGCGATCTGCGAGGCGATTGCAGTCCGGGATGCGGGAAAAGCCAAAGAGATGATGAAATTGCATTTGAGCCGCGCAAAGGTGGACGAGGAGAGCATCCGCAGGGTGTATCCGCAGTACATCAAGCAGGCCAGAACGTAAAATGCAGCACCCGCGCAAAAGGGGCTTGAAAGCTTCCTGCGCGGGTGTTATGATTTGCGTATGACAAGTGAAACCGGAGGAATACCATGGCAAAGAGATTGTTGGCGCTTGTGCTGCTTCTGATGATGTGCCCCATGCTGGCGTCTGCGCAGGATATGAGCATGGATGAGCAGGTGGATCAGGTTTTCCGCGCCATGAAGAGCGTGGGCGGCGCGTTTGTCATCGCCCAGCATGGTGAGATCGTCTATGAGCGCTACTATGGCGTACAGCAGAAGACGACCGGCGTGCCGGTGACGGATCGGTCCTATTTCCGCTGCGCGTCGGTGACCAAGCTGGTGACCGGCATCGGCATCATGAAGATGATGGACGAGGGGCTGCTCGCTCCGGATGAGGACATCAGCAATTATCTTGGATACACGGTGCGCAATAAGCGGTATATGGATACGCCGATTACGCTCAGGCACCTGATGTCCCATACGGCGGGCATGGTGGAAAACAGTTCGTTTGCGCGCAAATCGTCAATCCTTTCCGATATGATCGACGTGAAGAAAAAAGCCGGATCCAATTTCAAGAGCAAGGTGCGTCCGGGCAGCCAGTACACATATTCCAATTTCGGCGCAGGCATCACCGGCGCGGTTGTGGAGGCGGTGACGGGGAAGGACGTATCGACCTACATGCGCGAATCGCTCTTTCTCCCGCTGGGGATCGACGCTGCCTATCATGTCAGCCAGCTGGAGGAGCCGGAGTATATCTGCGCAACGTACAAGAAGGACGGATCGCTCTATGCCGCGCCCTCCTATATGCTGCGGCAGGAGTATCTGGCGGAGGCCAATCCTGATATCCACTATCGCACGACGATCGGCAGCCTGCAGATCCGTCCGCGTGATCTGGCCAAACTGGGCATCGCAATCTGCGGAGACGGCACGGTAGACGGCGTGCGTGTGCTCAGCGAAGAGGCCATCGCGATGATGCGCGCGGAGCACAGCGAGGATACGGACGGCATCACGAGTAAATCGCCGTATTCCTTCTTTACCATCCGTCAGGATACGCTCTTTGAAGGGCGGAGGGTTTACGGCCACCAGGGTACGGACGAGGGCGTGGTGTGCAATCTGTATGTCGAGCCGGAAAGTGAGCTTGTGCTGGTGGTGATGACCAACGGCTGCAACAGCGGAAGGGAAGACGGCATCATGCGCATCTGCCGCAGGCTGGCCGGGATCGCCGAAGAGGCTTATCTGAAGTAAAAGGGCAGAAATATATAAAGTGGAGCGCGTCGCCTGCAATCTGAAGAATTGGTTTCAGATGTGGGCGGCGCGCTCTTTATTTATGACGGATTTGATTTGGATGTGGAGGGAATGCGCTGGATGAGCCCGATGATCTGCCCGGAGAGGACGACGGTGAGCAGGGAGCAGGCGAGATTCCCGGCGGGCAGATAGGTGGAACAGAGCGCCAGAGCGAGCAGATCACTGACGAGATAGATGCGCTCAATCGGCTGATGGAGCAGAAGGCTGAGGGTCATCGCCAGCGCGTCGTCTCCGCCGGGCGCGCCGCCTGTGCGCACGCAGAGGCCGACGCCGATGCCGACAAACAGCGCGCCCACCAGCGCGGCGCACAGCGGCATGGACGCAAGCTGGGGCCACAGCGGCGGAAAGCGCTCAAAGAGCGCATAGAACACGGAGAAACCGCCGCCGGCGACGATGGAATACAGGATAAACATCCGCCCGAGCGTGCGCCATCCGGCCAGATAGCAGGCTGCATTGATGACAAGGCCGGAGAGAGAGGGCGAGATGGCAAACCAGTGGTTGAGAAAAAGCGTGACGCCCAGCATGCCGCCCTCGGTGACGACGGAAAAGGCGTGCACGTTGTAAAGGCCGAAGGCGAGAATCGCGCTGCCCAGCAGATTGAGGCAGACGGCGCGCAGAGAAAGACGCAAGAAAACAGATCCTTTCCGGTCATGATGCTCTATGATAATGGAACACCGGTGGAATGTCAAGGACAAAAAAGGGACGAAATATGATGAGAAGTGGAGGGTATGTAAATGTATTTTATATAATTGAATCTAAAAGTGGAGTAAAATGGGATAAACGGATATGATTCGGCCTGAAATGGGGAGGGAAGGAGCCCGCACAGAAAAGAATCCGCGTGCGTTGTGGTTTTGCGTGATGTGTGATAGAATAAGCCAAGTACAATCAAAGGACGTGAGACGATGAATCCGTATATCAGCCGCCGCAGGGCGCTTCTTGACAAAATGGAACAGAGCAGCATCCTGGTGCTTTACAGCGGGGAATCCGTGCCCAGCACGATGGACGAGTGCTATCCGTTCATGGTGAACCATCATTTCTTCTATCTGACAGGCATTGCCCGGGAAAACATGGCGCTTGTGCTCAGCAAAAGCGCGGCGCAGGAGAAAACGATCCTCTTCATCGAAGAGGCGATCCCCGCCATGGAGCGCTGGACGGGAAAAAGGCTTACAAACGACGAGGCGAAGGAAATCAGCGGCGTCGACGACGTGCGCCTGATTGACAGCCTGCCCTCCGCTCTGGGCAGGATGGTCGCGCGCGAAACAGTGGAAACCGCCTATTTTGACTGCTACCGCAATGCAATGAAGGACGCGGACAGCTATAACATGGCGAAAGCGAAGGCGTTTGCCGCCTGCTATCCGTCCGTCGCGCTCAAAAATGCACATCCGATGATTGCGGGGATGCGCATGATCAAGGATGAAGACGAGATCGCCGCGCTGCGCCGGGCGATAGATGTGACGGATCTGGGACTTCGCAGGATCCTCAGCACGCTCGCTCCGGGCCAGATGGAGTATCAGGCGCAGGCGGAGTTTGAATATGCGATCAAGGCCGGCGGCGCGCAGAGCCCGTCCTTTGCGACGATCGCGGGCAGCGGCGTCAACGGCTGCATGCTGCACTATGATACAAACCGCTGCCGGATGCAGGAAGGGAAGCTGCTGCTGCTGGATCTGGGCGCGAAGGTGGACGGCTACTGCGCGGATATCTCGCGCACGTATCCGGTTTCGGGCAGGTATACGCCCAGACAGAAACAGATTTATGATATCGTGCTTGCTGCCAATCAGGCGGTCACGGCGGCTGCAAAGCCCGGCGTCACCCTCCGGCAGCTCAACGACGTCTGCAAGCAGGTGCTGGCAGAGGGGCTTCTGGCCATCGGCAGGATCGAGTCGGAGGATCAGATCGGCACGTACTATATGCACAATGTGTCGCATCATCTGGGGCTTGACACACATGACGCCGTGATGAAGGATGATATGCCGCTTGAGCCGGGCATGGTGATCACCAATGAGCCGGGCCTTTACATCGACGAAGAGGAAATCGGCGTGCGCATCGAGGACGATCTGCTCATCACGCAGGATGGCTGTGAGGTGCTCTCAAGCGCCATTGTCCGCACGACGGAGGAGATTGAGGCGCTGATGGCGCGCTGAGGCGGATGCGCAGGCATGCCGGGAATCGACCGCGCACACAAGCAAAGGAGAGAATACGCGGATGAAGCTCAGAATACAGGCGAGGGCCAAGATCAACTGGACGCTTGACGTGGTGGGTGTGCTCAGTAACGGCTATCACGATCTGGATATGCTCATGCAGTCCGTCACGCTCTGCGATCAGATGACCATCACAGATGCTGACGCGCTGACGCTGAGCGTGAGGACGGGCGCGGGCACGTATGTGCCGGCGGACGATACCAACCTCGTGCTGCGGGCTGCGAATGCGCTTGCCGCGCATACGGGCTGCACAAAGGGCGCTGCAATCACGCTCAGAAAGTATATCCCTGTGGCGGCAGGCATGGGCGGCGGCAGCAGCGACGCTGCTGCCGCGCTTAAGGGACTCAACCGTCTCTGGCAGCTGGGTCTTGGGGATGAAGAGCTGGAGCGCATCGGTCTGACGATCGGCGCGGACGTACCGTTCTGCATTCGCGGCGGCCTGCAGCGCGCGCAGGGCGTTGGCGAGAGGCTGACGCCGCTGACGCTCAAGCATCCGCTGTATCTGGCTGCGTTCCAGCCGTGCAGAGGCCTTTCTACCAGGGAGGTATTCACCAGCCTGCACGAGGACGGCATCGACGATGCGGACAGACCGGACAACGAGAAGGCGATCCGTGCGCTTGAGCGCGGAGACGTCAGGCTGCTTGGACGAAGCCTTGGCAATGTGCTGGAGCCGGTTTCGCGCCGCCTGCGCCCGGGGATTGATCAGGCGATCCGGGATCTTGAGGCAAGCGGCGCGGTCGGCGCGAGGATGACAGGCAGCGGCTCGGCCGTCTTCGGCGTATATCTGCATGCGGGCGCATGCCGCAAGGCTGTGCAGGAGCTGCAGAAGGTTTATCCATCCTGCCGGATGATGCGCACGGCGGACTGCGGCGTGGTGATCGAGGAAGAATAAGCGCATAATTTACAGAATTCGGGCGATCCTGTTCCTGTGAACGCTTTCCGTGAATGGAGTGAGGAACATGGGTCGCTTTTTTCGTGCGCTTGTTTTGTGCGCTGTGCTGACGCCGGTTTTTCCGTCTGCGCAGTCCGGCGGATATCCTGCGGCGCAGCCGGTATTCTTCAGCATGATCTTTCCCCAGCTGATTCCGGACTGCCTGCTTTGTCCGGCGCAGAGGGAGGCGATGCTGCTGTGAAAAGGCGCATATGCCGCTGTATGGCGGCGCTGATCTGCGCGGCATTGCTTGTCTCCTTTGGCGTACAGGAGGCGAGCGCCGCCGTATACTGGGGCTCGCGCGGCGAGCAGGTGCGCCAGGTTCAGCGGAAGCTGAGGCAGTGGGGTTACTATGACGGAGAGGCCGACGGCATATTCGGCCAAGAAACGTATGACGCCGTCGTGCGCTTTCAGAAAAAGAACGGTCTGACGGCGGACGGCGTGGCGGGGGAGAGGACGCTTGAAGCGATGGGCATTTCGTCTTCCGGCGATGCGGTCAGCGCTTCGGCAGGTGCACAGTCGTCCGCGTATGCAGGGGATGTGGAGCTGCTTGCCCGGCTGATTCACGGCGAGGCGCGGGGCGAACCGTATGTGGGCATGGTGGCAGTCGGCGCGGTGGTGCTCAACCGGGTGAAAAACAGCCGCTTTCCCAACACGATTGCCGGGGTGATCTATCAGGCGGGCGCGTTTGACGCAGTCGCCGACGGGCAGATCAATCTGACGCCCAATGAGCAGAGCCGCCGGGCAGCGCGCGACGCTCTCAACGGATGGGATCCGACAAACGGCTGTCTGTATTATTACAATCCCTCGACGGCGACGTCCAAATGGATCTGGACGAGGGAAGTGCGGCTGAATATCGGCGACCACAGCTTTGCTGTATAGACGGGGAAAGCGTATGAAAGCAGGATGGAGATTGAAAAGAAATACGCTGATGGCGGCGCTGTTTGCGCTGCTGCTGTGCGTGTCCCTTGGGGTGAACGCGGCGCAGAGCGCGCAGGCCCGCACCATGAGGATGCAGCTGAGCATGCATCGTCAGCGGGACATGACGGACGTCATCAGGGCCATGGCGGACATTGAGGTGAATCTGCAGAAGCTGATGATCGCCTCCGGCGCGGCGCAGAGCGTCCATCTGCTGGGGGAAACGGCGCTGCTGGCGCAGCATGTGGAGACAGGGCTTGCGCGACTGCCGCTGAATGCACAGGCGTCTTCCGGTGCGATGAAGTTTGCCGGGCAGATGGGTGATTACGCCATGACGCTGGCGGCGCAGATGTCCTCCGGTGCGATGCTGACCACACAGGATGAAAGGCAGATCGGGCAGATGATCAAGGCCTGTCAGGGACTCAATGCGCATCTGATGGACGTTGGAGGACGGATGTATGACGAGGCAGAGAACGGGAAGCCGCCTTTAGAGGACGACGGGCTGCGCTTGATGGAGGGACAGGAGGATGGAGACGGCAGCATTCCGTATCCATCCCTGATTTATGACGGCCCGTTTTCCGATGCGCAGAAGGGCGACGCGCCGGTTCTGCCAGGCGGGCGCGTTGCGCGGCAGCAGGCCAGAGAGGCGGCGGCCCGGTATGCCGGAGTCAATCCGGAAAATGTCAGCGACGCGGCGGACAGCGGCGGTCAGTTTGAGGCGTTTGGCTTTGCAGCCGATACGCCTGACGGGCGCGTCAGCGTACAGGTGACAGGACAGGGCGGACATCTGCTGTGGATGATACCCGAGCAGGCTGCGTATGAAACGCTGCTTACGGAGGAAGAATGCCTGAATAACGCGGGCAGATGGCTCGCCGAAATGGGCTTTGGCGAGATGCAGCGCTGCTTTGTGCAGATATACGACGGAATGGCCGTGGCCAATTTTGCCGCCGTCGAGCAGGGCGTGCTCGTTTATCCGCAGCAGGTGAAGGTACAGGTTTCCATGGCGACGGGCCGCGTCGTCGGCGCGGAATGCTCCGGATACTGGCTCAATCTGAGGGCGCGCAGCGGGATGCAGGCGGATATCACCCGGGAAGAGGCGGAGCAGATGCTCTCCTCGCGCCTGCATGTGACGGATGCGCGGCTTGCCGTCATCCCTGATGAGGGCGGCGAGACGCTCTGCTGGGAGTTTGCGGGCGATTATGCAGGCGAGACATACTATGTCTATATCAACGCACGCACAGGCGAGGCGGAGGAGATCCTGCGCGTGGCGATGACGCAGGAGGGCGAGACGGCGATATGAATAAAGGGGAGATGCACAGCGCGCATCTCCCCATGTTGGCGTATATCAGCAGCCGTGCGCGTAAGAGTAAGAGCCGCCGCATGAATAACCGTAAGAGCTATTGTAAGTGCTGCCGCAGCCGTTGTAAGAGCCGCCGCATCCGTTTCTGTGGCAGCGGCAACCGCGCAGGCGCTTGCGATTGACGATGGTGATGACCGTGGGCACACGGGATGCGGTGATCGCTACGTAGCCGCAGGAGATCGGACCGGTGAAGGTGGTGTCGTATTGAGAACCGCAGCCGCAGCTGCAGCCGGAGACGACCTGCTCAACCTGATACTGGCCGGGGATGAGGCCGGTGATCACCAGCGGCTCGTCGATCTCGGTACAGCTGCCTGCGCGCAGGGTGAAGGTTTCGCCGCAGGGATAGCTCGGGCCGGTGACGCGGATGGTGAATGTGCGCGGCGTGCAGCTCTGGCTGCCGCACGGCTCAAGCAGGATGGCGTGAATGACCAGCGTGGGGCCGTTGTCGTTTTCAGCGCTGCACAGGTGCGCAGGATTGCACAGCAGCGGGTGCTTCCACTCAGGATAAGGGCAGTAAGAACCGTAGGAATCGCCGCAGCCGCAGTGCTGGCCGCAGGCGTGATGATGATGACAGCAGGACATCAATAAGCACCTCCGTGGATTTATCGGAAGGGGGATCGTCTTTGATCCGCCCGGAAGATCGGGCGCTTTGCCCGGAGCCGTGCAGGGTGAGGCTCCACTGCATCTTATGCCCCTGCGTCCGCCGCGGTGCAGCGGCAAAGATCGGTTATCCTGCCGGAAACGGTTTACAAACGCCGCAGCTTGGCGCTATAATAATACTGTTCTCAAATCAATCTGTGCTGTCTTTTCGCATCTTTTCCGTCCTGTCGTTGCGTCGTTCCAGTCAACGCAGCGCTGCTGCGCTTCCTTTCACTCGGCCCGGACAGGACAAAAACCTGCTGAAAATTCAGGTGCATTCTGATCCGAGAATGGTATAAAACCTGATCATTTATTGCCGTATCCATATGAAATATGCTCTGTATCAGATGAAAGGAAAGCGCTATGCGGATCAAAAGCATTGTCCGGAAGATCACGGATAACGACTACGTCTTTACGATTTTTACCAAGATTATGGCGGTTGTCATCGGGCTGATCGCATCCAGCTATTCCAATCGCTTTCTCGGCCCGACGCTCAAGGGCGAGCTGGGCAGGATTTCTTCGATGATCTCCATCGTGGCGGTCACGGCCAACTTTGGTCTGTACCAGCCGTATCCGTATTACAAGCGTCAGGGTGAGCCGGATGTGCTCGATAAATTCCTGCGCATTTTCCTGCTGCAGTTTGTCTTTTATACGGTCGTCGGTATTGTCGGCGCGACGGTGCTTGATTCCTTTGCGCTGGCGGCGGTGTGCCTGATTGCGCCGATTCAGGTGCTGGCCAATCAGCTGAGCTTCATGATCATGGTGGAGGATGTGAAGTTCAAGAATGTCATCTTCTTCACGGCGCGCATCACCAACACGCTGATCACCATCCTGGCGTTTTACACGATGGAGCGCACGATCCTCATTTCGCTTGCGCTGGTGGTCATCGGAGACCTGATTACGGTGGTTCTGGCGCTTTACCGCATGAAGCGCATGCCCAATCCGTTCAGGGCGGATCTGCGCTTTGCGGCGAAGATCGTGCCCTTTGGCTTTATCTCCATGATCACAACGCTGATGACCACGCTCAATTACCGCGTGGATACGCTGATGATGGGCTATATGTTCGGCATTGCTGACGCTGAAATCGGCTATTATACCCTAGGCGTTTCGCTCTCGGAATACGGCTGGCTGATTCCGGACGCCTTCCGCGAGGTGCTCTTCTCCCGCACGGCGAAGGATGACGCGATCGGCGAGGTCACCATGAGCATGAAGGTGAATCTGTATCTGACGCTGATGATGATCGTCGGCATTCTTCTGCTGGGCAGGCCCGTCATCTGGCTGCTGGCCGGGGCGGAGTATCTGCCGGCCTATCCGGTGACGGTGCTGCTGATTGCAGGCATCATTCCGATGAGCTATTTCAAGATTATCGGCACGCTGCTGCTGGCGCAGGGGAAGAAATATGTGTATCTGGGCATGCTGACGGCCTCCGTGGTCATCAATATCCTGTGCAACTGCGCGACCATTCCGCTGTGGGGCAAGATGGGCGCGGCTGCGGCGTCTGTGGTTTCCTACACGGCCGCGGGCGGATGCTTCCTTGCCTATTATCTGAAAACCTATCATATCCCTGCGCGTGACGTGCTTCTCTTCAGGCCGGAGGAGATCGCGCGGCTGAAGCGCATGGGCGGCAGGGTGCTGGGCAGGCTCAGGCGCTGAGGAAGGAGTATACCGATGAACGAACAGATGAACAGAGGACGGGAAGCCTACCGCCTGATGGAAGGGGCCTGCGAACTGCTGGTTTCAAGCGGAAACTGGCAGCGCGTGGGCACAAGCGATATCAGGCTGTTTCTGGATATGTATGTGCAGGCGCTGCTGCTGAAGATGGCGCAGGCCGACGGCTTTGTTTCGCTGGAGCTGCAGCGCTTTATTGCGCAGATTCCCTCGCGGGACGTGCTGTCCATCGGCAAAAGCAGCGCGGATTCCGCGATGAACACCGGCTATAAGAACCGTTCCTTTGCGGAGGGAACGCCGCTTCTGCTTCGCTGCTGCGTGGCGATGGACGATAAGGACGGCACGGACAGCGCGCAGCAGTTTGTGGACGGCGTAAGCCGCCTGCTCTATGCCGCTGCGGATACGGACGGCGGGATGACCGGAAAGCGGATGAACTTCATCACGGCCTATGCCGGCAGCCTGCGTACGTTCCTGCTGACGCGGGCGGCGGGGCGGCATGTCTCCGGCGCGCAGCAGGCTTCTTGGCGGAGCGACGCGCCCGGCAAAGAGAATGAGGCCGGGAAGCCTGCGCAGGAAAACCGGCAGCAGAGCGCGGCAAAGCCCGAAGCGCAGAAAGCGGAACAGGAACAGACGCTTGACGAGCTGATGGCGGAGCTTGACAGCCTGATCGGGCTTCAGGGCGTCAAGCATGAGGTGCATTCGCTGATCAACCTCATCAAGGTGCGCAAGCTGCGCGAGCAGCACGGCCTCAAGGTGATGGACATGAGCTTTCACATGGTCTTCACCGGCAATCCCGGCACGGGCAAGACGACTGTGGCGCGCCTTGTGGCCAAGATCTACAAGCAGCTCGGTTTCCTGAGCAGGGGGCAGCTGATCGAGACGGACCGCAGCGGTCTGGTTGCGGGCTATGTGGGCCAGACGGCGGGCAAGGTGACGGAGGTGGTCACAAGCGCGCTGGGCGGTATTCTCTTCATCGACGAGGCGTATGCGCTGGCCAGAAAGGGCATGGACAACGACTTTGGCCGCGAGGCGATCGACACGCTGGTTAAGCTGATGGAAGATAACCGGGATGACCTCGTTGTGATCGTTGCCGGCTATACCAAGGAGATGCACGATTTCCTGACCAGCAATCCGGGTCTGATTTCGCGCTTCAACAAGTATATCGATTTTCCGGATTATACGGACGACGAGCTGATGGCGATCCTGGCGATGAACGCAAAAAAGCAGGGATATACGATTGACGGGGAGGCCAATGCGCGCGTGCGCAGCTTTATCGCGTCGATGTCCCTTGGCGACAGGCTGGACTTCGGCAATGCGCGCGGCATGCGCAACACGCTTGAAAAGCTGGTGCAGGCGCAGGCCAACCGGCTGGCAGGGCTGAGCGGAGAGATCACCCGGGACATGCTGCTGGCCATCACGGAGCAGGACGCGCTGGCAGCGCTTGAAATCGCGCCGGAGACGGAAACGGATACAGACAAGCAAACCGGAGAGAGCGCACAGAAGGACGGGTAAGCGCGGAAAAACCCGAGCACCCGTGCAGCGCATCTCCCCGTAAGGAGAAAAACATGGCGGTTATACTATCTGCAGAACATATCAAAAAGAGCTATACGCTCAAGCCGCTGATCACCGACGCGACGATCTACATCGGCGAGCACGACCGCATCGGCGTGGTTGGCGTAAACGGCACGGGCAAATCGACGCTGCTCAAAATTCTGTGCGGCATGGAGGAGGGCGACGAGGGCTCCATCATGCGCAGAAACGGCCTGCGCGTGTCCTATCTGCCGCAGATGCCGGCCTATCTGCAGCGGCGCACAAGCGTGGAGCAGGTGCTCCATGACAGCCCGAAGGACGTCGGCGCGCCGGACGAGTACGAGGCGAAGGCGCTGCTGACGCAGTTGGGCGTCACCGACTTTGAAAGCGACGTGCGCACGTTTTCCGGCGGACAGAAAAAGCGCGTGGCGCTGGCGGCAGCGCTGATCCGCCCGGTGGATTTGCTGCTGCTGGACGAGCCGACCAACCACATCGACGCACAGACCATCGCGTGGCTGGAGACGCGCCTTGCGGCGTACCGCGGCGCGCTGATGATGGTCACGCACGACCGGTACTTCCTTGACCGCGTGTGCAACCGCATTGCCGAGCTGGATCTGGGCGGGCTGTACATGCACGACGGCAATTTTTCCTATTATCTGGAGCAGAAGGCGGCGCGACTTGACATGGCCAATGCGCAGGCGAGGAAGAGAAGCTCGATCCTGCGGCGGGAGCTGGAGTGGATCCGCCGCGGCGCGCCGGCGCGCAGCACCAAGCAGAAGGCGCGCATTCAGCGCTTTGAGGAGATGAGCGCAGTCAAGGGACCGCAGGAGGAAGCGAAGCTGACGCTGGGCTCCACCAGCTCAAGGCTGGGCAGGCGCATCATCGAATGCGAGAACGTCGGCAAATCCATGGGCGGCAGACGGCTGCTTTCCGGCTTCACCTATACCATCCTGCGCGACGAGCGGATGGCAATTGTGGGCGATAACGGAAGCGGAAAGACCACGCTGCTGCGCATGCTTGCAGGCGAGCTTGAGCCTGACGAAGGAAGCATTGTCCTTGGCGATACGGTGCGCGTGGGTTTTTTCAGGCAGGAATTCCCGGTTGTGGATGAAAGCATGCGCCTGATTGATTTCATGAAGAACATTGCCGAATACGTGCAGACGCCGGACGGACGCTTTTCCGCCTCGCAGATGCTCGAGCAGTTTCTGTTTCCGCCGGATGTGCAGCTGACGCCGGTCAACCGCCTTTCCGGCGGCGAGAAGCGCAGGCTGTACCTGGCCAGCATCCTGATGGACGCGCCGAACGTGCTGCTGCTGGATGAGCCGACGAACGATCTGGATATCGCGACGCTGGAGATTCTGGAGGACTATCTGACGACGTTTGCAGGCGCGCTGGTCGTTGTCTCGCACGATCGTTCCTTCCTTGACCGCATTGCCGGAAGGCTCTTTGCCTATGAGGAGGGCGGTCGGCTTGTGCAGTACGTCTGCCCGTTCTCCGATTATCTGGATCATGCGGCGGCGCTGCGCGAGCAGGAGACCCGCGCGCAGCGCAGCGAGACGGCGCAGGCTGCGCCGAGGCGTGAAAAGCAGCGCGAGCTGCGCATGAGCTTCAAAGAGCAGCGCGAGTATGAGACGATCGACGCACGGATTGAATCGCTGAACGATGCGCTGGCGAAGCTTGACGAGCAGATTGCGGCGCATGCGAGCGATTTTGTGAAGCTGACGGAGCTTTCCGCCGAGAAGGAAAAGACGGAGAAGGAGCTTGAAGAGGCCGAAGAGCGCTGGCTGTATCTGAGCGATCTGGCGGAACGCATCGAGGCGCAGAACGCGCAGAAAAAGGGCTGAAGCCCAGAAATATACAGAGGGCGGCGCATGCCGCTCTTTGACTTTGCCGGGAGGCTGTATAATTGAGAAGAGGTCTGCATATCCTTGATACCGGAAATAACGCGTAAGCGAAACCGCAAGGAGGATATGAGGATATGCGTACCGGAAAAAAGGCGCTGCTGGCCGCCGGAATGATTGCGGCTGCAGCGGTGATGACGGGCTGCTCGGCCGGCGTTGCGCCGGTGAATACGCCGACCCCGCAGGCGCAGAAAATGACGGCGCAGCCTGCGACCGCCCAGCCTGCGCAGACGGATGGACTGCAAAGCGCGCCGCAGACGGACGGGGGAGCGCAGGAAGCGGGAGAGGCAGAGCAATCCGCGCAGAGGCTTGAACTGACGGTCGATCAGGAGGATGTGCCCGAGGGCGCGTTGAGGGAAGAGGGAAGATTGCTTGTGCCGCTTATACAGACGGCGCAGGCCCTTGGATGGAACGCGGAGAGCGAGCAGACACAGGAGGAGACACAGACAAAGCGTGTGGTGACGCTTGACAAGGAGGACAGCCGCATCACCGTCTCCTGGACGGTAAGCGACAACACGGCCAGAAACATCGTCTGGCAGAAGGACGGTCTGCTGATTCCGGTGGATACGCGCATCACGACGATGGAAGAGACGGTCTATGTACCGGCTGCGTTTTTCGAGGAGGCGGCGGATGTGACGATCAGCACGGATGGGGACAGGGTTCGCATTGCAAAGCCTGAAGCGAAGAGCACGCCGGAGACGGCAGAGCAGGAGCCTGAGGGAAACGGATAAAAAACCGTTGACAGGAAAAATGGGTGCTGATATAATGATATTCAAGAACCGGGAGTGATAACTCGCCGGATCAGATGTCCTGGGGTGTGCGCCAGTCGTCTGTATTTTCTCCTACATTTACATAACAGGAGCCCGGATGTTGGTTCGTGGATGTCATGCCCCCGTCTTTGTACGCCAGGGGACGGCAGAAGCGCGCCACAGGGCGCCGACCTACCGAGATCGGTGGGTGGAAAAAAGACGGCAGCGGCACTTTGGGATTATCTGGCGATCAGCGCAGTCCGAACCATCGGGCTGCGTTTTTGTATACCAATGCATAGAGGGCGATTGCGGAAGGGAACGGAAGACTTCCGGAAAAAGCATCTGACTGCACTCCCTCAGTCAGCTTCGCTGACGGCCCTCTCATGAGGGAGCCTGCGGGGCGGTTTGCAGAAGCAAAGGCTCTTTGTGCCGTAAAGCATTTTGCAGTCTTCTTCCTGCGGGAGAGGATCCTCTGAAGGCTGGCGGAGGGAGTGAAAGAAGAACCCCTCCTGAGGGAAGGAGACCGTCCGCAGGCTGGCGGAGGGAATGAAAAAAGCTCCCTTGTCAGGGAGCTGTGGACTTGCTGAAAATCAGTAATTGAGCGCGCCGTAGGATTTGGCGATGCTCATCGCGCCGAAGGTCAGCTTCTTGCTGCCGTCAGCCATCACCCAGAGGGCTTCCACGCCGTCGAGCGAGTCGATGAACGCGCGGGACTCCTCATACGGCATCAGGTAAGCGGCGGTGGAGAGCATGTCGGCCAGGCCGCTGTCCTCGGTGAAGATGGACACCGAGCGGAAATCCATGGCAGGCATCAGCGTGTCCGGATCAATCAGGTGGTGGTAATTCACGCCGTCGACCGTGTAAAAGCGCTGATAGTCGCCGGAGGTGACGATGGAGAGATTGGCGGCAAAGATGGTCTCCACGATATCGGACAGGCCGAGAATCGCCCCGTCCGGATCCTGAATGCCGACGCCCCATGCCTTGCGGCCGTCCAGCGGCGGATTGCCCAGGCGCACGTTGCCGCCGGCGCTGATGATGAAGGAGGGCATCTCGCTTTCAAGCAGCATCTGGCTGATGAGCTCCGTCGCATAGCCCTTGGCGACTGCGCCGACGTCCAGCTTCAGCAGCGGATCGGCATAGTATACCGTCATATTCTGCGGATCAAGAATCAGATCGTCAATATCGGTGTGCGCCATCGCGGCTTCAAGCTCCTGCATCGGCGGCAGCTGCGCGTGCTCGGGATCGTTGAGGCCGGCCTCGCGGTAATTGTGCCAGATGGAAAGGACGCTGCCCATGGCGATGTTCACCTGGCCGCGCGTCATTTCGTAGTTTTCCTTGCACAGCGTGAGCAGGTCAAACACGACGGGATCCACCCTGACCGGCTCAAGCGCTGCCTTCTGGTTGAGCGTATAGATGCTCACGATGCCCTCGTCCTCATAGCTGTTGTAGGTGTCAAAGAGCTTGTGCATGCGGATGTACTGCTCGTGCACCATGGCCGAGTGCGCGTCAAACGCAGCCTGATCCTCTGCAAAGCCGATCAGGGAGATGACCGTGTCAAAGGAGTCCATGTATACGGCGCTGAAGCGCTGCGGAGCCTGCGCGGCGCAGCCGACAGACAGCACGGCGGACAGAATGAGCAGAATAAGCAGAGCGGCATGTTTTTTCATAATCGGGAAAAGCCTCCATCCCATGATCAATAGATTTTTAACCATTATATCAGAAAAGCGCACACATCTCAAGCGCGGGCGCGTGGAAATGCCTTCAAGCGCGCGCAGATCCGGGCAGGCGTGACAGGCATTGGCAGCGGCTGCGCGATTTACAAACGCGCCCGGGCTGTGGTACAATGCGATTGCTTTTGTGACAGGGCATCTGCCGATACACAGGCACAAATAGGACGAAAGAGGGACACGAACATGGTACTGACAAAAAAGCTTGCCGCGCTGCTGCTTACGCTGCTTGCGCTTTTGCCCGTTCCATCTGCATGGGCGGACTCGGGCGTCGTGACAGGCACGACGGTATCCGGTACGGTGCGGGTGTATCTGTCCTCCATCGGTTCCAACACGTCGGCGGACGTGACGGTTGACGGAAGCTATTCCATCGGCGGAGACAGTTCGCGTGCGATTGACCGCGGAGAGCGCCTGAATATCCGCAACAGCGGAGGAACGCTGCTGCTGACAAGGAACGGACAGACACAGACGATGGGCAGCCGCTTCAAGCTCAGGCGGCACCAGACCAGCGGAAATAACGGCGTGCGCATCGCGCAGGCGAGAAAGCCTGACAGCCTGTATCCCGGCGATATCGAGTTCATCGCCAAGGGCGGCAATGTGCAGATCATCGTGCACGTCTATATGGAAGACTATATGCGCGGCGTGCTCCCTTACGAGATGGACAATTCCTTCCCGCTGGAGGCGCTCAAGGCGCAGGCCGTCGCCGCGCGGACGTATGCGCTCAAGAAGATGAGCGCACAGGCGGCGACATACGACGTCGTGGATACGACGAGCGATCAGGTGTATAACGGCACGCCGTCGGGCAATGCGCGCTGCGTGCAGGCGGTTGAGGAGACGAGCGGCATCGTCGGCACGGTCGGCGGGGAATACATGGCCAGCTACTATACCGCCTCCAACGGCGGCCAGACGGAATCCGTCGCCAATGCATGGGGCAGCGGCTCCTACAGCTATCTGCAGATCAAGGACGATCCCTACGATCTGAGAAACGGCTCGTCCATCGCCAAGTCCGTCACCTTCTACCGGGACGGCACGACCAGCGTGCCCGCGCTGACGGCGCTGCTGCGCACGGAGGCGGCCGCGCAGGTGGGCGCAGGCAGCGTGACCATCACGGGCATCGACCATGTTTATCCGCACTCGCCCAAATATGGCGAGCCCTCCCGCGTGTACAGCAAGGTGGACGTGGGGCTGCAGCTTGCAGGCTATGGCGCAGTGACGGTGACGCTTGATTACTTTAATCAGATCGAGAGCCTTTGCTCGCTGTCCATCAACGTGCTCAAGAACGAGACGCTCTCGGTGACGGAGACGGTGGGCGGCTACAAGCTGACAGCCAGGCGATTTGGCCACGGCGTAGGCATGAGCCAGCGCGGCGCGCAGCAGATGGCCAGCGAGGGCAGGCGATATGACGAGATTCTGGAATTCTACTATCCCGGCCTTGTGCGTACGCGCTACACGATGACGCGTACGATTCTGCCGTCCATCGACGGCACGCAGACGACCCCGCAGGAGCCGGTGACCGATGCGCGCATAGCGATCGTCACGCTCTCCAATCCGCTGGACAGCCTGAACCTGCGCAGCGAGCCGAACACGTCCTCCGCCGTGCTGGCGACGATGGCGCACGGCACGCAGGTGATGCTGCTTGAGATGGACAGCGCATGGAGCCGCGTACAGTACGGCACGCTGAGCGGCTATGTGAAGAACGAATACCTGAGCGTGGAGGATGAGGGCGGACAGGAGCCGCCGCAGGATGTGGTCAGCCGGGGCACGGCGACCGTCGCACTCTCGGACGAGAGCCAGACGCTCAACCTGCGCGCTGCACCGACGGTCAATTCCACTGTGCTGGCGCATCTGCGTCACGGACAGGTGCTGACGGTGCTGGAGCGCTATGAGAAGTGGACCTACGTTAAGACAGGCACGGTCAGCGGATATGTATCCAACGACTATATCATCTACGACGCTGAAGGCGGCGAAGATGAAACGCCGCCGCAGCAGCCGGAGCAGGGCGCTGCCGCGCAGGACCAGAAGGTGGCCATCGTGCTGGCGGATGACGGACTGAACCTGCGTACGCGCGCCTCGCGCACGTCCGGCGTGCTGATGACGCTGCCGCAGGGCACGATGCTGGAGGTGACGGGAGAGACGCAAAACGGCATGATCCCGGTTCGTCTCGGCGGTCTGAGCGGCTTTGTGGCCAGCGAATATGTGTTTGTCGCCACGCAGGCGCAGCTCAATCCGCCCACGCCGACGCCGGAGCCGACCACTGTGCCCACGCCCGTACCGACGGCCGCGCCGCGCATGGCCTGGGTGGCCGCGCGCAGCGGGCTGAAGCTGCGCAGCGAGCCAAGCGCTTCCTCGCGCACGATCACGACGATGCACAGCGGCGCGTCCGTTCAGGTGCTGGGCGAGGCGGTCAACGGCTTCTGTCCGGTGCGCTATGGGGAACTTGAGGGATACGCGGGCGCAGACTATCTGACGTTTGAGGATGGAGAGCACAGCGGCGCAGCGTCCGTTCCCGCGCCGACGGCGGAGCCGACAAAGGTGCCCGCGCCGTCCGCGCAGGTTTCCGGCCGGACGGCCAGGGTGACGGCGGACGGCGGACTGAACATGCGCGCGGATTCGAGCACCTATTCAGACGTTATCGCTACGCTTGGATATGGCGTGGAGGTGCTGGTGACAGGCGAATGGATCAATGGATTCTATCCTGTCCGTGTGGGCACGCTCAGCGGCTATGTCAGCGCGGATTACATCAGCTTTGCGGCAGCGGAAGACGCGCAGCCGACAGCCGAGCCGGAGCAGAGGCCGCAGGAGAGCGGCTATCGCGTGGTGGTTGACAGCGACAACGGACTGAATCTGCGCGCTGCGCCAAAGGCAGACAGCGGCGTGGTCTACGTCCTGCCCTACGGCATGGTGCTGACTGTGCTGGGCGAGGCTGGAAACGGCTTCCTGCATGTGCAGTGGGCTGGATATACCGGCTACGTCTCCGCGCAGTACGTCAGGCCGCTCGGCGCACAATGAGTGCAGACTGAGGCGCAAAAGCGAACAGAATCTGAAAATCCGCGGATCGGCTGCAAAGACATTGCAATCGGTCCGCGGATTCTGTACAATACCGGATACAGGAAGCAACTGAGCAGAAGGAGAAGGAATGTGGATATCGATACGCTGATTCATGAGGGAGAGCGGCTTGACGACCTGCAGCGCGCAGGGCTTCGCATCCTGCAGCGTCCGGATGGCTTCCGCTTCGGCACGGACGCCGTGCTGCTGGCGGATTTTGCCCGTGCGCGCAGGGGCGAGCGGATTGCCGACGTGGGCACGGGTACGGGCGTGCTGGCGCTGCTGCTCTGCGCGCGGGCGGAGGAGACGACGGTTGACGCGTTTGAAGTGCAGCCCGACGTGGCGGACATGGCGCAAAGAAGCGTGATGATCAACGGCCTGCAGGATAGAATCCGCGTGCACTGTATGGACTGCCGGGAGGCGGCGGCGCGGATCGGGCATGAGGTATGCCAGCTGGTGGTAAGCAATCCGCCCTACACGAAGGAGGGCGCGGGTCTTGTCAGCCCGCAGCAGACGCGGGCGCTTTCGCGCAGCGATTCGGACTGTACGCTTGAGGCGTGGATGGCGGCATGCGGCAGACTGCTTCAAAACGGAGGCAGGCTCTGCTGCGTGTTTCCTGCGCCGAGGTTTCTGGCGCTGTGCGACGCGATGCGCGCTGCGCGCGTGGAGCCCAAGCGCGTGCGCTTTGTCGCCGCGCGGACGGACGCGCCGCCGAAGCTCGTGCTTGTGGAGGGGCTCAAGGGAGGAAAACCCGGGCTGCACCTGATGCCGCAGCTGATTACGCATGATGCTTCGGGCGGCTATACGCAGGAAATGCGCCGTATTTACGGCGAGGAAGCATGAACGTCAGAGCAGCAGACGCCGTCTGCTCTCATGCGCGCTGAGTATGGCCAGCAGGAAGGAAAGCAGCGCGGAGAGCAGCGGCGCTGCCGCACCGGTCATCAGATACAGCAGCGTGAGCAGAAACGCGCAAAGCAGGTGCCTGCGCAGCTTGGCAGGAGAGAGGGCGAGCGCACGGATGCGGCTCCATGAAAAGGGTTTCTTTTTCCGCTGCATGTGACGGGCGATTTCCTCGTCGCTGGCGGGGTGCAGCCTGCCGCACAGCAGCGCAAGCTGCCGGCCGCCGATCAGGCGGACAGGCGGATCCATCCATTCTGCTGCGCGCACCGCTTCGGGAGAAAAGCGGCCGGTGGATACAAGCGCGCACCGGTCGCAGCCGGATTCCACGCGCGCTCTGTGTGCGGCAAGCACGTCGCCGTCTGAAGCAGCGGCGCCCTGCAGGCACTGCGCGCAGCGGATGAGCCAGGTTTCCCCGCCGTAGCGCATGGCTGCACTGCCAAGAGGCTGCGCGTCAAGCGCTTTGCACAGCAGATCGCGGACATGCGAGCAGGCGTGTGCAAAGGGCATGAGGATCAGCTCGTCCAGGACGATGACGCCGCCCACGCGCTCGCGCAGCATGCGCTCACGCAGGTGCAGGGTGCGTCTTTTCAGCAGCGCCGCCGTCAGCAGCACGAGCGCAAACAGCGCGCTGCCGGCGATCAGGCTGGAAAGCGGGCTGCGCCACAGGAAGAAAAAGTAACCGACGCTGAGCAGGAACACGAGGATGCGCAGCGCCAGGCGATCCAGAAGGGATGCGGCCTTGTTTTTTGTATCAAAGGGCGACTGCATGTCCATGCCTCCTGTCCGGATCTGATATGGCTATAATTTCCGGTTTTTTGAAAATGTATCCCTTTACCTCTTTGAAAAAGGGATGGAATTTGATATAATACTTTGTTGTGCACCAATGGCAGACAGGAGGCGGCGTATGCAGCGGATCGGACTGATGGGCGGAAGCTTTAATCCCATCCACAGCGGGCATATCCATCTTGCCCGTACGGCGCTTTGCGGCGGCTATGTCGACCGCGTGCTCTTTCTGCCGACGGGTAACCCGCCCCATAAGCATGATGGGCTTGCGGACAAGCTTCATCGCCTTGCGATGGTGGAGCTTGCGATTGCAAAAGAGGCGGACATGCAGGCAAGCCGCGAGGAGATCGACCGCGAGGGCGTGATCTACACCGTGGATACGCTGACAAGGCTCAGCGGCAGTATGACGGACTGCCGCCTTGTGTATCTGATCGGCTCGGATACGCTGCGCGTGCTGCACACATGGAGAAGACCTGAGGACGTGATCCGCCTGTGCAGCTTCTTGGTCGTGATGCGGCCGGGCGAGACGCGGCAGGAGGTCGATGCGCTTCTGGCCGCCTGGCGGGCAAAGGGCGCGCAGATGGAGCTGATGCCGGCGGACGAAATGGATATTTCCTCTACCGACGTGCGCCGCATGGCTGCGCAGGGGCTGTCTCTTGCGCACTGTGTCCCGCAGGAGGTGGAAGCATATATCCGCAGGCATGGACTGTATGGATCCGCTGAGGACGGTTGCCGATGAAACGCGAAAAGATGGAGTATAAGCTCAAAAAGGAGCTGGATCATCAGCGCTTTGTGCACACGCTGGGCGTTGAGAAAACGGCGCGCGAGATGGCGCGGGTTTTCAGCGCGGACGAGGAGAAGGCGGCGCTTGCCGGCCTTCTGCACGACTGTGCCAAGTGCATGCCGCTGTCCCAGATGATCAAGGCGGCCCGGCATGAAAACATTGATCCGGTGATGAAGGAATCCAAGGCGCTGATGCATGCACTGGCCGGGCGCTGCGTCGCACGGGATGTTTACGGCGTGGAGGATGAAGAGGTGCTCAGCGCCATCCGCTGGCACACGACGGGCCGAGCGGACATGACTGCGCTTGAAAAGATCATCTATCTGGCCGATATGATCGAGCCGAACCGCAAGATGTTTGACGGGCTTGAAGCGCTCCGGGCGCTGTGCATGCAGGATCTTGACGGAGCGATGCATATGGCGCTTTCCATGAGCCTTGAGCATGTCCGCTCGCAGGGAAAGACGCTGCACCCGGATACGCTCGCCGCACTGAAAAGCTATGATCCCCATATTGAGGACTGAAACAGGAGGAAAGAAATTGATGAATCAGAAGGACATCGCGCTGCTTGCCGCGAAGGCGCTTGACGACAAGCGCGCCAAGGATATCACTGTGCTCAAGGTGGACGAGATGACGGTGATTACGGACTACATGGTCATCGCGACCGGCCGCTCCACCCCGCAGGTGAAGGCGCTGGCCGACAATGTCGAGGACGAGCTGGCGAAGATCGACGTATTCCCGCGCCGCAGCGAGGGCTACAGCGAGGGCCGCTGGTGTGTACTGGATTTCGGCGACGTGATGGTGCATGTGTTCCATGAGCAGGACCGTGAGTATTATCAGCTGGAACGGCTCTGGGCGGACGGCACCAACGAGATCGAACTCTCCTTTGACAAGGAAGAGGAAGCGTAACCGCGCATACACAGGAGGCTTATTCCCATGCCCAAAAGGAAGGATATTGTGGTCATCATCGCGGTGCTCGCAGCGGCGATGGTGATGCTCGGTATTTCAAAGCTGATGCCTGCTGCGACCCTCAGCGGCAAGACGGCGGACGCGACGCTTGCGCCGGACGCGATCGAGTATCTGGACGCGACTCCTGCGCCGGAAGCGACGGAAGCGCCCGCAGCGACGGAAGCGCCCGCAGCGACGGAAGCGCCCGCCGCGACGGAAGCGCCTGCCGCGACGGAAGCGCCCGCAGCGACGGAAGCGCCCGCAGCGACGGAAGCGCCGGCTGCAGCGCAGGCGCAGGAAGCCGGTATGGTCGGCCCGATGCCGCCCAAGCAGACGGCGAAGGTGCGCGGTCATGTCATCCTGACCGTGGGCGGACGCCAGTACGGCGATCCGATCCCGATGGACCGCGACAAGATCATCACCCTCCGTCAGGAGGACGGCAAGATCAACAAGGTGCATATCACGCCTGAAAGGGTGTATATGGAATCCTCGACCTGCGAGAATCAGGACTGTGTGGGCCAGGGTGAGATCCATATCGACACCTATCACAAGCGCATTCTGAGCACGTTCATCATCTGTCTGCCCAACAACGTGCAGATTGAGATGATTCCGCTGGAAGAGTGAGGAAGAGAGGGGAATAAACCATGCGCAACAAGAGCGCGCAGAGAATTGCCCTTTCGGGGCTGCTGACGAGCCTGATGCTGGTCTTTGGCCTCATTGAGCGTCAGTTTCCGATTACGGCAGCCGTGCCGGGCGTCAAGCTGGGTCTGGCCAATTCGGTGCTGCTGTACAGCCTGTACATGCTCGGCATAAAGCAGTCCTTCATCCTGATGCTGCTCAAGGCGCTGATGAGCTGGCTGATCTATACGAACCTCAACGCGATGTTCTATTCGCTGGGCGGCGGTCTTTTATCGCTGCTGGCGATGATCGCGCTCATGCGCGTGAAGGGCGTGAGCATCATCGGCGTCAGTGCGCTGGGTGCGGTATTCTTCAACGTCGGCCAGATTCTGGTGGCTGTCGTGATGCTCAATACGCCCCAGCTGATTGTGACCTATCTGCCGATCCTGATGGTATCCGGCGTGGTGACAGGCGTGCTCACCGGCGTTGTGGCCCAGATGGTGATGAAGCATCTCAAGTCCATGGGCAATGTCCGCTGAATCAGATAGATCAAAACAGGTTCCGTCCATCCATCGGGCGGAACCTGTTTCTTTTATCGCGCGCTGTCAGAGAGGTCAGGCTTCTTTTTCAACAAAGATCAGACCGAAGGCGCCTGGACCGGCATGCGTGCCGATCGTTGCGCCGACGGGACAGATGTTTTCCTCGCTGCAGGCGATGGAAGCCTGATTGAGCTTTTTGATCATATTCAGGCAGTTGCTGCGATTGTGCGTGTACACCGGCATCACGGGATAATCCGGATCGATGCTGTGCTGGGAGATGAGCTTGATGAGCGCGGCCGTCGCACGGTGGAGCCCCATCCCCTTGGCGCACATGTCGATCTTGCCCTCCTGGGTGAGGGTGATGATCGGCTTGAGCTGGACGAGGGAGCCCAGGCTTGCGGCGGCGGCGGGAATGCGTCCGCCGCGGGCGAGGTATTCAAGCGTGTCGAGGCAGGCGTACAGGCGGATGCGGCCTGAAAAGCAGCGGAGCTCCTGCGCAATCTCAGCCGCGCCGAGGCGGCCTTCCTCGCGCAGCTGGCAGGCGCGCAGCACCAGCATCTTCTGCGCGGCGGCGACCTTCAGCGAGTCTACGATATGAATGTCTTCGTAATCGCACATGGATCTGGCCAGCATGGCGCTTTGCACCGTGCCGGACAGGCCTGAGGAAAGGAGAATGCATACGACGCTCTCTCCAGCGGCCTTTGCCTCTTCGAATGCGGCGAGGAAAGCGTCCGGCGTCGGCTGGGAGGTCGTGGGGTTTTCTCCGGCAGTGATACGGCTCCAGAAGATTTCGAGCGTGAGGCTCACGCCGTCTTCATAGCAGTCCTCGCCGAAGATCACCTGAAGCGGAACGGCGGTCAGACGAAGCTGCTTAAGCTCTGCGGCGGAAAAATCCGCTGCGGAATCGGTTATGATGCGCATAGAAAAGTCCTTTCACAAGGTTGATGTTTGGTAGGATTACCTGGGAAGCGGAACGATATCATCAAGAACGCGGTTGATATCGCTGAGCTCTCTGGCGACGGCAAGCGCGCGCTCGGCGCCGATGCGCTCAATCAGCTGATTGAGAAACGTTTCCACATCCCGGTGTTCAAGCAGATAGGCTTCTTTGCCTGCCTGTGTCAGACGGATATGGATCTGGCGTTTGTCGTGCTCGCAGCGGCTGCGCTCAATCAGCCCGCGATTTTCAAGCGTTGTCAGCAGCTTGTTCATCTGGCTTTTGAGCAGCCTTGTGCGCCGGATGAGATCGGTGGCAGTCAGCGCTTCTGACTGCGCATGGCGAAGCAGGATACCCAGAACGTGCGTTTCGTTGTATGTCAGCGTTTTGACCACGCGCGTGTTCCAAAGGGTGGAGGTGAGGCTGAGCCAGGCATTGAGCAGCTCATCTCCCGCCTGCTGCAGATCGGTCATCTAAAATGCCTCCTTTGCAAAAAGTTCAAAAAATGAACGACTGGATGATCATAGCGCAGAAAAGGCGCTTTGTCAAGCACAATTGTAAAATAATTGAACCGTTCTTGGCGGGCAGCGGACGAAAAGCGAAAAAAGCATGGAAACGGGCAGAGAATACGGGCGCAAGCCTTGTCTGCAGCGCATGAAAAACAGAAATTGTCAGACAGATGATTGTGAAGGCTTGACAAATCTGCATCAAGGGTCAATAATATATGTGACAGAATTTGTCCATTCTCACTTTCTTAATGGAGGGATTTCCGATGAACAGTCAGTGGGCTGCGTATCAGAATACAGAGGCTTTTGCTTCCCGCGTTGCGACGCTGTATGGCGCGGGAGAAAAGCAGCTTGAGCTTCAGAAGGCGCGTTACGGCAAGCTTGTGGAGCGCTTTGAAAAGCGCTTTGGCGAAAAGCACGGCGAGCTGTGCTTCTTCTCCGCGCCCGGCCGTACCGAAATCGGCGGTAATCACACCGATCACAACAACGGCCGCTGCCTGGCGGGCGCTGTGAACCTGGATACCATCGCATGCGTCGAGAAGACGGATGACAACACGATCGTCGTGGACAGCGAGGGCTTCCCGCCGATCACGGTGGATTTGTCCAGTCTGGAGATCCGCGAGAAGGACTTCGGCACCACGCTGGCGCTGATCCGCGGTACCGCGGGCGTCATGAAGGAGATGGGCTACAAGGTCGGCGGTTTCCGCGCGACGATTTCCAGCTCCGTGCTGCGCGGCAGCGGTCTGTCCTCTTCTGCGGCGTTTGAAATCCTGATTGCCGCGATTCTCGACGGCCTGTACAACGGCTGGGTGGTGGACTTCAAGCTCCGCGCCGTCATCTCCCAGAAGGTGGAAAACGTCTACTTCGGCAAGCCCTGCGGCCTGCTTGACCAGATGGCTGCCTCCGCCGGCGGCATGGTTGCGCTCGACTTTGAAACGGCGGACGCGAAGGTGGACGCCATCGCCTGCGACTTTGCGGCGAAGGGCTATGCGCTGTGCGTCGTCAATACCGGCGGCGATCACGGCGACCTGACGGACGACTATGCGGCAATCCCGGCCGAGATGAAGGCTGTCGCTGCGCAGTTCGGCAAGAAGGTGCTGCGCGAGGTCGATCCGGCGGAGTTCGAGGCGAAGATCGGCGAGCTGCGCAAGGTCGTCGGCGACCGTCCGGTCCTGCGCGCGATGCATTTCTTCGACGACAACGCCCGCGTGCTCGAGCAGG
>JAFQOY010000256.1 GCA_017412025.1 Clostridia bacterium | reverse complement strand
GCCGGTCAGGCCCTCGTACTTTGCCGGAGTGTTAACAATCAGCTCTTCCTTCTCGCCAATGACGTGGCCCACATAATACGGCAGGCCGCAGCCGGCATAGGAGATATTCTCGCCCTTATTAAGAATCACAACCTCATTGCTGCGGTCTTCGCGCATCAGCTTCGCCGCAATTTTGGTACCGGCAGCAACGCCGCCCAGAACAACGATTTTCATTTCGTCTCTCCTTCTGATTCAGAAACCATGCTTTTCTTTATTGACCAACTGTGTTATTATATTATCATGCCATGTGTGTATTGTAAAATATGAATACCCAAAGCATCGATTTGGTTTTTGTAATGGAACAGGCGCTATGTTTTGCCTTTTATGATGATAAGGGAGGGGATCACCGTGTCTACGCTGAAGCAGCTCAGTATCTTTATCTCCGTCGCAGAAAAGCTGCGCATGAGCGAGGCCGCCAAGGCGCTCTATGTCTCCCAGCCGACCGTCAGCCAGTGCATTTCAGATCTGGAATATGAGCTGGGCGTCGAGCTTTTTGAGCGCGGGCACAAACAGCTTCTTCTCACGCCGCACGGCCAGCTTCTGCTCACCCATGCCCGCAAGGTCATGCAGCAGTATGAAATCATGAACGCCGCCGTCAAGGACGCCACGCCCTCACGCGAGCTGAGAATCGGCTGCACGCTTTCCATCGCCAATACCATGCTTGCGCCCATCGGCAAGCGCCTGCATGAAAACCATCCCGATATCCAAAGCACATTCATCGTCGAAAACACGCGCAGCCTGGAAAACCGTCTGCTGCACAATGAGTTGGACATCGCGCTCATTGAAGGACAGGTGCGCAGCGATGAGATCGCCAAGCTTCCGCTGGTCAAGGATACGCTGATGGTCATCTGCCATCGCGGCCATCCCTTCTGGAATCGCGATCATATTCGCCCTGAGGAGCTGAGTGGGCAGAACTTTATCCTGCGCGAACTGGGCAGCGGTACCCGCACCATCTTTGAGGATTATCTGCGCATGGCGAAGGTCTCCATCAATGTCATCGGCGAATCCGCCAGCTCTGCCGCCATTATCGACATGGTGCATCATGGTCTGGGCCTTGGCGTTATCTCCCATCGCTGCGTGGAGCGCTATACGGACGCAAACCTCATCCACGCCTGCAGCATTGAGGATATGCCGATGGATCGCCTGTTCTACATCTGCTACAACAACAAAATGCCCGTTCGCTCCCAGATGCAGGATTTCATCGAAGCATGCAAGCAGATCATCCACAAGGAGTAAGACGCGGGAGTACGTCGGGGTACGTTGGGCTGCCGCCCAGATCCCTTCTTCGCTTCGCGCATACAACCGATTCCACAGTATCATCAGAGAAGAAAAAGCGGGAATCATCCCGCTTTTTTCAGTTCAGATCCATTTCAGCCACGCCGCCGACCATGATGATCGCCGGCGCTTTCACTTGCGCATCGCGCGCCTTCTGCGCGATATCCGCAAGTGTGCCGCGCACCTGTGCAGGATTCCTCGAGTTGCCGCCGGAAAGCACCGCTGCCGGCGTATCAGCGCGCTTGCCCGCTGCCATCAGGCGCTGTGCAATGCGCTCCAGCTGCGCAAGGCCCATCAGGAATACCAGCGTACCATCGATACTGGCAAGATGGTCGAAATCGGCAGGCAGTCCGTCTTCCGTATCCGAGGTGTGGCCCGTGATGATGTGCAGGCTTCGGCTCTTTCCCCTGTGCGTCACGGGGATGCCCGCCTCCGCAGGAATGCCAATTGCGGACGGAATTCCCGGCACTTCATGGCATTCGACGCCCGCCGCCCTGAGCGCAAGCATTTCCTCTCCGCCGCGGCCGAAGAGATAAGGATCCCCTCCCTTGAGCCGCACAACCTTAAACCCCTCAAGCGCAAGCCGGATCAGCTCCGCACAGATTTCCTCCTGCGGCGCGCTATGATGACCGGACCGCTTGCCCATGTAGATTCGCTGTGCACCTTCAGGCGCTTCATCCAGCAGCGCCTCATCAATCAGATCATCATACACAAGCGCATCGCAGCTTTGAATGAGCCGAAGGCCTCGCACGGTAATCAGATCTGCGCTGCCGCAGCCCGCGCCAACCAGGTGCACAACACCTTTTCTTTCGCTATTCACAGCAATTCCTCCATTTCGTGTTCATCAAGCGGCGCCCCCTTCTCCATACAGGCAGAAAGCATCCGCTTGAATACCGCAGCGCGCATCTGTTCATCCGCCATGCGCGCTTTCATCGCGCCGCGCTGTGCGTTCAGCCATTCCAGAATCTCGTCAAACCGATCGGGCACCATCGCCTCGAGCTGCTCTTTGAAATAAATCGCCGCTGTAGGGCTGGCGCCGCCGGTAGAAATGCCCACAGAAAACGGGCCGCTGTGCACGACAGCCGGGAAGATAAAGGAGCAGTATGCCGGATCATCCACCACGTTAACCGGAATATTCCTGCGTTCACACAGCTCTGCAATCACATGATTCTCCTGCGGATCATCCGTCGCCGCGATCACAAATGCCCAATTTGTGCGCAGATCGGACATTCTGAAGCAGCGTTTCACGCGCTCCACATCGCTCATCGCTTCAATCTCCGGCAGCATCTGCGGTGCAATCACGCGAAGCGCCGCGCCATACGGCGCAATTTTTTCGATTTTGCGCAAGGCGACCATGCCGCCGCCAATAATCAATCCGCGCCGTCCCTCCAGCTTGATAAACATTGGAAAATAGGGCTTCATGCTTCCTCCTGTGTACTGATACAATAATACTGCCGTCCGTGCTGCGTATCCGATGCAAACAACCTGACATGGAATACGCGGTCTATTACGCGGCTCTCTTCGATTGCCTTCGGCGTGCCGCAGGCAATCAGATGGCCCCTGTCCATGACGGCAATCCGATCCGCCAAGCGCAGCGCCAGCGCAATATCGTGCAGCACAAGCACGACAGCCTTTCCTTCCTGCGCCAGCTTTCTGGCCGTATTCATTACGCCAAGCTGATGCTCAATATCCAGATATGTCGTCGGCTCGTCCATCAGGATAGTTTTTGTGTCCTGAGCAAGCGCCATTGCCAGATACACGCCCTGGCGCTGTCCGCCGGAAAGCTCGCTGACGTATTCGCCCGCATACTGCTTTGCGCCAACCCGTTCAAGCGCGCGATAGGCGAGCTCATAATCTGTTTTTCCATATCTGCGCGGGTAGGACAGATACGGGAATCGTCCATGGAGCACCATGCGCAGCGCCGTGATCACAGGCGTCGTGCGCGACTGGGTAAGAAATGCTGCCTTCTGCGCAATCTGCCTGCGCGAGAGATTCTCCATTTCCTCGCCATCGTACAGGACAATTCCGGAGGATTTCTCCGTCAGGCCAAGCACGGTTTTCAACAGCGTGCTCTTGCCGCAGCCATTGGGGCCCAGCAGCACCAGCACTTCACCCTCTTTGAAATCAAGCGACACCTGATTGAGCACCGGCTTTCCCCGGTAGCCCGCACACAGATTCCGAATTTCAATCATGGATTCGCCCTCCTCTCTGGCGCAGCAGCAGCCACAGGAAGAACGGTACGCCTGCGAAGGAAAGTACAATGCCCACAGGCAGCTCATACGGCGCAAAAAGCACACGTGCAAGCGTGTCGCACAGCGCCACCAGCGCAGCGCCGCCCAGCGCGCAGGAGAGAACGAGCCTGCGGCTCTCCTCCCCCACAAGCCTGCGCATGATATGCGGCACGATCAGACCAACGAAGCCCAGCAGGCCGGAAAAGCTGATCGCTGCGCCGCACAACGCCGCTGCAAGCACCAAAAGAACCAGGCGCACCGGCCGCACAGCGAGTCCCAGGCTCCTGGCCGTTTCGCTGCCCAGCGCAAGGATATCCATCTGTTCAGACAGCGTCACAATCAGGGCGAGGCTCAGTGCAATCAGCATGCCTGCCGGACCAAGACGCGCCATCGTCACATCGGCAAAGCCGCCGATTTTGAAATCCGAATAGCCTACCAGCGCATCCGGCACAAATGTAATCACCGCATCAATCGCCGCGCCAAATAGATTGGATACCGCCACGCCCGAAAGCACCGTCGTCATGCGCGATGCACCCGTCATCTCAGAAAGTGCAAGCACCAGCAGCACACCGGCCAGAGCGCCTGCAAACGCGATCAGCGGCGTCAATACCGCTGACATCGGAACGAGCGCGCAGGCGATGGCCACGGCAAGACCGGCGCTCGAATTCACGCCGATGATATTGGGCGCTGCAAGCGGATTGCACAGCACAGTCTGAATCACAGCGCCGGAAACTGCGAGCGCTGCGCCGGAAAGCAGTGCTGCCAGTGTGCGCGGCAGGCGCGTATACAGAATGATCCGCGCGGCAACCGTTTCTGTTTTTCCGGAAAACAATGCAGAAAACACATCGCCGGGCGCAACAGGCACCGCGCCGACACAAAGGCTCATGACTGCCGCACAGAGAAAGCATGCAACCAAAGGCGGATATATGCTTTTGTTTTCATTTCTCCCCATAAAGAATCTCCGCCAGCTTTTCATATGCTTCTCCCCATCTTGCGTTCGGCTTCAGGTTATACAGTGAAGAATCCATGACGTGATAGCGCCCTTCTCTCACTGCCGTCAGCGTCTTCCATGCCGGATTGGAAAACAGTGTCTTTTCCAGCACATCCTTTGCGGCCTGCGGATCTGCGCTCTGCTCCACCACAAATATAAAATCCGGGTCAGCCATCAGAATTGCTTCCAGGCTCAGTTCCTCCAGCAGGCTTGTGTCGCTGTCGGCAATATTGACGCAATCGAGCGCCTTGAGCATCTCGCCCAATACGCTGCCTGCACTGTTTTTCACCCTGCAGCTTGAGCCCGTTGCACGGATATAGAGCACAGTCGGCTTCCTTCCATCTGCGGTTTCTTTCGCTGCATCCACCTGAGTCCTGAGCGCTTCGCCATAAGCCTCATAACGATCAGGAGAACCCGTCAACTGCGTACACACCTGCAGCATACGCAGATAATCCTCAAAGGTATCCACATCAAAATAGACAGCATTCAGACCCATCTGAGCAAATACCGGTTCAAGTTCCACATG
>JAFQOY010000255.1 GCA_017412025.1 Clostridia bacterium | reverse complement strand
TTTTCGCAGGGCAGAACGAGGTTCAGGTCTGCAAAGGTACGCATGATCTGCAGCTGATGATCGTCCACGTGTTCGCCATAGCGGGCAAGGCGCGGAACGACGATGACCTTTTTGGAGAGCTTGACGGCGTTGACGATGGCGCCCGTTCCGCCATGGGTGATCACGATATCGGCGCGGCGCATGGTCTCCTTGAACGGATCCGTATCCAGATAGGGCTTTGAGGGGAAGTTTTTGGGGATATAGGTGCTCGCGCCCGTCTGCGCAAAGATCTCGTGCGAGATTGCGCCGCTTGCGGCGAGATCGTCCACCGCGCGAAGCAGGCGGTTAAACTGGAATTTCTGCGAGCCAAGCGTAATGAAGATCATCAGTAAATCCCTCCCAGATAGATCGCGTCCGGATAGACTTCAAGCATCGGTTCCCACTGAACGTAGAACCTGTCGGCAAAGCGATAAAGGAGGCGGCCCGTCAGCGTGGGGGTCGTGACCTTGGCGAAGGATTCGATGAAGATGAACTTGCGCCGGAAGAGAACCTTGGCGATCAGGCAGAAGGGAATGACCGCCAGCGCGCCCGTGGAAATGACCATGTCCGGCCTCTCCTTGAGGACGATGCGCAGGGAGGAGAAGGTGTTGCCGATGAGCTTGAAGATGAACAGCGGCTCATGGCGGTTGACCTGGCGCAGCTGGTAGCTGCGGTCGCAGAAGTGCGACGGCTGATAGGGCGTCTTTTCGGTGATGACAAAGCTGTCATAATGCTCCATCAGCGGGCGCAGCATGGACAGCTGTTCCAGATGGCCGCCGGAGGAGGCGATGAAGGCGAGCTTATAGGAGTCCATATATCGGTCCTCATTTCTTTCCTGATTGAATCAGCAGGTACTCAGGTATGCCCGATACACACCAAGCCCCGCCCATGCGCCCAGCACATTGCCCAGCACGTCCTCAAGGTCGCATTCGCCGATGACCAGCAGATACTGCAGGGATTCGATGGCGCAGGAGAACAGGAGCGCATAGGTGAGCACTGCAGCAAGATTGTCGCTCCTGCCAGGGCAGCAGGCACACAGCAGAAAGCCGAACGGCATGAAGAGAATGACGTTCTGCAGCAAATGCCTCAGATGCAGCAGCGATCCGGTCTTGATTGCTCTGCCGATATTGCGCAGACCAAAAAGTACCCTTGTGCTGGTTGATCCGTCCCGGGAGAAGAGCGTCACATAGCCAACCGCCAGCAGCGAAAGCAGAAAGAGTGCGGTCATTCCCCTGTTTATTTCTTCCCGGCAGCTGCGAAGGCCACGCATGCCGATGCAGATTGCCGCGGCAGGCGACAACACGGTCATGAGCGTGAGCATCTCGTCCCAGCTGCCAAGAACCAGGGTGAACAGCGAAATCGCGGCGAGCACGATGAGCGCCACGGGCAGCAGAATCACAGCGAGCCGGGATGCGGAAACGCGAACGGCTTTGCTGCTGCCAAGCGCCAGAATGCTCATCAGATAGGCGCACAGGACAAGCGCGCAGGTCAGAAAAGCGGGCATGCCAGTTCTCCTCAATGGTCGTAATAGGGCAGCGTGCTGTCGTCGATGGACAGCCGGGGGATCGTGTAGGGATCGCGATGATTGCCGGGGAGCAGCGGACGCCCTCTGACGGCGTAGGCGAGAGCATAGCCTGCGCTTTGCATCAGGTCAAGCGTCGTTTCATTATATGCGCCAAAGGGATAAGCAAAGAAGGCGCATGGACGGCCGAGCAGGACCTCGAGCTTTTCCTTGGAAGCGTGCAGTTCGTGGTACTGTTTATCCCTGTCTGTTCTGGAGAGGCGGGTATGGTCCGTGCCGTGGGAGCCGATGGTCACCAGCGGGTCTTGAGCAATCTCCTTAAGCTGGGCAGTGGTCAGATAGCCCGGCTGATCGAGCTTGTCCGTGAGGACGAAGACGGTGAAAGGAATATTCTCGCCCTTCAGAAAGGGATAGGCAATGGTGTAGACGTCTTCAAGCCCGTCGTCAAAGGTAACGGCGGCGCGGCCAGTCGGCCTGTCCGGTTGGCCCATCTCCTCCAGGGAGACATAAGGGCCGTGACGGCGGATGAAATCATAAAACGCCTGCGTATCGAGCTTGCGCGAGGTGAGCTCAATTTCGGGATGGCTGGATACGTTGTGAAAGGCGTATATGCGATCGTTTGGCAGCAGCAGAAGCAGGCGCAGATAGAGCTTTTTGAGCAGAGCTTTAACCATGGCGCGCCTCCTCGGTCAGCTGGATGAACTGATTGGCACAGATATTCCAGGAGAATTTTTCCAGCAGTTCGCCGGAGGCTTTAGCCAGCGTCTTTTCGTCCGCCTTGGACGCGCAGACCCACTCGCCGACCTGCTCAAAGGTGTCGCACAGGCAGTGTCCGGGGAGATCAGTCAGGATAGCGTCGGGGCCGGGTGCATGCAGCGCGACGGCTGAGGAACGATAATAGACCGATTCCAGCAGCGCCATGCCGAAGATTTCGCGCGTGCACAGGTTGAGGAAGTAGTCGCTGATATAGTGAATCTCCCACATTTTTTCATAGGGCACGCGCTCGATCATCTGCACGCGATCCTCAAGATGATGCTCGCGGATTTTCTCCTCCACGCTTTCCTTGAGATAGCCTTCGCCGACCATAAGGAGCTTAAACGGCTTCTGATCGCAAATTTTTGCAAAAAGATCAATCG
>JAFQOY010000254.1 GCA_017412025.1 Clostridia bacterium | reverse complement strand
AGCTTGCGCCTGATCTTTTTATAAGCTTTTTTCTCGGTTTTGTAGGGTTTTGCCATGATGCAATCTCCTCTTTCCATATGTAATAAAACCATTATATATTTTTTGTACACATAATACAATTCGCACTTTTAAACAACTGTGCCACTCAAAATAAAAATTCATCGGAAGAATATGTGAACATTTACACATTCTTCCGATGAATGATCAAATTTGAAAATGCACGCGGCAGCATCTGCACAGCATATTCCGCCATCTGATCAGGCGTCTCCTGATAATTTCCGCGGCTCCAGTAAAACAGCAGGGAAAAGAAGCTGGTGATGCCTACCATCAGTCCGATTTCCATCAGCTTAGGTTCCATGCCGCTGTCAGAGAGCAGCCCCAGTTTCTCTGTTCTGATAAACTGGAGCGACCATGACATAAGCCGGGATTCAAGTCCGTTCTGAATGAGCGCATTCAGCTTTACACGATTATCCCCTTCCCAGAAACGAAAAATCCGTGCGAAGCTTTCTTTATCCATGCCCGAGCGCAGTCTGAACATGACCCCCAGAAAGCATTGCTGCATCATCTCTTCAATGATGGAATTCAGGACATCATCCTTGCTCTCATAATAATGGTAAAAGGTGCGCCTTGGGATCCCCGCCTCCCGGCAGATATCCGTTACGGAAATCTCATTATATTGACGCAGCAGCATCAGATTCAACAGGCTGTTTTCCAGATGCTTCTTCTTCTGGAGTGCATATTCCGTATGGCAGAGTTCTGCCACGCCATCCCCTCCCTTCCTGCAGACACGGTTGTATTTTGCAGTATATCATACGCTCCTCTTTTTGTCACGGTATCCCTGCAGAATGGATCCATGCAGCAAACCCGGCTTCGCTGTGCTGATACAGGAGAAAAATCAATCTGCAACTCGGAATCCTGGCGCTTCTGCAGGGGATCGATCCTTATGAAAAACGCTCAGGCAGCAATGCGCTGTCAAAGCAGATCTTGTCGAAGAAATCAGTTCTCCTGATCCCGGAGGCAAGCATTACCGTCGGCGCAAATTGGGTCTTGATAAACGTCTCTATCGGATGTATGATAAGATTCAGGAGAATGAATCTGCTTCGATCGAGCATATGACCAAGATACAAGCAATCGGGGCAGACAAGATCACAATATTCCTTCATATATATCAGGAGGTGTAGATTCATGAATCTCTCTTGCTTGAACGAACTGCTGTCCGACAAATCCATACGCGTCATCAGCGAAGTATACGCTGTAATCCAGCTGCTCGCAGCTGATGAGCAGGCGAAGCTTCCGGAGTCGGTCGTCCGGTATTTCAAAGCGCACAGCGACGCCAGCTGCATTCCGGAGCTGACTCCGCTTCTTCCGCTTGAGCTGCAGGACATCAGCGACGACGCCTGGGACGTCATTCGGGACGTCGTTTATCCATATCTGGATACCGATTCAGATTGATCTGTCTGCAGGATTCCCGGATAACAAACCCCTGTCTGCATAGTGGACTGCTTAAAGGAAAATAGACAGTGAAATAAAACACCCTCCTGTTGTAGAATCGATGAAATCAAAACTACGACAGGAGGGTCGTTTCATATCCAAACAATACACCGCCGGATCAATCCTTCACGGCGATCAATACCATAGAACACTTCCGAAGAAACTCTGCCTTAATGGAAAATATCACTTTCCAGCATCAATATCCGAAAAGGTTTTTCCTTATAATAGTGTGATTATACAAAACTTCTTTGACGCTTTAAAATCCGAATATCCCTATACATGTAATTTAACTATCCATAAACAAGTTCAGCAACCTGTTGACAAGTATATCCCGTTCTGCAGCTTCCAACTCATTGGCATAAAAAACGGCCCTACTCCGTTTGAAATCCGGAGTAAAGCCGCGTAATGTCGCATAATTCTACGACAGGGTTTGCTTCTGTATCTGTTTTCTCTAAAGCAGTCCGCCTTAAACGCGACGATCATCCTGCCTGCGCTTCATGAGATATCCGTTTACTTGAACCCTCCTAGTGTGCAGCTGTGCGATCTTACCGCGTCGTCGCTGCCAATCACGCATGTAGCTTATTCCTCAAATCCGAAATCCAATACCGGATACGATGACAAAGGTAATTGCCGACATGGACAGCTATCACAAAGAGTACCACCACACAGCAGAGCACCTTCAACTTATCCATAAACTGGATAAACGATTCAATTCCCTCTACGTTCCTGTACCCTGTCCATCCAAGAACAGTTGAAAACATTTCCACTGCCGCCCAGATACCGCCAAGTACTGACATCGGAAGCAGTTGTTCGCTGATCATGGAATCCAGCCGCTTCTGCTCACGGTCACTGAGTTCTTCCAGCGCCTGATCGAGGAAGGCCACATCTTCCTTAACCTCCAGATTCTCCTGCAGCCTGTGAAACAGATCGCGCCCCTGCTCCTGCTCCGTCACCTCACTGAACCAGATGCGGTTGAGGAAGAGCAGATAGCTGTCCTTGAGCGCGCTTCGCCGGGCTTTATCCTTCTTGTCATGAATCTGCAGCGCGCCGGACGCTTCCCTGTAAAACCGCTGCAGCGAAAAGCGCTGCAGAATGCCGATCAGGAACATCTGGTAATAGGTCCAGTCCATGTTCTCCGTCAGATACGCCTGAGCCCCTGTATTATGCAGCATGAGCATGCAGTGATAGGTAATGCCGTAAAACGTCCCCCATCCGCTCCACCGCGCATCGGTGCAGCACTCCGTCAGTTCAACGAGCATCTTTTCGTTTGTGCAGGTCGAGGATTCCCAGTTGTTGTCTGCCGAAATGATTCCGTACCATTTTCTGAGCGTGGATATGTATTCATGATGATTGAGTATCCGTTTCTCGGCGTCCAGCGGCGTAAGCGCCCTCTTCATATTGTGGGCAATTTCATCGGACACGATCGTACCGTGCAGATACATGCGGTCGTCATTGAAGCTCTCAATGACGAGCACATCGTCATCCTCCGGATGGACGTCTGCTTTTCCGGATACAACAGCCTGTTCTCCTTCATCATTTCGCTTTAAATGGCGCAGTGACTTCTTGCTCAGACAATGCTTGTCGACAAGCTCTCCCAGCCATTCAAACCGTTCCGGCAGAATTCTGTTCTTCTGACGTTTTCTTTTATCCTCATCAGTCTGACCAAGTATACTGCACAGCTCTTCTATCTTCTTTTTACACGCCTGATTCGGGCAGGAACAGCGCTTTTCAAACAGGCCCAGCATATTGCATAGCGCGATAGGTTCCTCTCCATTCCCCAAATCCAGACAGGAATAAACCGGTATCTCGGCAGGGTAATCGGCATAATTCTCCATATACGATCCCCTCGGCATGAACAACCGCCTGCCTGCATCTTCAATCCACGCAATATCCTCCTCAAACTCAGCGCGATTCCAGCCGTCTCCCTTCAGCTTGACAGGGATTTCATCGGGGATATACGGCGGTTCCAGCTCTTTTTTCTCATATCGGGAACTTGCCGCCGCAAACTCATGACAGCAGCGAATGCCCAGCGAGAGCACTCCCGTGCTGTACAGGCGAAGCTCGATGCTCGTCAGCGGAAGGCGATAGGCTGTCAGCTCAATTTGTCCGTTATACGACTTGAACCTGACCAGATGATAGTATCCCTGCCTCCCCAGCTTTCTTTCCAGCACGACAACGGGCTGTCTGTTTTTTTCTACCTCTCTGGCGTATTCTTCCGCCCTGTCTGCCAGCGTTTCGTCAGGACCGTCTTTCCACTGGATCTGATTGTAGATCAACTGACGCATATTGCTGTTGAAATACAAGTATTCCTTATAAAGCGGGCGCTTTGATGCGCTTCTCTCATCCGAAAACGGGAACACTTCCCCTTCTTCATAATGATCCGCGATATCGACAACATCCCGATACGGCGTCCACTTTCCGCTTTTGAGCAGCATGGCTGTCGCCTTGCGCATATTTACCCGCTTATCCATCGGCAGAATGTACGGATTCCGCCGATACTTTTCCTTCAGGTTTCTGTCGACGTAATCCCACTGCGCCGTCAACACAAAAGAGAACGATCCTGTACAAAACGAACTGCTCATGTGCTTTCCTCCGTATTCGGTCTTGACCCCGTCTGCATTTTTCTTTACAATGGCTATACATCACAATCAGGATGGTGAACAAGCTCATGCCCCAGCTGCACGTCACGCTCTCGCCCGAGAAGCCTCTCATTCTGCCCATCGCGCATCAGCACGCCCTGCAGGGTATGCTTTTAAGCACGCTTTCCGCAGGCGATCCATTCATGAGCCGCCTGATACACGACGGCAAGCCCATGCTGCATCAGCGCAGCTACGCGCCGTTCGTCTTTTCCCGGCTGCGCGGCAGGCGCACGCTGCAGGATGGGCAGCTCACCTACACGGGCGATCTCGCGCTCACCATCCGCTCCTGCTCCCCGTCTCTGCTCGACACATGGGAAAAGGGCTTCCGCGCCGCGCCCGCCGTCACGCTCCTGCATCAGCCGCTGCACATAACCGGCACAGCGCGTGAGGACTACGCCCCGCTCCGCTCCACCGTTCGCATACGGATGCAGACGCCCGTCGTGCTCCACCGCACGGACGGACAGGGACGGACGGTCTTCCTCTCCCCGTTCGATTCCGACTTTTCGGCGTATATTTCCGCCAATTTCAAGCGCAAGTGGCATGCGCTGTGCAGCGCGCCTGCGCCCGGCAGCGTCAGCCTGACCCCTGTCTCCGTCACGCAGAAGCACCGTTGCGTAACCCGGTTCAAGGGCGCGTCGCTGTGCGGCTGGTACGGCGATTATCTGCTGCGCGCGCCGGAAGCCGCCGTCCGTTTCCTGCTGGATACGGGCATGGGCGAGCGCAACGGTCAGGGCTTCGGCTTCTTCACAATCATGGATGCGTCAGACAGATGACTTCATCCGCCTGCCCATTCTGGCAAAATAGCCGATGAGCTCCTCCCGGCTGTACTGGCGCACGTCCAGCAGCTGAATGCCCATCTCCTCGCAGCGCGCGCCGATGTTTTCCAGCCGCTCGCTGCCCTTGGGCAGCACGGCCAGCACAGGCTGCGTATACAGCGAGCCAAAGCGTTCCGCGAGCACGCACAGCTCGCTGAGCGCCTTCATATCCGGCGTGCAGGTCTTGCACGAGACGACTGCCAGCCCAAGGCCCGCCGTCGCCACCACGTCCAGCTCGTTGAGGATATCCTCGTGCTCCCATTCCACGATGCACGACAGGCGCATATCGTCAAACACGCCGGCGGCATTCATGACGTGATACAGATAGATTTCCAGCCATACGCCGTAATCGCACAGGCAGTCCCTCACCAGCCTGCTGGCAAAGGTCAGCTCCGCCGTCTCCTCATTACAGCCAAACCGCTTGAGCAGCCCCGCGGCCTCCAGCTGGCGGAACAGATGGCCCGTCTTCGTGCCAAAGCCGAACCGCCTGCACTGCGCCCGGGTGAGCGTAAGCGTCAGCCCTTCCTCTTCCATCTGCGCCACTGCCTGCTGGATGCACAGCGTCTGCTTCGTCCAGAGGTAGGGGTGCTTTTTTTGCAGCTCAACCGCCTGAACCGCCATCGTCTGCAGCTGCGCCGTCAGGTCGCCCGGCTTCAGCCGGCCGAACCGCCCGATCCTGCCGTGATGCAGCAGCAGCCGCTGCTCAATGGGGAACTGCGCCGCAGCGCCGCTGACAATCCTGTCCGCATCCAGCGCATAATACCTGCCGCCGGGCCTGCGGGCGTACACCGGGCAGTGGAACCGCTCGAAGCAGCGTCCGGCCATGAAGAGCATCACGTCGTCGCCGCCGCTGAGCTCCAGCGCAAAGTCGCCCAGCTTATCCCTGTTCGCCTCAATCCAGCGCAGCAGGCTGTCGTCGTCCAGGCTGTTGAGCAGCTCCATCCGTACGCTGCAGCGCAGGTCCATTTCCCGCAGCGCCTTCATCAGGGTTTTGCGCTCCTTCTCCGGCGCTTCCAGCCCATAGTAGAAGAAAACCACGTTCTTCGGTTTGAGCATCCATGCGCCGATGATATTGAGAATCGGCTCAGATGCATCGTAGAATTCAAGCAGCGTATCCATTTCGGTTCCCCACATAAAACACAGCGAGGCAAAAGCACAAAAGCGCTTTTGCCTCGTTTTATTTGCTCTTTTGTTCCTGATATCAAGGATAGCACAGGTTACAATTCTTGTCAATCGCTTGAAGGAAATGCGGCGTCCATCGCAGGCCGCCCTTCAGACGCCCCAAGATAAAATAAACCTTCCCCCTTGGCGCCGAAGCCGAGCACACCCTGTGGGATCGGAATCGAGCGCGCCCTGCGGGCGAGACAGCGAGATAAAGATCGGAACTGTAAAGGAGCGCTTGCGCGACTATGCGAGTTCCTCGGAGAAGGCGAGACGGATGAGGTCCCCTGCCGCAGCAGGGCGGAGGGAAACCGATCTCTCATAGAGTTGGCTTACAATTATTGCGAACGATTTGTACCGCTCAGTATTCCGTATCAATCTCTCATAGAGTTGGCTTACTAGATTATGGCCAAACACGAAAGCCAGGGCTATTGCGTATCAATCTCTCATAGAGTTGGCTTACTGTAATAAGGGGATAATTCCCAAATTAGGAGCCTACGTATCAATCTCTCATAGAGTTGGCTTACGAAAGCATGTGTGCGACAAAGACGGAGAAGTATGGGTATCAATCTCTCATAGAGTTGGCTTACTTTGGCACTCATCGTGCTGCGACTGGTCTTCCCGGAATCGTATCAATCTCTCATAGAGTTGGCTTACAAAAATGTATAAGAAGTTTGTTGTCGCGCTCATCAGCATCATCATGTATCAATCTCTCATAGAGTTGGCTTACAACAGTATTTACTGTGTTTTTTGATTATATCACATGAAGCATCGCCCGTCAAGCCCTTATTTTTGTGGTCATTTTCTATTTTTACCCTTCTTATTTCCCTTATTCTGCTCAATTTCTCAAATCGCCCCCGGATCGACCTATATTTCACTCGTTATTATTTTAAATACAAAGCCATGACCCGATTATCCGTTCATCCGACTTCATCATGTATCATCAGCATTTTAAAGAAAATTTGACATCGACCGCACAATATGCTATCTTTTTCCTGAAGGCGGTGAATTTATGATCAGCAAACTGTTTGACGAAGCCAACATCCATTCCGCAATCGAGCACATCCTCCAGGGAAAGGTCAAAGTCGATTCCAGAGGCATGCCGATTGAGGATCTGCCCGCATACTGGCTCATCCATCGGGACGACATCGCAGACATCATATCCAACCGGGAATACCTGCCGCATACCGTTCTGATGCGCCCTCTTCTGCAGGAAAACGGCAAGGAGCGCAGCATCGCGCGCCTGGCCGCGACGGACATGCTCCTGCTGCGCGCGATCTGCCAGATTCTCTCCCCGCTGCTGGAGCCCTCCTTTTCCAGCCACAGCTATGCCTACCGCAGCGGCATGTCTGCCGCGGACGCCGTGCGCGAGGCAAAGCTGATCATGGAAAACGGATATCCCTATGCGCTGAAGATGGATATCGCGGATTTCTTCGCCTCCATCGATCACGATATCCTGCTGGATATGCTGCAGCCATATGCGGACGACGATCTGCTCTATCTCATCAGAACCCTGCTCTCTCCCCGTTGCAGGGACGAGAGCACGGGGCAAACCGCCGTGCTGCGCCGGGGCCTCGTCCTCGGCAGCCCGCTCAGCCCGCTGCTGAGCAACCTGTATCTCACGCCGCTGGATCGCTTTCTGGAAGAAAAAGGCATCCCGTTTGTCCGCTACGCGGACGACCTCACGCTGTTCCTTCCCTATAAAAAAGACGCGGCCGCGCTGCTGGAAAGCGTTTCCGCCTTTCTTGCCGGCTCGCTCCGCCTGCAGCTGCGCCCGGACAAATGCGAAATCTGCTACTGTACGGAGCTGCAGCTGCTCGGCTTCTGGTTCCGCATGCGCTGCAGCCGTCTGGAAGCCGTGCGCTTCCGCAACAAGACGCCCACCATCCAGCTTGACAGCTGGGAATCCTTACCTCTGTCCGGCGTCTGCGAATCCGCCAGCTTTCTGCAAAACGGCATCCTGACCCGCAGGCACATGGCTTTGCTCTACGAAGGCGAGCAGTACCGCCGCCTTCTTCCCTCCGCAGGGCTCGAGGCCCTTCATCTGCATGCGGACGTCCTCTTATCCCCGGATTTTCTCTCCTTCGCCGCCCAGCAGGGAATCCGCCTGTGCTATTACAACCAATACGGGCATTATATCGGCTCCTTTATTCCCGCCGCCGCCCAAGCGGGCAACAGCTGCATGCTTGCCCAGATGCGGCACTATCTCAGCGCCAAGGACAGGCTGTATCTGGCCAGAAGGTTCGAGCATGCCAGCCTGTTCAACCTGTATCAGAACATCCGGTACTACCGCGAGCGGAAAAACGAAGCGCTGCTGGAACCCGAAACCGCCATCCTCGACGCCATCGACGAGCTGCGAACCGCGCAGTCAATCGAAACGCTGATGCTGATTGAGGCCCGCGCCCGGCAGATCTACTACAGCGCATTCCCGCTCATCATCACGCATCCGGAGTTTTCCTTTTCGCAGCGCAGCATACGCCCGCCGCGCGACCCGGTCAATGCGATGATCAGCTTCGGCAATACCCTGCTCTACCAGCTCGTTTCCGATGCGATTTACAGCAGCCGCCTGGATATCCGGATCAGTCTTATCCACAGCGCAGCCGGGCAACGCAGCGAAAATCTGCATCTCGACCTTGCGGACGTATTCAAGCCGATTCTGGTCGACCGGGTGATTTTCAGCATGATCAACAAGAGGGCCATCCATGCTGATTGCTTCTCCTCGCGCCCCGACGGCGGCGTATACCTCAGCCGCAAGGGGAAGCAGCTCTTCATCCGGCACATGGAGGACAAGCTTGACCAGACCATCACCCACAGCGGCAAAAAAATGACCTATCGCCAGCTGATCCGCGACGAGGTGCTGTCGCTGCAGAACTATTTTGAGCATGGAACGTCTTACCGGCCATACCACTACAGATAGGTTTGATGAGCGATGTATATTATTCTGACATATGACGTAAACGTCAAGCACAACCGGCGCGTGGCCAAGGTATGCGAGGCGTATCTGCACAGGACGCAGCGCTCCGTTTTCGAGGGGCGGCTTACCGAAAGAAACCTGAAGACGCTCATGAATCAGCTGCGTCCGCTGATCGACTGCAGCAGCGAAAACATACAGATCTACGCGCTTGAGAATCCCTCCGCGATGAAAAAGCTGGCGGTCGGCAGCGTTGCCGATCCGGATTTTGTGTAGCCTGTCCCAATTTTCACCAGACGCAGAAACGGCGTATCTCTCCCCGTCGCCGGGAGGATACGCCGTTTTTGATCTGTGCGCTCAGCTGTAAAATACAGCGAGGCAAGTGCGCTTACGCGCATTTGCCTCGTTTTTTTGTGCTTTTGTTTTCCCGCCGGGACGGGAAGGGATCTCTCATAGAGTTGGCTTACAGGATGGTCTCTATGGAGATCTGTAAGTTTAATTTTTGTATCAATCTCTCATAGAGTTGGCTTACGGGAGACTCCACGTTTGCCCTTCGGAGCAATCTCTATGTATCAATCTCTCATAGAGTTGGCTTACAGGCATCCCATATGTGTAACAACAATGTCAGAATCCAGGTATCAATCTCTCATAGAGTTGGCTTACGAGGTAACGTCATGAACACCAACACCACGAAGTCTGCCAACAGTATCAATCTCTCATAGAGTTGGCTTACTCGCGCTGGCTTGCTCCGCCGGCATGTACTTCAAAGGCATCGTGTATCAATCTCTCATAGAGTTGGCTTACCGGAGTGGATGGCCTACTTTAAGGTCATAGATGCTGAGTATCAATCTCTCATAGAGTTGGCTTACCTACCTCCGCCAACTCCATCGACACCGTGGCGACCTTCGCGTATCAATCTCTCATAGAGTTGGCTTACAATGAAAGGGAATTTCCTGTATCACGTGGTACTAATGGTAACCGTATCAATCTCTCATAGAGTTGGCTTACAGTATTTTGCAGCCTGGGAATCTATGGATGCGAACAACAGTATCAATCTCTCATAGAGTTGGCTTACCATACCGTTACCTGTACTAATCCTTTGGCACCAAAAGGTATCAATCTCTCATAGAGTTGGCTTACAACAGTATCTACTGTGTTTTTTGATTATATCACATGATCCATTGCCTGTCAAGCCATCTGAATTGCGGTCAACCCATTTTTTCGCCCCCTGTTTTTCCTATATTTTACTCAATCCAGCAAATCTCCTAAATGCCGACCTCAATATCGCTCGTTATTATTTGATTATCATCTGCATTATTCCTGTTATTTTTCTAGATCATATCCGATTTAATCCGGTTTTCTCAATATTTGAACGCACTCCCGATTCCGACCACGGTTTTTGCTCCCCAAGAGGAAAAAAAGCGCCCCTTCCTGCAAAAACGCAGGAAGAGGCGATGCGCGTGATGCCTTTACTTTCCGGCCATCTCCAGCGCGCGCAGCAGCGCCAGGCCGGAGCTGTGCGCGTCGCTAAGCGGGCAATGCTTCTTCCCCGCGTAGCCGGTGAACGCCTGCCTGTCGATATCCGGATCGACGCCCGCGGCGAAGAGCGCGCTGGCCACGTCGATCAGCGGATACGGCGCGAGGAACGTCCTGTTCTGCGGATCATCCTCCACGCATGCGCGCAGCAGCCCCGCCTCCACCGGCACGGGCACATCCGCCGCGATCACCGCGCGCCCGCGGTATTTCATATAAAACCGCCAGAACGCCTCCCGCAGCGCCGCCCTGTCCGGATAATCCGGCAGGTGCGCCAGATTCGGCAGGCAGTTTTCCTTCACCCACGGGTCGCGCACCAGCTCCCTCTGCGCCGCGCCGGCAAACGCGTCGACCCGCTCTCCATGCTCGTTAAGCACCACCGCGCCGATGGCGAACACCGGCCCGTAGAGCCCGTCCGTCTCCGCATCAAACGATAAATACAGCAAAGCGTTTTCCTTCCCTCATCATCACAGCAGATTGCCGTAGCCCGTATGGGTTTTCGCACCGACGCCCCAGTCGACAAGCAGCCGGAAAAAGAGCTCTTTGAGCTTCTCCCGCTCAATCTCCATTCCGCCTGCGCAAATCCTCTCCGGCATTTCAAACGCAAACCGCATTCGCGTTCCGGGCCTGATTTTGATCGTCCGGATCGGATTGGGCGCTCTTCCCGCCGGATGCGGCGTGATATAGTCCTCCGCCATAACGGGCGCATCTCCCGAAGCCGGGAACGCGTCATGGAATATGACGCAGCCCTGCTGCTGACAATCCGGATCGCCGGACCGGTTGCCGAAGATCGCCGTCTCAACCGCCAGCAGCACCTTTTTTTCGATCTCCTTTTCGCTGCCCAGGACCTCCTTCAGCGCCTGCAGAACATCCTGCGTCTGGTCGATAAAGCATGCGCGCAGCGCACCCTTCACGCCCGAGCCCGGCACATAGGGCAGCCCTGTCGTATAGTCAAACGCAAAGCCGAGCTTAAAGTCCTTATCCGGCTGTCTTCTTCCATCCTCACCGAACGGCATATCGCCCGTTCCGTGCGCATTGCCGATGCCCGAATACAGGCCGGGATAGAGCACGTTCAGTTCAAACGCCGTCACCGCTCCGCCCGGATTCACGGCATACTGCGGCATACACATCGCCTGGAATGCCGACGCATCGCTTTCCTGTTTAAACGGATTGATTTCAAGAATTTTCCGGCTTTTGCTCTCCATCACATTTTGATCCTGTACCGCCTTTTCGACAATCATACCGTTCTTAATCGACCGGTACAGGCCCTTGGAAAACATGTATCCAATGTTTTGCACCACGTCTGCTTCACCTGCTTTCAGGTTTCTTCTCCGGGTAGGTTCTCAGCGCCAGCTTGACCGCGACGCTCACGTCGAGGATTTCGCGCTTTGCTCTGTGCAGTTCGGATCCATCCAGGTCCTTCACGCAGTCAAGCAGGTTGTTTTTTCCGTCAACAAGCCTACTCTCGGCTTTCTTCAGCGTCTGGAATATTGCCTCTGCCACCGGTACCCTGTCTGCGCCGCCGGTGGTCTTGCTGAACAGGGCCACCGCAGGCTTCAAGCCCATGCTGATCACGGTCGGCCCGAAGGAAGCCACCTTGCCCACCATCGCCCTGTCGACCACGCCGTTTTCGATCATCCTGCTGGTTTGCAGTGCCTTGAACGCCGCCGTTACATAGCAATTGATCTGCTTTTTATTCACGCCAATCCCTCCTCACAGCGTCGTAAACCGGCACAGACCGTAGCCGACCGTCGCGTTCGCGCCGATCTGGAAGCACCTCGGCTTCCTTTCATTCTCCCCGCTTCCCATGAACTTCTCAAAGCTGTCGTTATCTTGTTCCGTGGTCATGATCGTGAGGAAGAAGGTCTTTCGCGGAACCAGTTCTTCATACCAGAGCGTCTTGGAGATGCCGTTTTCCAGCTTGTTGCGCGCCACGACCGGCAGTTCCTCCATCAGCTCCTGCATATTCTTATCGCTCAACAGCGCAATGCCCGGCTCATTGCCGAGCCAGCCAAGCACGGCGTTCACGTCCGTGTCGCTGCACACTTTTTCATCCAGCAGCACGTTTTCCGCTTCGATCTTCACGTTTGCCCCTGCGATGCTTTTGCTGACATAAAGCTTGCCCGGTTCAAGCTCCATCAGGGTTTTAAGCTTATTTGCCGCGCAGCCCTTATCCGCCAGCCTGCACAGCTCGGCGGCGTCCCGCAGCATGCTCGGGCAGGTCGTCAGGAAATACGGCCGGATATTGGAACGGACGGGGTAGAACAGAATATGCGCGTCGTGGAAGGTATACGTTCCCTTGGACGATTTTTCGCTCGTTACGTCCTCGCCGAACACTGCTGCCACCGCTTCTTTCATCTGCGCGTCGGCCTCCGCCGCGTTGCGCAGCGCGCCCTTGAGGCTGGACGCATAGATCGCCGGATAGCCGGTCAGCGCGTCGCGCTGCACGCACTTATCGACCACGCTGAACGAGTCGCCCATGTCGCCCACATGCAGATTGGTGATCGTTTCCACCAGGTAAATATTGCCGTTCATGTCATGCTCCTCCTTATCTGTGCCGTCAGTATTTCATCGTCTGGTTGAATCCGCAGACCGTCAGGGCAAAAAGCATCTCTTCAGAGACGTCTGGGTTCTTTTCCGTCTCAATCTGGTTGGATCCGCAGACCGTCAGAGCGGATCCGGAAAGCTTCGTTTCAAAGGCGTCCCGAGCCCCTTCCGTCTCAAAAATGAAGACCGAACCCGTATCCGCAAACGTCAGCCGCTCTTTAATCAGCTTGAGGCTCATATCGTCGCCCGTCACCGCGCTGCGAACCGGCTTCGTATTCACAAACGCTTGCTGGATTCCATACGCCGTATTCCAGCCCTTCGGCAGCCTCGCAGGCGAGGTCAGCGACAATCTGTAGTCTCCCGTCCGGTTTTCCGCAGTTTTGGGCACAGTCAGAACGCTCATGTCAATATTGCACGGCTCGGCCCTGACCACAAAGACGCTTCCCCTGCTGCCCAGGCGCATCATCCTGCTCTCGCCCACATTACTCAGCGACTCACTCAGCTCCGCCAGCACGCAGAAGGCCGGACGATCAATCGCCGCTTTATCCTTATCCTTGGTCTCCACCTTATCCTTGCGCCTGTCACGCAGCTGGCAGCGCTTCTGCATAAAGAAATTGCCGTCATCCGTTTCCGGGTCTCCTGTTTCCGGAACTTCTGTTTCCGTTTCCGGCTCCTCCGTTTTCGTTTCCTTTTTCTTTCCCGGGATAGCGAAGCCCGCGCGCGTGGAAACCGCAAAGAATTTATCCTGCTCTTCCCAACGCTTTGCGTTCCGGTTTTCGCAGGTCAGCTTTCCGTCTTTCGTCTTCATGTCGTAGAGGAAGTAGCCACGCTTGAGGTCTTTCTTCGGATCATAATCTTTCTTCTGCATCGGGGCATAGTCATCCGTATCATACGTCTTGTCGCACGGCGCAGGCACGCACAGCACGCGCGTCTCGTTGTCCTCACCCGTGATGCAGACGGCGGAAATCTTCCGGATGACGCCCATCTCCGTCGTCGGGTTCGCAGGATTGAAGCTGCTTTTTCCGATTGCCTTTTCCACATCGCTCTTCGTCTTACCCAGCAGCCCCTTATCCTGCAGCAGGAAATACCGGATCGCGCCCATCACCGTCGTCTGCGGCGGCGTTTTCTCGGTCGTCACCACAAAGGACTGCCTTCTGTCATGGTATGCGTCGCCTACAAAGAATGCCTCGTTCACTGTGCTCTTCTTGGTCTGCACGGAGGATTCGCCGCTGAACAGGAACGTATCCACCGGCGTAAACGTGATCAGGTATTGATGCATCACTTCGCTCATGCCTTCCCCTCCTTTGCCTTCTGGTCGGACGGCTTTATATGCTTGACCGGCGTATGGAGGAACTCATCCATACGGAACATGCCGTCCACGGCTTTGCGCATCGCATTCTTACGTTTCTTCTCCGCTTCTTCCCGCTCTTCCTTCAGTTCCTCTTCCGTTTTCTTCTCCTTCTCTTCCCCGGACGGCTCCGTTATTTTGGGCAGCTGATCCGCGTACAGGCACAGGAATTTGTTCATTCCTTCGAGGAAATCCTCCTTCGGATTCTTCTTTTCGCCTTGCGCATTTTCCTCTGCGGGCGCGGGTTTGCCCGTTTCATCCTCGATCCATTCGTTGAAATTGTTCCGGAACCATTCGCGAAGCCGCCAGGTGCGCTCTTCGCCTTCCGTTTCAAACAGAATGCATGCGATCAGATCAAACTGCTCCACGATCTTCCAGTGCAGCGCATGCAGCACCAGGCTGTCCGCGTTCTTCTCAATCAGCTTGTTAAAGCGCGTATACGTGGACTCTTCCCCGTCGTCGTTCCAGCACGACAGAAGAATCCCGCTCTCCTGGCCGCTGTGCTTGCGCAGATGCACCTGCACCGCTTTTTTCGATCTGCCGCCGCTCCACTGCGCATACTTCGCCTCTCCAAACAGGGCGTCTCTCGCCATATCCATGATCATCTGCAGCGGGTACTTATGATAGCAGACCGACACGCCGAAGGACAGGGAAGGCTTGCAATCCTTCAGCGCATCCAGCAATTTCCCATTCCGTGCGTTCCCTTGTTTCTTCATTTCCCACTTTTCCAGTGTCTCCCGTATGCTTTGGTATGCACCGTCAAACCCTGCGCTCAACTTTTCAATCAGGCGGAATATCGAGATTTCCTGTTCCTTCTCCTGACCGTCTTCTTTGTACATCCCGTACAGCGGCGCGATGAAGAACATATCGTCTCCGCCGAAGTAAATCGGCATACCGCCGTACGCCTTCACCGTGTTCACATTCCATTTCGCACGCTCAAGCAGGAATTGGGATACGCTCCGGATCGCCGCTTCGTTTCCGGCCTCGGAAAACTTCGAAAGCAGTGAGCCCATCTTGTCGCCGTCCGCATAGACGACCGCGACGTACCGCTGCCATTGATGCTCCACCTTCTCTTTTCCCGCTTCGGCCAGTTGCTTAAGATCGCGCGAGGTGACCTTATGAGCCTGAACCCAGCCGGATCCCTTCAATGCGTCCGACGCAAGGTAGCGGAGCAGGTAATCGCTTTCGCCCGGCTTTTCTTCGTCCTGATAGGGGGCATACGTCTCCAGCAGGTCGAGCTTTGCCGTCATTTCGTGCATAGGGATGGTCTTGCCATCCTTTTTTTCCTCGACCACGCTGAGCTGATAGACATACTTCTTCAGGAACTCCAGGCAGCCTTCCTCATTAAAACCTTTCTTCTGCTCTGCAGACTTCATATCGCCCCGCAGGATTTCAAGCGCCTTGTTCATCGCCGCCTGCACGTATCCCTGCACAGCCGTTTCATTCTCCGCCTCCACCTCAAAAAACAGGCGGTCGGAATATGCGCCCGCGCCCACAATCTTCTGACCGATTTCGT
>JAFQOY010000253.1 GCA_017412025.1 Clostridia bacterium | reverse complement strand
GGCTGAGGAATGATGGTGAATCATGGCGGGAGCCGCCTAGTGCGCTGCGCGGAGAGCGCATCATGCTGCAAACAGGCGCATCGCAAGAAAATCGCGCCGGGCGCTTCGGATTCTCTTGACGAAAAGCGGATATCAGGTTATAATCTTGCGGATACTGATTCAAAGCTTATCGTGCTGTATATAATAAAGGAAGAAAACAATGTTTGTCGATCATGTAAAAATCACGGCGAAGGCAGGCAACGGCGGTAACGGCGCGGTTTCCTTCCATCGCGAAAAGTTTGTGCAGAACGGCGGCCCCGACGGCGGCGACGGCGGACACGGCGGAGACATCATCCTGCTGGCTGACGAGAACATGCACACCCTGATGGATTTCCGCTTCAAGCGCAAGTATACCGCCGAGAACGGCGGCAGCGGCTCTGCCCTGCGCTGCCATGGCAAAAACGGCGAGCATCTGATCATCAAGGTGCCCGTGGGCACCATCGTGCGCGATACGGCTACCGGCCGTCTCTGCGCGGATATGCACGAGGCGGGGCAGAAGCAGGTGCTGCTCAAGGGCGGCCGCGGCGGCTGGGGCAACGCCCATTTCGCTACGCCGACCAGGCAGGCGCCCAACTTCGCCAAGCCGGGGCAGAAGTGCGATATCATCGAGTTTGAGCTGGAGCTCAAGTCCATCGCGGACGTCGGCCTTGTCGGTTATCCCAATGTCGGCAAGAGCACGTTCCTCTCCGTCGTGACGGCGGCGAAGCCGAAGATTGCCAACTATCACTTCACGACCCTTTCGCCGAACCTGGGCATCTGCCGCAAGTACGGCATGGACTTTGTCATGGCGGATATCCCCGGCATCGTCGAGGGCGCCAGCGAGGGCGTGGGCCTTGGCATCCAGTTCCTGCGCCATGTCGAGCGCACGAGGCTGCTGGTGCACGTGGTGGATATTGCGGGCAGCGAGGGCCGCGACCCGATCGAGGACTTTGAGCAGATCTGCGACGAACTGGTGGGCTACGGCGATCTGGCCGAGCGTCCGCAGATTGTCGCTGCGAACAAGATGGATCTGCCGGGCGCGGAGGAGAACCTTGAGCGCCTCAGGAAGCATCTGCGCGGCACGGATATCGAGGTCTATCCGATTTCTGCGGCAACCAATCAGGGCTTTGACGAGCTGATGGGCGCGATTGTGCGCATCCTGCCGACGCTGCCGGAGATCACCGTCTTTGAGGCGGAGCCTGAGGTCGTGCAGGCGGAGCAGGAGCCCTTTACCGTGCGCAGGGAATACGGCTCGTACATCGTCGAGGGCAAGGCGATGGAGCAGCTCATCGATTCCATCAACTTCTCCGACGAGCAGTCGCTCAACTACTTCCACCGCACGCTGCGCAGCCGCGGCGTGATCGACGCCCTGCGTGCTGCAGGCGCGAAGGAAGGCGACAGCGTATTCATTTGCGATATGGAATTTGACTTTATTGAGTAAGAGAGAGGATAATATACCGATGACCAGCAAGCAGCGCGCGTATCTGCGCGGATTGGCCAATACCATGGAGCCCATCATCCACGTCGGCAAGGACGGCGTGAACGAGAACATGATCAAGCAGCTCAGCGACGCGCTGGAGGCGCGCGAACTCATCAAGGGCACTGTGCTGCAGAACTGTCCGCTTTCCGCCCGCGAGGCGATTGCGGAGCTGTGCGAGGGCGCGAACGCGGAGCCGGTGCAGTGCATCGGCAGCCGCTTTGTGATCTATCGCGCGAGGGAGAAGGATCCCAAAATCGTTCTGCCCTGAAGCGGCGGAAACAAAGCTGCATAGCCGTTGGCGCGGCGCGCATTCTGAAGGAAGGCGCGCCGCGTTTTTTGCTGCCTTCGGGCGCTGCCGCCTGCCGTGGGGGCATGCGGATGGCGGCTGACAGCACGGGAAAGCGGCGCTTCATGCGTTGAGCTTTGCTGCGCGGTGTGCTATAATATGGATATCTTATTGATGCAGGGAGGGTATCCTATGTGGGCTATTTTTGCGGTGCTTTCTGCGGTTTTTGCCGCGCTGACCAGTATCCTGGCCAAGGTCGGTATTGAGGGCGTCAACTCTACGCTGGCGACGGCGGTGCGCACGGTTGTCGTGCTGGCGATGAGCTGGGGCATGGTGTTTGTCATGAATGTGCAGGGCGGCCTTTCCTCCATCAGCCGCAGGAGCTGGCTGTTTCTGATTCTGTCCGGTCTGGCGACGGGCGCAAGCTGGCTGTGCTATTATCGTGCGCTGCAGCTGGGCGAGGCGTCCAAGGTGGTGCCGATTGACAAGATGAGCGTCGTCATCACGCTGGTGCTGGCGTTTGTGTTCCTGCATGAGCAGTTTACGGTCAAGTCCCTGATCGGCGCGGCGCTGATTACGGCCGGTACGCTGGTGATGGTGCTGTAAGATGCGGAACGTGGCGATTCAAAAAGCGCAGTCCTGCGATATTGACGGGATCAGCGCCGTCTACGATGCGGTGCACAAGGCGGAAGAGGCCGGGCGGATGACGGTTGGATGGGCGCGCGGCGTATATCCGACGGCCGATACGGCCCGGGCTGCGCTTGCGCGCGGGGATCTGTTTGTCATGAAAGAGGGCGAGCGGATTGTCGGCGCGGCGATCATCAATCAGACCCAGGTGGACGTGTACGCGGGCGCGCCCTGGCGGCATGATGCGCCGGAGGATCAGGTCATGGTGCTGCACACGCTGGCGATTGACCCGGGCGAAGCGGGCAGAGGATACGGAAGCGCGTTTGTCGCCTATTACGAGCAGCATGCAAGGGAGAACGGCTGCCCTTATCTGCGCATGGATACCAAGGAAAAAAACGCCCGTGCAAGGGCCATGTATCAAAGGCTGGGCTATGCCGAAATCGGCATAGCGCCCTGCGTGTTCAACGGGATTGAGGGCGTCAAGCTGGTGCTGCTGGAAAAGCGGTTGTAAAACAGGCCGGGAACGAAAAAACAGACATGGTGCAAAACGGAGGCGTGGATATGTCCGCGAGGGAAGAGTATATTGCGGTGTTTGATTCCGGCGTGGGCGGCGTCAGCGTGCTGCGCGAGCTGCTTGCGCTGATGCCGGATGAAAAATACCTCTATTTCGGCGACTCTGCAAACGCGCCCTATGGTACGAAGACGACCGAAGAGGTGAGGCGGCTGACGCTTGCCGCCGCCCAAACGCTGATGGCGCGCGGATGCAAGGCGCTGGTCGTCGCCTGCAACACGGCGACGGCGGCGGCGATTGCGGATTTGCGGCGCATCTATCCTGACAAGATCATCATCGGCATCGAGCCTGCGCTCAAGGTGGCGGCGGATCATTTCCCCGGCGGCGAGGTCGGTGTGATGGCCACGCCGGTAACGCTCAGGGAAGAGAAATTCGACGTGCTGCTGCACCGGTTTACCGATACCTGCGTGGTGCATAAGATTCCCGCGCCCGGGCTGGTGGAACTGGTGGAAAAGGGCAAGGCCGTGAGCGCGGAGGCGGAGGAGCTGCTCCGTCCGCTGCTTGCGCCCTATCGGGACAGGCTTTGCGCTGTGGTGCTCGGCTGCACGCATTATCCCTTTGCCGCGCCGGTGATCGGGAAGCTGCTGGGCGAAAACACGGCGCTGCTGGACGGCGGCCCCGGCACGGCGAGGCAGACAAGGCGCAGGCTGGAGGCAGAGGGGCTTCTTTATGACGGCCCGGGGGAGCTGCTTATTGAAAACAGCGCCGGCTTACAGGAGATGGTTCTGCGGTGCAGGCAGCTGCTTGGGCAGATCGGGGAGGCATGAGCATGCAGAAACTGACAGAGGATGTAAAGCGCATTCTGATGGATCGCTTTGGCAGGGACAGCGTGATTGCGCTGGCAACAGCGAAAGGAAATATACCCTATGTGCGCAGCGTAAATGCATATTACGACGACGGCGCATTCTATGTGCTGACGTACGGACGCTCCGATAAAATGAAACAGATTGAGGAGAATCCGGTTGTAGCCGTTTCAGGCGACTGGTTTACGGCGCATGGCAGAGGCGTATCGCTGGGCTGGTTTGGAGCGCCGGAAAACCGGGCGATTGCAGAGCGGATGCAGGAAGTCTTTGCAGGCTGGATCCATAATGGACATAACGACTTTGAGGATGAGAATACCTGTATTCTGAAGATTGTACTGACAGAGGGTATTCTGTTTTCAAATGGAACAAGGTATGGTCTTGAGTTCGGCGAATAAATAACGGATTCACGCTACAGAATCGTGCACAAATTGCAAAACGCCAGACTTGATTATGGAGTCTGGCGTTTAAAAATTCATGAAAGACTATATTTATAGAAATGAGCCCAAATGAATTAATCAGCATTCAGTTTTGTGTTTTGAAGTTCCGACAGTAGAGCGATAACGATGTCTCTTGCGATCATGGAAGCTTTTTCGCAGTTTTCTTCGAAATGTGCTACGCCGCTATGCGTTGCTGTATCCGTAATACTTCGGATGGAAATAAAAGGTATGCAATTCACATGGCATACATGGGCAATGCTCGCTGTTTCCATATCCACAGTCAACGGTGAGAATTGCTCATTAATCCGTTTCCGGTCTTGGCTATCGATGAAGGCTTCGCCTGTTACCATTCGTCCCCAGTAGACTTTGCCTTCGATAGAAATGCTGTTGACTGCTTTTTTGGTCAGAGACAGCAGTTCTGGATCAGCCTTAAAATATACGTCTTTTAACCACGGGTGGAATTCGGTCAAAATATGGGGTGCCACATCATGATAAGCAACCTCCGTAGAAATGACTGTATCCAGAATATTCAGTTCGGGAGACATTCCGCCGGCTGTACCTGCATTAATAATCATGTTTGCGCCATATGTGTCTATCAGTATTTGTGTAGCAATTGCGGCATTTACTTTGCATACGCCGGAGAACAAAATAATAACCTCAATGCCATTGATTTTCCCCTCATAGAATCTTAGCATAGACTTTTCTGTTTCTCTGCAGTCAACGATCCGCTGCAAAAAGGGCGCTACTTCTCTGTCGCCAGCGCAAATGATTCCTATTCTCATCGTATCCTCCAGCCTTATGATTGATACTTATATATTTAGTATATCATGCAGGATCAATGAATACAAGAAAACCGTCGCAGAAGATGCATGCCATCGATCAAAACGGGTTGATTCTCATAGAGGGAAATGTGTCAGACTTATTTATAGTGATGAGTGAGTTTTTGTGGTTTGAGAAAAAATGAGTATGCATATTTTCTGATCAGTTTAGGCCTCTTAATCTCATGGAACCTTACAACGAAGAATTGTCTAACCCCAAAATGGAGAATAGAAAACGGGCTTTGGATCAGAATCCAAAGCCCGCATTTTATTGAATGGATTAATACTCGGCCAGCAGAGAGGTGTAGTACTCCTGCTTCTCCTCTTCGGTGGAGCAGTTGCACAGGTACATCATATCGGCCATCGCGCCGGAGAGCGCCTTGGGCACGCGCTGCGCCATCTTGATGCGGCTGCCGTACTTGGCCATGATCGCATCGTGATCCATCACGAAGTTCTTGCCGTCGCGGCGGCCGCAGTAGCAGCAGTAGAAGTGCTCCGCGCCGTTGTCCTGCACGGTGCGCTTGTTGAAGGCGACCATGTCGGCCCAGATCTTGTACACGTCGCAGGAGTTGGCGAAGTTGAACATGTCCGCGCTCCAGCCGCCGGACGGGCGCATGTTGACCTCAAGGCCGAGGATGTCGCCCTTCTTGCCCAGCGCCGGCTGGTCGTCGTTGAGGACGAAGAACTCCAGATGCACAAAGCGGCTCTTCACGCCGAAGGCCTCGACGGTCCTGCGGCCCACGTCGCGCATGGCCTCCGGCAGGCTCTTCTCGATGTAGTAGCAGGAGTTGCCGTTGGTGTTGACGGTGTCCATGATGGAGTCCATGGTCACGTTGCCGGTCTCAAAGAGCGGCTGGCCGTTGGCGTCGATGACGGCGTCATAGGTGTGCACGGTGCCGTTGACAAACTCCTCCATGATGTAGAGCACATCCTCTTCCTTGGTGGCAAAGAAGTAGTTGAGCTGGTCGTCATTCTTGAGCTTGTAGGTGCTGGAAGCGCCCACGCCGTTGTCCGGCTTGACGATGACCGGGTAGCCGACCTCTGCGATGAAGTCCATGCAGCCCTGATAATCGTGCACCAGGTGATAGCGGGCGGTCTTGATGCCGGCCTTGGCGTAGTACGCCTTCATCTTGGACTTGTACTTGACGGCGTCCATGTCGCTGGCCTGAAAGCCGGTGGTGATGTTGAAGGCGGTGCGCAGCGCGGCGTCGCGCTCGAGCCAGTACTCGTTGTTGCTCTCCAGCCAGTCGATCTTGCCGTGCTTGTAGGTCAGGAAGGCGACGGCGCGGAACACCTCGTCGTAGTTTTCCAGAGAAGAGACCTTGTAATACTCATTGAGAGAGGCCTTGAGCTCCGGCATCAGCTCGTCGTACGGGCAGTCGCCGATACCCAGCACGTTCATGCCGTTCTTCTTCAGTTCGGCGCAGAACTTCCAGTAGTTCGTCGGGAAGTTCGGGGAGACGAAAATGAAATTCTTCATGATGATGCACTCCTTTACTTCGGTATATCTGTTTGGGGGGCTTTGCTCCTCCCGGATGCATGGTTTTTGATTCCTTTGGGCGAAGCAGAACCGCCGCCCAAAGGATTTGCTGTTGTCTGTTTACGGGTTTCCCACGATCATCGGCAGATAGTGCGCGGTCTGCTTGTACCACCACGGCCAGTCGTGGTTGACGTCAAGCCCCCAGAAATTGACGGACGCGTTGATGCCCTTGTGATACAGCACGCGGCCCAGCCAGCCGGTGCTCTCCTTGAGCACGTCCTCCCATGCGCCCTGGCCGACGCAGATGAAGATCTTGCTGTTGTTGTACATGCCGATGTAGGGGTGATCGTGCGGCATGCCGGCGATGTAATCGCACGGGGAGTTGGCATACACCAGATCGTCCATGTAGCCGCCGAAGGCGTCGCGGGAATCGTACACGCCGGAGAGGGCGAGCACGCTGTCGAAGATGTCCGGACGGCGGAAGAAGAAGTTGGCGGCGTGCTGCGCGCCCATGGAACAGCCGAAGGTCAGGATCTTCTCCTGATGCCAGTTGCGTTCGCCGGCCAGATGCTGAATCTGCGGAACGACCTCGTCGATCACATAGTGGAACCACTGCTCGTGGCGCTCGATGCGCCAGCGGTTGTCGCCGCCCTTGTTGGCCCAGGTCTCGCCGTCGATGGTGTCGATGGAGAAGACCATCAGCTTGCCCGCGTCGATCCACGGACGGAACACGTCGTCCATGTGGAAGGCCTCAAAGTCCATAAAGCGGCCGGCCTGGCAGGGGATGAAGAGCACCGGCTTGCCGCGATGACCGTAGACCTTCATCTCCATGTCGCGGCCGAGGCAGTGGGAATAGTTCTTGAAGTAGCGGATTTCCATGTTGAATCTCCTTTTATTATGAAAAATCATGCAGAGCGCATGACCGGATCACCGGAGGGACGCTTTGCGTGGTTTGTCGGCATAGGTATGGGCAGTCAGAAGCCCAGACACTTCATGAAGACCGGCGTCTGAGCGCGCCAGCAGTCCTCGCTGTGCACGCCGCCGGGCACGATGCGGAAGGTGAGGTTGACGCCGCGGGTATAGAGCGACTGGCAGGCGCTCAGCAGCAGATCGCGCGTCGCCTCGTGGTTGGCGATTTCGTCCGAGCCGTAATCCATGTAGATTACGGTGTCGGGAGCGGGATTTCCCTTCTGCAGCATCCT
>JAFQOY010000252.1 GCA_017412025.1 Clostridia bacterium | reverse complement strand
TAGTTGTACTCAGCGTCAGAGTTGTAGAGCATCGGGCCGATGAGGGTCGCGCAGTCGCCGACGTAGTCAGCGAACAGGGACGGCTCTTCCAGACCCATCCACAGGGAGCCGTTTACCGCCTGGGTGACGGAGTCGCCGTAGCAGTCCAGCTGATTCTGGCCGTAGTAGGTCACGGTGATGTGGCCCTCGGTGCGCTCGGTGATCATCTGAGCGAGCATCTCGGAAGCCTTGTAGTTGTACTCGGCCGGCTGGAACACGTTGGAGAACGTGATCTCGAGATAGTAGTCGTCCGCCTCATCCGCAAAGGCAACGCCCAGGGACAGGGTCAGGATCAGGGACAGGACCAGAGCGAGAATCTTCTTCATGTTTGTGGTCTCCTTTTCCTTTTCGTTCTTTACTGACTAGTTCTGTCAGCTTTGTTATCTAGATTATATCGCAATTTGACATTTCTGTAAATGGTCAAATTGGAAACTTTACGTAATAGCTCCTTAACATATGACTCAGGATATGTTGATTTTTCACTTATTCCGGGTGCTATTTGCCATATTCCGCATACAAAATGCAGGTACTCCGTCACAAGTGCCTGCACTGTTCAGATTATGATACAATTCCATCAGAATGCGCGGAAACGCGCATGCCGGTGCGCGGAAATCTGCGCGCCGTCCATCGCGTCATACCGGGAGAAAAAGCGCTGCAGTTCCCTGCGGATATACGCTGCGATCCGCTCTGCCGTCTCTGCCGTCGCCCCGCCGTACTCCGGGATAATCCTGTCGATGACGCCCATCCTTTCAAGATCCTGGGCGGTCAGCTTCATCAGCCCCGCCGCCTCCTCCGCCCTGCTCTCCGTCTTATAGAGGATGGACGAATACCCCTCCGGCGAGAGAATGGCGTAGGTCGCATTTTCCAGCATCCACACCTCGTTGCCGATGGCCGCCGCCAGCGCGCCGCCGCTGCCGCCCTCGCCGATGAGGATCGCCAGCACGGGCACGGTCAGGTCAAACATCTCCATCACGCTGCGCGCGATCGCCTCACCCTGCCCTCTCTCCTCCGCGTCGACGCCCGGGTATGCGCCCGAGGTGTTGATCAGCGTCACAATCGGCCGGCCGAATTTCTCCGCCTGCTTCATCAGGCGCAGCGCCTTGCGGTAGCCCTCCGGCTTGGGCATGCCGAAATTGCGGGTGAAGCTCTCCTCCATCGTCTTGCCGCGCATCATGCCCACCACCGTCAGCGGCATGCCGCAAAAATGCGCGATGCCGCCGATCATCGCCCGGTCGTCGCTGAAATACCGGTCGCCGTGCAGCTCCATGAAGTCGTCAAACAGCGCGTCGATGAATTCCCTCGCCGTCGCGCGGTCACGGCTGCGGCACATCTTGATCTTTTCCCACGGCGTCTTCTGCACGGCTGCAAATGCGTCCGCCTGCGCTCCGCCGTCATCGGCCGCGTTCCACTTTCTGCCGGGCATATGCGTGCTCAGCAGCAGACGCAGGGTTTCGGGCAGCTTTTCCCTTTCCACAATGCTGTCCACCATGCCGTGATCGAGCATGAATTCAGACGTCTGGAAGCCCTCGGGCAGCGTCTGGCCGATCGTCTGCTGAATGACGCGCGGGCCGGCAAAGCCCACGCGCGCCCGCGGCTCCGCCAGGATGATATCCGCGATCATCGCAAAGCTCGCCGTCACCCCGCCGAGCGTCGGGTCCGTCAGCACAGAGCAGTAAAACAGCCCCGCATTGCTGTGGCGCTTCACCGCCGCAGAGGTCTTGGCCATCTGCATCAGCGAGACCGCGCCCTCCTGCATGCGCGCGCCGCCGGAACAGCAGAACATGACCACCGGCAGACGAAGGCGCGTCGCCTCCTCGAACGCCCGTGTGATCCGCTCGCCCATCACATAGCCCATGCTGCCCATCATAAAACCCGTATCGCATGCGCCGATGACCACATCAATCCCGCCGATGCGTGCGCGGCCGACCGTCACAGCCTCCGTAGCGCCGCTTTTTTCACGCGCAGCACGCTGCTTCTCAATATATCCTGCAAGGCCGAGCGGGTTTGTCTCCTGCACCTCGTCAAACCATGGTGAAAAGCTGCCCCCGTCCACCGTCGTCAGGATGCGCTCCCGCGCGCCAAGCTTTCTGTATGCTTCCATGGCCGTTCCCTGCCCCTTTCCGTTCCTCGCCGTTGTGTCATATACCCGACAGTATATCATTTCCCCGGCCTTTTTGCAATCGGGCACGCCGTTTTCCCATAGTCCTGCCGTGAACAAAGGTCTTTTCCTTCCTCTTCTGTCATGGTATAATGAAAGATACTGCGCCGCCCGTCCGGGCGCGCCTTCATCACAGCATAAGGAGCACAGCATGAGCATACTGACGGTAGAACACCTGTACCACGGCTTTGGCGACCGCGCCATCTTTGAGGACGTCTCCTTCCGCCTGCTCAAGGGCGAGCACATCGGCCTCATCGGCGCAAACGGCGAAGGCAAATCGACGTTCATGAACACCATCACCGGCAAGCTGCAGCCGGACGACGGCAGAATCGAATGGTCCAAAAACGTCCGGGTCGGGTATCTTGACCAGCACGCCGTTCTCTCGCCGGGCATGACCATTGCCGACGTGCTCCGCTCTGCGTTCGCCTATCTGTTTGATCTGGAAGAGCGGATGAACGAGATCTGCGAGCGCCTTGAGACAGCGGGCGAAGAGGAGATGACGCTGATGCTCGAGGAGCTGGGCGTCATTCAGGATACGCTTTCAAGCCACGACTTTTTCAATATCGATTCCAAAGTCGATGAAATCGCGCAGGCGTTCGGCTTTGCCGAAATCGGCGTAGACCGCGAGGTGTCCGCGCTCAGCGGCGGCCAGCGCACCAAGGTGCTTCTGGCCAAGCTGCTGCTGGAAAAGCCGGACATCCTGCTTCTGGACGAGCCGACCAACTACCTGGACGAGGAGCACATCGCGTGGCTCAGGCGCTACCTGCAGGAGTATGAAAACGCTTTCATCCTCATCTCTCACGATCTGCCCTTCCTCAATTCCGTGATCAACATCGTCTATCACATGGAAAACAGGAAGCTCAGCCGTTATGTAGGCGACTATGACCATTTCAAAGAGGTCTACGCCATGCAGCAATCGCAGCTGGAAGCCGCCTATAAACGCCAGCAGCAGGAGATCAGCGACCTGAAGGACTTCGTCAACCGCAACAAGGCGCGCGTCGCCACGCGCAACATGGCGATGTCCCGCCAGAAAAAGCTGGATAAGATGGATCTCATCGAGCTCAATCCCGAAAAGCCGAAGCCGGAATTCCGCTTCAAGCCCGGACGCACGCCCGGCAGGACCATCTTTTCCACCAGGGATCTGGTCATCGGCTACAGCGAGCCGCTGTCAAAGCCGCTTGATCTGACCATGGAATACGGACAGAAGATCGCCCTGATCGGCGCAAACGGCATCGGCAAGACCACGCTGCTCAAAAGCATTCTGGGGCTGATTGATCCGCTCTCCGGCAGCGTCGAGCTGGGCAGCAGCCTCATGATCGGCTACTTCGAGCAGGAAGCCGCGCCGGACAACGCGACGACCTGTATCGAGGAAATCTGGAAGGAATTCCCCACGCTCAATCAGGCCGAGGTGCGCGCGGCGCTGGCCAAATGCGGCCTGACGACCAAGCACATCGAAAGCCAGGTGCGCGTGCTCAGCGGCGGCGAGCAGGCCAAGGTGCGCCTGTGCAAGCTGATCAACCGCGAGACCAACGTGCTGCTGCTGGACGAGCCGACCAACCATCTTGACCAGGACGCCAAGGACGAGCTGAAGCGTGCGCTCAGGGAATACAGGGGCAGCGTGCTGCTGATCTGCCACGAGCCGGAATTCTATCTGGACGTCGTCTCCGACGTCTGGGACTGCGCCGGATGGACGACAAAGATTCTTTGATGCAGCGTCCTTTCGCTTTGGTCTATCCGGTTTCCTGCTCCATATCTAAGCCTGCAGAGCCTCTCCCCTGCTCTTTCTACAGCAAAGACCCGCGATCAAGCGTCGCGGGTCTGTTTTTATGCAGTTTCAGTGCCTTCTCACCGGTCGCGCTTTTCGCCCTCAAAGAGCATGCCGACCGCCTCAGGTCCCGTATTGGCGCACACGGCTGCGCCGAGGTGGAACATATTCTCCGGCGGATAGCCGATCGCTGCCTCCGCGGCCTTCGCATAATCCTGCGCGTACTTCCAGTTCGTCACGCCGATGTAATACGGCGTACCCGGCGTCATGCGGGCCTTGCAGTGGCCGATCACCGCAGTCATCACCTGCTTGTCGCCGCGCACCTTTTTGACCACCTGGCTCACGCCGTCAATCAGCGTGAAGATCGGGCGGATGCTCAGCAGATCGCCGGCAATCGCCGCCGCAGCGCTCACGCGGCCGGACTTGCGGATCACCTTGAGCGTATAGGCGGTCAGCACCAGCTCAAGCCGGGCGAAGCGGTCGTTGAGATACGCAACCACATCGTCCATCTGCGCGCCGTCTGCGAGCATCTTCGCGGCCCTGCATACCTCAATGCCGTACGTCACAGAGTAGGAATGGCTGTCCACGATGGAAATGCGCATGGGGCTGTCCGGGTGCTCCTCGCCAAACTGCGCCGCCGCCGCATGGGCGTTGGCATGGGTGCCGGAGCCGGTCGCGTTGATGGAGATGTAGAGCACCTCTTCAACGCCCGCGCGGTCATATTCCTCAAATTTTTCCAGAAACTCATACTGATTGATCTGCGCGGTCGTAGGCAGGCTGTCCCCCTCGCGCAGCATCTGAGAAAACTGCTCCGGCGTAAAGTCCACACGCTCGGTGTAGCCCTCGCCGTTCATCGCAAGCTTAAAGCAAAGAATATCAATATGATGCTGCTGTGCCATCTCCTGCGGAAGATCGCAGGCAGAATCCGTCAGCACGACGAACTTGTTCATCGCTCATCATCCTTTCAATACCCAATAATCGGATAATCATATCATATCGTATTCATTTCCGCTTTTCAAGGGCTTTTGCGCTTTTCCTGAAACAATTCTGAAATATAGCTCTCGATTTCTTCACCAGGTCAATCGCCTGCGCGCATGCAGCAAAAAGCCGCTCCGGCGAACCGAAGCGGCCTTTGATGTGCAATTACGCCTTGCCAGCGCAGCCCAGAACGTTGATGAGCTTGTGGCGGACGAGCTCCTTGATGTTGGCGCGGGCCGGCTTGAGGTACTCGCGCGGATCGAACTTGTCCGGATGCTCCGCAAAGAACTTGCGGATGGTGCCGGTCATCGCCAGGCGGAGGTCAGAGTCGATGTTGATCTTGCAGACGGCGAGCTGGGCCGCATGACGCAGCTGCTCTTCCGGCACGCCGATGGCGCCCGGCATCGCGCCGCCGAAGGTGTTGACCATCTCGACGTACTCCTGCGGGACGGAGGAAGAGCCGTGCAGAACGATCGGGAAGTTCGGCAGCTTCTTGACGATCTCCTCGAGGATGTCAAAGCGCAGCTGCGGGTTGGTGCCCGGCTTGAACTTGTACGCGCCGTGAGAGGTGCCGATGGCGATGGCCAGGGAGTCGCAGCCGGTCTTGGCGACGAACTCTTCGACCTCTTCCGGACGGGTGTAGTGCGCGTGATCGGCGGAAACGTTGACCTCGTCCTCAACGCCGGCCAGCGCGCCCAGCTCAGCCTCGACCACAACGCCGTGATCGTGAGCGTACTCGACGACCTTGCGGGTGATCTCGATGTTCTCAGCGAACGGCTTGGAGGAAGCGTCGATCATGACGGAGGTGAAGCCGCCGTCGATGCAGGACTTGCAGGTCTCAAAGCTGTCGCCGTGATCCAGGTGCAGCGCGATCGGGATCTCCGGGCACTCGATGGCAGCGGCCTCAACCAGCTTCACCAGATAGGTGTGGTTGGCATAGGCGCGCGCGCCCTTGGACACCTGCAGGATAACCGGAGCCTTCTCCTCGCGGCAGGCTTCGGTGATGGCCTGAACGATTTCCATGTTGTTCACGTTGAAAGCACCGACAGCATAGCCGCCGTTGTAGGCCTTCCTGAACATTTCGGTAGTGGTAACAAGAGCCATTTGAATTCACTCCTTCATAATGATCCGGCATATGCCGTCCATGCGTCAAACGCCGGTAGTGACATGATGTGACAGGATCAGTATATCGCTTTTTTCCTCATTTGACCAGCCCCTGCCGAGATTTTCTACGCTTTTACCGAAAAAACTTGCCCCTTGCAAGCCAAAGCGCATGCTGTTATACTGATAGCGTTTATGGAGGTTCTGCTATGCATACACAGTTTGAATGGATCGCCACGGCCGCGTTCGGCCTCGAGGGCGTCGTCTCGCGCGAGCTGGAGCGACTCGGCATCCCGGCAAAGGCCGAAAACGGCGGCGCGCGCTTTTCCGCCACCCTGCAAGACGCCATGCGCGCCAACCTCTGGCTGCGCTGCGCGGACCGCGTGCTGCTGGTCGTCGGCCGGTTTGAGGCGCGCAGCTTTGAGGCGCTCTTTGAGGGCGTGAAGGCGCTGCCGTGGGAGGATTTTATCGGCGAGCGGACGCGCTTTCCCGTCAGCGGCAAATGCGCGCGCAGCACGCTGATGAGCGTCAGGGACTGCCAGGCCATCACAAAAAAGGCCATCGTCGAGCGGCTCAAGAGCAAATACCATACCGCCTGGTTTGAGGAGGATGGCGAAACCGTCGCCATCGACGTCGCGCTGCACGGCGATATCGCCCAGCTGACGCTGGACGCCAGCGGCGTGGCGCTCAACCGACGCGGCTACCGCACCTGGAACGGCGAAGCCCCGCTGCGCGAAACGCTCGCCGCCGCGCTCGTCTCCCTCTCTCCCTGGCGGCCGGGCATGGCGCTGCACGATCCCATGTGCGGCACAGGCACGCTGATGATCGAGGCCGCCATGCGCATGAGCAACCGCGCTCCGGGTCTCACACGTGAGTTTGCGATGGAGTCCTGGCGCGATATGCCGCTTGACTGCTTTGCCGCCATCCGCAGGGAAGCGGAAGAAGCCTTTGATCCCTCCGGGATCGAGGGCATTTCCGGCTCGGATATCGACCCGCAGGCCGTGGAGCTGGCCAACCGCCATCTGCGTCAGGCCGGGCTTGACGGGCGCGTGCGCTTCACAGTCGGCGACGCGCGGGCGTGCCGCATCGAGGCGGAGCGGGGCGCGTTCCTGTGCAATCCGCCCTATGGCGAGCGGCTGAGCGAGCGCAAAGCCTGCGAAGAGCTCTACCGGGAGATGGGGCTTCTGCTTCGCCGCCATCCGGGCTTCACCCTCAGCGCCATCACATCCCATCCCGGCTTTGAGCGCTGCTTCGGCCGCCGCGCGGACAAAAAGCGCCGCTTCTACAACGGCCGGCTCGAATGCGAGTTCATGACCTTCGGCCTGCCTCATCCCAGGAAAAAGTAAACATAAAACGCACGGGGTTGATCTCCGTGCGTTTCAGATTATCAATAAAGTCTGTTTTAAACTTTGGGGATGCATGAAGGGGCTGCAGCCCCTTCATATGAAATCCGCAGCAGCGACATGCGCGGTGCGAGGAGCGGCTGCAAGCCGC
>JAFQOY010000251.1 GCA_017412025.1 Clostridia bacterium | reverse complement strand
TGGAAGCGATCCGCGCAGAAGCTGACAGCGGCAGGTGACCGAAAACAAAGAAGGCCTTCTGAAAGAGAAGGTCTTCTTTGATGAAGGAGAAGAGTTTGACGAGTGATATTGCCGGTATGAGAGTATCGCAGCTTTGTATCACTCCTTCCGTCATCCCTTCGGGATGCCACCTCCCTCAGGAGGGAGGTCTCAACGACGCTTTCCCTTGATACCCGCTTTTCTTTCTGATAAAATGCCTGTAAAGCATCTGTTGAGACGCCGACTCACTATCCCCTCAGAGTTTTTTCAGACCTCCCTCTTGAGGGAGGGGGACCAGCCGTAGGCTGGTGGAAGGAGTGCCCATGCCCATTCCATACGAAAGAAAACTAATTCCATATGCACAGAAGCTTCGCAAGGAATCCACTCCACAGGAAAATAAGCTCTGGTACAGGTTTTTGAAGGACTATCCTATCCGGTTTCAGCGTCAGAAGACCATCGATTCATTCATTGCCGACTTTTACTGTTACCGTGCAAAACTGATCATCGAAATCGACGGCAGTCAGCATCACATTGCTCAAGGAACTGCATATGACCGCGATCGCACCGCCATTCTCAATCGATATGGTCTGGATATTATCCGCTTTACCAATCAGGAAATCGATCAGTCTTTTCTTACTGTCTGCAGCACAATCGATCAGATTGTCACCCAACGGCTTTGCAGCATAAACCGGTTAACCGCGCCGGACTCTCCAGATTGATTCTCCATCACATATGCACAACAGCAAAGACTCCGCCCGTCGCTTGGACAGGCGGAGCCTCTTTCTTATATGCTTACTTCTTGACAGCCGGAACGATGACGTCCTTGCCGCCCATGTACGGGCGCAGCGCCTCCGGGATGCGCACGGAGCCGTCGGCGTTCAGGTTGTTCTCAAGGAACGCGATCAGCATGCGCGGCGGCGCAACGCAGGTGTTGTTGAGCGTGTGGGCAAAGTACTTGCGGCCGTCGTCGCCCTTGACGCGAATGCCGAGGCGGCGGGCCTGGGCGTCGCCCAGCGTGGAGCAGGAACCGACCTCGAAATACTTCTTCTGGCGCGGGGACCATGCCTCCACGTCGCAGCTCTTGACCTTCAGATCGGCCAGGTCGCCGGAGCAGCACTCCAGCGTGCGCACCGGCACGTCGAGGCTGCGGAAGAAATCGACGGTGTTCTTCCAGAGCTGGTTGTACCAGTACATGGAATCCTCCGGCTTGCACACGACGATCATTTCCTGCTTTTCAAACTGATGGATGCGGTACACGCCGCGCTCCTCAATGCCGTGCGCGCCGACCTCCTTGCGGAAGCAGGGGGAGTAGCTCGTCAGCGTCTGCGGCAGCTGATCCTCGGTGAGGATGGTGTCGATGAACTTGCCGATCATGGAGTGCTCGGAGGTACCGATCAGGTACAGATCCTCGCCCTCGATCTTGTACATCATGTTCTCCATCTCCGCGAAGGACATGACGCCGGTGACGACGTTGGAGCGGATCATATACGGCGGGATGCAGTAGGTGAAGCCGCGGTCGATCATGAAATCGCGCGCATAGGACAGGCATGCGCTGTGCAGGCGCGCGATATCGCCCTGCAGATAGTAGAAGCCGTTGCCGGAGGTCTTGCGGGCGGAGTCGATGTCGATGCCGGCAAGCTTCTCCATGATCTCCACATGGTAGGGAATCTCAAACTCCGGCACAAACGGCTCGCCGAAGCGCTCGATCTCCACGTTTTCGCTGTCGTCCTTGCCGATCGGCACGCTCTCGTCGATGATCTGCGGAATCACCTGCATGCGCACCTTGATCTCCTCGGCGTACTGCTCCTCCAGCTTTTCAAGCTGCGCCAGCTCCTCGGCGATGGCGGCGACCTTCGCCTTCACGGCCTCGGCCTCGTCCTTCTTGCCCTGCTTCATCAGGCCGCCGATCTCCTTGGAGAGCACCTTGCGCTGGTTGCGCAGGCTGTCGGCGTTCTGCATCGCTTCGCGGTTCCTGCGGTCAAGCTCGATGACCTCGTCCACCAGATGCAGCTTGTTTTCCTGGAACTTCTTCTTCATATTCTCGCGCACGATCTCAGGGGTCTTGCGCAGCATATTGATATCCAGCATGTTTCTCTTCCTTTCCTCCAATCGGGCTATGCCCGAAAACACTCTACCTGTGCGATTATAGCCCAAAGGCCGCCTTTTTGCAACAGATGTTTTGACAGTCCGATGCAATTTGCGTGTCAAAATGCGGATTTTCCCGTTTTCCTTCGCTGCGTCGGCGGGAAAAATTGACAATCGCCTCCCGTTCATGTACAATATGATGTTGTAATAAAAACATGGATGACCGGAAAAACTAGCTCCGGCGCATCTTGAAGATACCATGCAAGGAGGCAATTATGGGCGCTTCTAAGAATCAGGAATCCGCTCGCCGCGAAGAAAGCGGCGTGGTCTACTATGATCGCGGCGTACTTGAGGGCAGGGACGGAAAGAAGTATCAGCGCTTTGCGATTCAGACGCATTTTGTCAAGCCGGGCGAGGATCAGGCGGAGCTCGTGCGCCGCTATGTCCTGCCGCTTTATCAGGAAGGCGACTGCCTCTCCTTCACCGCAAAGGTCATGGGCATGTGCACCGGCAACGTCCGCACGCTCGAGGACACGCATCCCGGCTTCTGGGCGCGCACGCTCGCGCCGTTTGCCGGTCACAACTCCACCGGCATCGGCATGCATCAGCCCTATAAGATGCAGCTGACGATCGAGATCTGCGGCCTGCCGCGCGTGCTCTTCGCCGCCGCCGTCTCCGCCGTCACCCGCCCGTTCGGCATCCGCGGCCTGTTCTACAAGATCTGCGGCCACGACGTCGCCGGCATCGACGGCTTCTATCCGGATTCCTCCTTTGAGTTCTACCACAGCACCGGCGTCATCAACCCGGAGCACCCGGTCGAGCTGTGCGATGCGCTGGAAAAGGCCACCGGCGTGCCCACCGTCATCATGGACGCGAACGACTTTGACCAGAATCAGCTGGGCAAGGGCACGGATTTCCCGCTGACCGACGACCAGATTCAGGACGCCATGAAGGACAACCCCTCCGGCCAGGGCGACGAGCTCACGCCGTTCATCCTCATCCGTCCGCTCGGTTAACCGCATACTTCCTGCGGGCGGCTTTTCCGCCCGCTTTTTTCAATAACAGAAGGAGCGTGCTGCCATGTCCGTTCTCTCCCAGGTGTCGATGCTCTTCGTCCTCGTGCTCATCGGCGTATTCTGCCGCAGGCAGCGTTACCTGAACCCCGAAACGACGCGCGGCGTGACGCAGATCGTCATCAACATCGCCCTTCCCTGCCTGACGCTCTCGGCCATGCAGCGTCCGTTTGCGGCGGAGGAGATGCGCAATTTCCTCTATGTGCTTGTCTATGCGACGGCGCTGCTGCTGATCTCGCTCGCCGCCGCGATGCTGATTTACCGGGGCCGCCCGCATGCGCGCCGCGCGGTGCTCCTCAATTTCGCGCTCTTTTCAAACAACAGCTTCATGGGCTATCCCGTCATCATGGCGCTCAACCCGGATCTGATGATCTACGCCGTGTCCCTGGACGTCGCCCATTCGTTTTTCACCTGGTCGGTCGGCAATGGCCTTTTTGGCACAAAGGACAAAAAGGCCGGCGGCCTGCCGCTCAAAACCCTCCTGATCAACCCGAACATCATCGCCGCCGCCCTGGGCTTTGGCCTGTTCTGCGCGGGCGTCTCCCTGCCGTCCTTCGTCACCGGCGTGCTTGATCTGGTCGGCGGGCTCACCACGCCCCTTGCGATGCTCCTCGTCGGCGCGAGGCTTTACGGCATGAAGCTGAGCGACCTCAGGGACAGGGACTACCACATCTGCGCCGCGCTGCGTCTTGTCCTCTTCCCGGCGCTGGCGTATGTCCTTCTCACTGCGCTGCACGCCGCGCCCGACGTCAGAACCGCCATCGTGCTGCTGACGGCCATGCCCCACAGCACCATGATCGCCAACCAGGCGGAACTCTACGGCGGCGACCACGCGTTTGCCGCCCGCGCCATCGCCTATTCCACCCTGCTGTGCATGATCACCGTTCCGGTGGTCAGCATGCTGATCTCCATGTAATCGAGGTGCCCCGATGCAAAATACATTTGCCCTCAGGGGCCTGATTCTGGATACGCCCGTGTGCGGCGGGCTGCGCGCGCGCAATGGTTTCCTCGTCTGTGAAAACGGCGTTGTGGAGGGCGTATACGACGTCCTGCCCGACCGCCTGGCGCACATTCCCGTCACCGACTGCGGCGACCGCCTCATCCTGCCCGGTATGAGCGACCTGCACCTGCATGCGCCGCAGTACAGCTACTGCGGCACGGCGATGGATCTGGAGCTGCTTGACTGGCTGGACAACTACACCTATCCCGAGGAGAGCCGCTATCAGGACATGGCGCATGCCCGGGCGTACTACGGCGCGTTTGTGCGCGATCTCCTGCACACCGCCACCACGCGCGCGGCGATTTTTGCCACCATCCATACCGACGCGACGCTGGAGCTGATGCGCCAGCTGGATGCGGCCGGCCTCGGCGCATACGTGGGCAAGCTGAACATGGACCGCAACTGCCCCGACCACTACAGCGAAAAAACGCCTGAAAACGGCGAGCGCGAAACGCGCCGCTGGCTTGAAGCCTGCAGAGAAGCGGGCTTTGCGCGCGTCTTCCCCATCCTCACCCCGCGCTTCACGCCCAGCGTGACGGACGCCTATATGGAAAAAATCGGCGCGCTCGCCCGCGAATACGGCGTGCCGATGCAGAGCCACCTGAGCGAAAACCGCTCGGAAATCGAATGGGTGAAGGCGCTGTGCCCGGACGCAAAAAACTATGCGGATACCTACGCGCGATACGGCCTGTTCGGCGGCAGGTGCAAAACCATCATGGCGCACTGCATCTACTGCCCCGAGGAGGAGGACCGCATGATGAAGGATGGCGGCGTGTTCATCGCGCACTGCCCCACCAGCAACGAAAACGTCATCGCCGGCGTCGCGCCCGCCGCGCGCTATCTGCGCGGCGGCTATGCAATCGGCCTGGGCAGCGACGTGGCCGGCGGCCACACGCTCGACCTGCTTACCGTGATAGCCAGCGCCGTGCAGGTGAGCAAGCTGCGCTGGCGCTATGTCGACGACAGCGAAAAACCGCTGACCATGCCCGAGGCGCTTTACATGGCCACCGCCGGCGGCGGACGGTTCTTCGGCAAGGTCGGCCTGTTTGAAAAGGGCTACGCCTTTGACGCCGTCGTCATCGACGACAGCGCGCTGACCGGCCTGCGCGCCTTCTCCCCCGCCGAGCGCATCGAGCGCTGCGCGTATCTGGGGAAAGCGCGCGTTGAGGCCAAGTACGTCGACGGCGTGAAGGTGCTGTAAGTCACCATATATACTGTATGCATTCGTAGTATCAGTAAAAAGGTGAAGGATTCCAATCACAGGCAGCATTTGCTGCCGCCGTTTCCCTCAGTCTCACTGCGCTGATGGAAAAAATCACACTCTCCTAGCTTTGCATCAAACCACGTCCATCGCCAATTGATCGCGTAGAGACAAAGTATGTCAACGGCATGAAGATGCTCTGACAACAAATCTCTTCCCCTCTTATAGCTTGGTCCTCAAATACAATCATTTCTAATATAATAATGTATTTACCTTTAAAGAGATTCACTGAGCCTACGCTGTTTTTGCATTTTCTATCGCTGTTCCGACAAAGAATACCCCTCCTTTTCTATTGACATTAGAGTCTTTTCGAGATTATAATTGAAAATAAATCGCTTTCGTCTTTTAATTGAAGTTTACCATTATTTCTTGAAATACAAATACAGATAGGAGTGTTTTTTACATGAATACCAACCTAAAGCTAAAGCAGAATTTCTTATTTGCATTGCTTCTATATTTGTCTGTATTTATGCGTTATGCTTATGCATCCGATAGCAGTAGTGTTTATGGCAACATAGCTGGAATACGTATCTTTACGCCAATTAGCAATCAAGCAAGTATAAATGATAAAATCATAACTGTCCCTGTTGCCGAAGGACGCTATGTTATTGACGTAATTGACATATATGATGTTCCGGATAAGCAGATGCAACTACAGGAAACTGTTTACAAAAACGGTATTATTACTGAATTCCTATTTCAAGACGAAAATGGGTTCTATACCGAAATTCTTCACTATCAGTATCTGCCACTGCCAAAAGAGTTTCAATTTGATACGACAATAATGACAGACGAAGAATACCTTTTGCAATTTGAAAAAGCAGTTGGTTATGTTGGTGTTTCATTAAGGTATTCGTTGTCGTTATCTAAAAAATCGTTAGAACATCCAATGAACGCCTGGCGTTCAGGTTCTTACCGTTGGATTATATCAAACGACTATGATCTATTTAATGAGCCTTTGAAGGGAAGTTATAGCGCAATCACATTGCACGACGGTGCACTTCATTTGATTCAAACCGCCGATTATCGTTATGCTTCTCAAACGTTCAGGTTAAATGATACTTCTATTCTCTCTGCTGTACCCAATACTGATTTACTGGATAAATTTGTGACTGCGGCAACAGAAGATGGTTATCATATTGCTATTGTTGCAACCAGATTTTGTCCACTAATGATGCGTAGCGGGCCAAGTGGTGAAAGCTCCCGAATTATGCCTATTCCTTCAGGCGATACGATTGCCATAATCGAAGAAGGCGATTGGGCATTTGTTGAGTATAATAACCAGCGAGGATACGTAAATAGTAAGTATTTGGAGTATAAGGAGGTATCCAAATGAAAGGCAAATGTATAATTCATATACTAGGCATGTGGTTGCTTTGTTTTATGTTTTCTGTCGCTTCTGCTGATGATGTATGGCAACATGCTGACGGACAAAAAGAGCGCCTTATCGGTTGGAGTTCTGATCAGTCTCACTCCTGGGATACACCTTACAGTTTTCCTGACGAAAGAACGGAAGCATTAATGCGAAAAATCATCGGAGGGAGCAAGAAAAAAACAATACTATATCAGGATGTAGAGAAAATCAGATCTTTTAGATTGAGTGATGCTTCAACAGAAGTAGCTTTAGAGTACATTTCCGTACTGAAGTATTTTCCCAATCTTGACGTTGTTGATATACACAATTGCGGACTTAAAGAGGTTCCCATTGAAATAGGAGAGTTACCTATTACTTCTTTGTCTTTGCAAGGTAACGATCTTCGAGACATCTCAGCATTGAGTAACATGAAGAATCTTTCAGATCTGCAGTTACAAGCAAATAACTTCATTACTGATTATTCTCCTCTGGCAGAAATTGACAATCTCAAATCTCTCAACATAAGCATGTTTTCTGCACGAGACACTTCTGTAATTGCAAGATGTAATAAGCTTCGTTCGCTTTCATTATGCGGTTATTTTCAAAGAGTTGTAAATAATGAAACCTATCAGATTGAGCACTACTGTGTTCCAATCAACGATGTATCTTTTCTAGAAGAGCTTCCCGAGTTAATGCGGGTAGGCTTTTATGGCTTTTCAGATATCAGCGATACTGCAATGGAACAAATAGAAAACATCACAACTGATATAAAAATAGACGTTCGTATACGTGATGGTGAAGTACGAGACTTGCATAACGACTTGAAGAATGGCATTACTGGACATTGGATTGGCGAGAATGCACTCCATGGACTGAACAAGGAAGACATCCTTACGTTTTATGAGCATAAAGAATAATCTCAACTTTGCATTATCGTAAAGCAGGCAATGGCTTTAGTATGTTCTCTCATTATCTTAGTTTATCTCAAACACGCATTAACAAAGTCGTTCTTTAAACACATGCCCCGCGCATGTGTTTTTTTGTTGTCCGCCCTTTCCCATTATGCTATAATATAATATGTATTGCTGTGCCGTCAAAACGTGCGCTTTCGTCTTGACACCGGACGCATTTTCTGCTATCTTCATCCCTGTTGGTTTTTGAGCCGTACGCTCATTTTTTCCATCATCTGACATCTTACATTCCGACATTCCATAAAGAGGTTCTGCATGTCGCTGTTTATGCTCATCGCGTTCAGCTTCCTGTGCGCGCTTTTGTATTATATCTGTCCGCTCCGCTTCCGCTGGGCGCTGCTCCTCCTTACCAGCTATGCGTATTACGCCTACTGCGGCGCGCGCGCCCTGCCGTTTATCCTGCTGACCACGCTTTCCACCTGGTGCGGCGCGCTTGCGATCGGCCGCATCGGCGACAAAACGAAGGCGGAGCTGAAGGCGCGAAAGGCCGAACTCGACGCGGCAGACAAAAAAGCGCTCAAGGCGCGGGCGAAAAGCCGCCAGCGCGTGCTGTTCTGGGGCGTGCTGCTGCTCAATTTCGGCGTGCTCGCCCTGCTCAAGTACACATCCCCCGTGCTCGCTGCCGTGGGACGGCCGGCGCTTCATCTCATCCTGCCGCTGGGCATCTCGTTTTACACCTTCCAGTCGATGGGCTATCTCATCGACGTATCCAATGGCAAATACCCGGCGGAAAAAAATCCGTTCCGCTTCGCGCTCTTCGTCTCCTTCTTCCCCCAGCTGATTCAGGGCCCGATCGGCCGCTACGACCAGCTGGGCGCGCAGCTGAAGGAGCCGCGCCGCTTTGACCTTGGGGCGATTGAGCGCGGCGCGCTGCTGATGCTCTGGGGCTTCTTCAAAAAGAAGGTCATCGCCGACCGCGCGCTGCCGCTGGTGAATGAAGTGTTCGCCAACTACGGCGAATACGGCGGCGCGGTCATCGTGCTGGGCGTGCTGTTTTATTCGCTGCAGCAGTACTGCGACTTCTCCGGCGGCATCGATCTGGTCGCCGGCATCGCGGAGCTCTTCGGCATCCGCCTCGCGCCCAACTTCAAGCGCCCGTACTTTGCGGTCTCTCTGGGCGATTTCTGGCGCAGATGGCATATCTCCCTGGGCAGCTGGATGCGCGATTACGTGTTCTATCCCTTCGCGCTGACAAAGCCCGTGACCCGGCTTTCCAGGGCCGCCAAGGCGCGCTTTGGCGCGGAGTTTGCGCGCGCGCTGCCGGCGGCGCTGGGCAACATCGTGGTCTTCCTGCTGGTGGGCGTGTGGCACGGCGCTTCCTCCAATTACATCTTCTGGGGCCTTTACAACGGCCTCATCCTCGCCATGAGCGCGCTGCTGGAACCCGCGTACAAGCGCGCAAACGAGCGCCTCGGCCCGATCGTCCGCACCCGCGCGTTCTACGTCTTCCGCGTCCTGCGCACGTTTGCCATCGTCAACATCGGCTGGTATTTTGACCGCAGCGCGCACGCGGCGGACGCCCTGCGGATGATGGGGCGCACGCTCTTTGCGCCCGCGTTTTCCCAGCTGACGGACGGTACGCTGCTTGCGCTGGGCTTGTCCCCGTCGGATTTCGCCCTGCTCGCCCTTGCCACGGCGATCCTGATCGCGGTTTCCGTCCTGCAGGAGCGCGGCGTCAGGATCCGCGAGCGCGTGCTCGCCCTGCCGCTTCCCCTGCGCGTCGCCGTCCTCTATGCGTTCATGCTCTTCGTGCTCGCCGCCTTCGTCGGCGACAGCGCCGCCCAGACGGGCTTCATGTACGCCAACTTCTGACCCATTCCTGACACCGGAGGCATTCTGTGAAAAAACATATCCGCGGCGCGCTGATGCTTGCGCTGTTCATGCTGGGCTTTGCGCTGCTCGTGTGTCTTTCCAATCTGTATCTGATTCAGACGGACACGTTCGTCGCCCTGACCATGAAGGAGATGCAGAGCCGTGACGATATCGAGCTGGCGTTTGTGGGCTCCTCCATCGTGCGCGACCATTTCAACGTCGATATCATCAGCGAAGAGACCGGCATGACCGCGTTTGACGTCGCCATCCCCAGCGCGTCGATGCCCGCGACCATCGCCGTGACGAAGGAGCTCTATCTCACCCATTCGCCCGAATGGACAGTCATGGTCGCCGAGCCCTACAACTTCATCACCGTGCGCGAGAGCACGGAGGCGCAGTACAAGCTCATGCCCTTCCTGACCTCTCCCGCCAACAGGCTCGATTACTATCTGCGCCTGTGCGATGAGGACGGCTATTATCTGGATCGCCTGTTCATGTTCCGCCGGTTTGGCGCGCAGTCGCTGCGCGACGTCGTCAAGACGATCGGCCTGCGGCACTTACCGGAAAAGACGTACGAACTGCTCAGGCCTACGCTCGATCCCACCGTATCCTACGCCGGAGGCGGCTTCCTGCGCCATGAGACCGACGCGCGCGCGGATGATCTTGTCCGCAATTCCGTCTTCCGCGAGTTCACGGGCTATCGCTATGCGCTCTATCCCGGTTCTGTGGAACAGATCAGGCTCTACAAGCAGCTGGTGGAATCTTCCGGCTCAAAGCTCATGGTCGTCATCTTCCCCAACCACACCGCGCACGCCCTGGCCGAGCCCGGCTTCCTTGACTATAACGAGAGCCTGCGCGCGCTGTGCAAAGAGCTTGGCGTCCCCTGCTACGACTTCACGCTCGCCAAACCGGAGCTGATGCCGCGCCTTGACGATTACTATTACGACCTGTATCACATGGTCGGCGAGGGCGCGGATCTATTCACCCGTGCGTTTGCCCGCGTCTTCAACGCCCATCTCGCCGGCGAGGACGTGAGCCATCTGTTCTATGAGGACAATGCGGCGTATCTGGCCCATATCGACTTCATCACCAACGCCTGGGTAGAGAAATATCCCGGCGGCGCGTGGAACCCGGGCTGGCGGCAGTATCAGCATCATGTGGAGGCGCTTGCTGCCGATCATGACGTATTCATGGCCAACTCCAACCACCCCAACCACCTCTCGCCGGAGTTCAGATTCGTGCTGCGGGAAGAGGACGGCAGCGAAACGCTGCTGCAGGATTACGGCGTGGATCTGTGCTATGCCTGCGAAAAGGGCGCGCTCGACGGCAAGACCCTGCGCGTCTACGCCCGCCTGCTGGGACAGGAAAACGCCGAGGAGCACTGGTTCGACCTTTCCATTCCCGATGCGTAATCCTCCCTTGATCTTGCCTGAAAAGTAAAGTATAATATAGGGTAGGCAGTCATGCTCTGCCCTATTTTTGTATATATCAGGAGAGCTTTATGAAATACCTGATTCTCGATTATCTGGAGGAGACCGCCGCAAAGCACCCGGACAAGACCGCGTTTATCGATCCGGACGGCTGCATCACCTTTTCGCAGCTGGTGCGTCTTTCCCGCGCCGTCGGCTCCGCGCTGGCCGCGCGCGTGTCCCCGCGCACGACCGTCGGCTTTTATCTTGACAAGAGCGTGTCCGCCGTGTGCGGCTTCATGGGCGCGGTGTATGCCGGCTGCGCATATTCCCAGCTGAATCTGCGCCATCCCGCCGCGCGCATCCACGCGATCCTCGATACGCTTGCCTCCCCCGTTGTCGTCAGCGACAGGGCGCATGCGCAGGCGCTCTGCGATATGGGCGTGTCGTGCGAGATCCTGCTGCTTGAAGATCTGCTGCAGAGCGAAGCCGACGATGCGCTGCTCACGCGCGTCAGACGGCAGATGCTTGACATCGATCCGCTCTACGTCAATTTCACCTCCGGCTCCACCGGTACGCCCAAGGGCGTGATCATCTGCCACCGCAACGTGACCGATTTCATCCCCTGCTTTACCGAGATCTTCGCCATCACAGAGCGCGACGTGCTCGCCAATCAGGCGCCGTTTGACTTTGACGTTTCCGTCAAGGACATCTACTCCGGCCTCTTCACCGGCGCCGCCGTCGCCATCGTGCCCACAGCCTACTTCACCCAGCCGACGAAGCTGATGGACTATCTGTGCCAGACGAAGGCGACCGTGCTCGTCTGGGCGGTCAGCGCGCTGTGCTTCGTCACCACGATGAACGCGCTGGATTATAAGACCCCGGACGCCATCCGCGCGATCATGTTCTCCGGCGAGGTCATGCCCATCAAGCACCTGAACAAGCTGAAGAAGTATTTGCCGGACGCCATGTACGTCAACCTGTACGGCCCGACGGAAATCACCTGCAACTGCACCTACTACATCGTCGACCGGGAATATCAGGTCGGCGAAGTGCTGCCCATCGGCGTGCCCTTCCCCAATGAGCGCCTCCTGCTGCTCGACGAAAACGACCGCGAGGTTGCGCCCGGCGGCGTGGGCGAGCTGTGCGTCAGCGGCACCGCCGTCGCGCTTGGCTATTTCGGCGACGAGGAGCGCACGAAGGCCGCGTTCATGCAGAATCCGCTCAACAAAACCCATATGGAGACCATCTACCGCACGGGCGACCTCGTGCGCCTTGAGGAGGACGGACAGATGGTCTACGTCTCCCGCAAGGACTTCCAGATCAAGCACATGGGCCACCGCATCGAGCTGGGCGAAATTGAAAATGCGATGATGGCTGTTGACGGCGTGTCCCGCGCCTGCTGCATCTATCTGCATGAGCGGGGAAAGATCCTCGCCTTCACCTGCGGCGAGGCCGACAAGGCGGCCATCACCGCCGCGCTGCACGTCTCCCTGCCCGATTACATGATCCCCAACATCTTCATGAGCGTCGAAGCGATGCCGATGACCAAGAACGGCAAGATCGACCGCAATGCGCTGATGGAGCTGTACGTCGCCTCAAAGAAAGGAGCACGCCGTGGATAAGCATACGCTTCGCGCCCTCGCGCAGCAGTTTGGCACGCCGTCCTTCGTCTTTGACACGCAGGCGCTTGCAGCGCGCATGCGCGCCGTGAAGGAGATCGTCGGATCAAGCGTGCACCTGTGCTATTCGATCAAGGCCAATCCCTTCCTCATCCCTGCGATGCAGGCGCTGGTGGAGCTGCTTGAGGTCTGCAGCCCGGGCGAGCTGGAAATCTGCGAGGCTCTGGGCGTCGACTGCAGCGCCATCCTGTTTTCCGGCGTGAACAAGACCGCGGCGGATATCGCGCACGCGATGGACGCAGGCGTGATCCGCTTCACCGCCGAATCCCCGCTGCACATCCGCCTGCTCCATCAGGAGGCCGAAAAGCGCGGCCGCGTCTATCCCGTGCTGCTGCGCCTGACGGCGGGCACGCAGTTCGGCATGGACGAAAGCGACCTGCTCGCCGCCATCCGCAACCGCGCGGATTATCCGTTCCTGCGCTTTGAGGGCATCCACTACTTCTCCGGCACCCAGCGCGCGAAGCTTGACAAGGACCAGCGCAGGGAGCTCGCCTTGCTCGGCGCGTTCATGGACAGGCTGCACAGCGAATACGGCTTCGTATGCGAAAAGCTGGAATACGGCCCCGGCCTCTACTTCCCCTACTTTGATCACGAGGATCACAGCGACACCCTCGCGCCCATCCGCGCCCTCGCGCCGGATCTTCAGGCGCTTTCTGAGCGCTGCGAGCTGACGATTGAAATGGGCCGCTTCTTCGCCTCCGAATGCGGGCACTATCTCACCTCTGTCGTCGATACCAAGACCAATTGCGGCGCGAACTTCGCGATCCTTGACGGCGGCATGCACCATGTCAACTACCTCGGCGGCATGATGGGCATGCGCGTTCCGCTGATCACCCATATCGAAGGCCCGCAGCATACGGACGATACCGAGGCGGACTGGTCGCTGTGCGGCAGCCTGTGCACGACGGCGGACGTGCTGGTGCGCAAGCTCCCGCTTTCCGGCCTTGCGCAGGGCGACGTGCTCGCCTTCCACAACATCGGCGCATACTCCGTCACCGAAGGCCCCGCGCTGTTCCTGAGCCGCAATATGCCGCGCATCGTCATCGCGGATGAATGCGGCGCGCGGCTTGTGCGCGATACCATTCATTCCTCCGCGATCAATCAGGGGAATGTGAAATAAGCGCGCTTCAACCCCTCAGGCGCTTTCAGCGCCAGCTCCCCTTTCAGGGGCGCCCCGGCCAAAGCACAGATCCCGCCCGCAGGCGTAATAAAGCACCTACACACTACAACATAAAGGAGACATCACCATGAAAGACCAGATCATCGACATCCTCTCTGAAATCGTCGACTGCGACGACCTCGACACCTGCACCACCCTCATCGACGACGGCGTGCTCTCTTCCCTTGACATCATCCAGCTCATCGGCGCGCTCAACGACGAATTCGACATCTCCATCCCGGCGACCGAGATCGTCCCGGCGAACTTCAACTCCGTCGACGCGCTGGCCGCGATGGTCGAGCGCCTTGCCGACGAATAATTCCTTTTTAACCGAATACAGAATGCGGGCCGGATTCAGCGCGAATCCGGCCCGCTTGCTATTTGATTTATTCCTTTGAAACTCATGATGGGATTTCCCGCATACTGAGCCTTCCCTTTGGGAAGGTGGATCGCCAGAGGCGGGACGGATGAGGTCCTGCCCGCAGGCGGCTGCCCTTTTTCTCACAGCTCCCTCGGCGCAAACCCATCCTTCGTCAGCACCCAGATCTCTTTAAACCCGCATTCCCGGATGATCCGCTCCGCGAGGTCAAACGCGCAGGCGACGCCGGACACATGGTGCGCATCCGCGCTGACCGTCACCCTTCCGCCCATCCCGGCAAGCGCGCACAGCAGCTCGCGCGATGGATACGGCTCGCTGCGGTGCCCCCGGCTCATCGCGCCGGTGTTCACCTCAAAGATGCGCCCCTGCGCCGCCAGCGGCGCCATCGCCTCAAGCGCGGCGCGCATGTACGCGGCGCTCTTGTGCCTGAAGAAGCCGCGCTCCTCGTCAAACTTGGTCAGCAGATCGAAGTGCCCCACGATCTGCGCCTTCGGCTGCGCTTCGATCTTTTTGTACTGCGCAAAGTATGCCTGCGCCAGCGCATCCGTATCGCCGCCGAAGTACGCACCAAGCAGCCGCGCCGTCGCGTCCGCGGTATCGTCCACCGTCGGATAATCGACGGCGTACATCGCCGCGAGCTCCGGCGGAAAGTTTGCCGGCGGCGTGCGCCTCACAGGCACATGGTGCACCGAGCCGATCGCGTAATCGTAGGGCGTAAGGTCGGTTTCCGACTCCGCATCCCACTCCACGCCCAGATACACGTCGATCACGCCCGCGTATTTTTCCTTCAGCATGCGCACCTCGGCGATATATGCATCAAGCCGGTTTTCCGGGCAGGCCCAGTCCGTGCCGTAGGGCAGCGGGCTGTGCACGCTCACGCCCACGGAGGAAAGCCCCGCCGCGCGGCTGGCGAGGATCATCTCCTCCACGGTATTTCTGCCGTCGTCCCATGTGGAATGCATGTGCAGATTCTGGGTAATCACTTGATCATCTTCTCCTGCTTGACCTTCCTGTCGATCACATGACGGGAGGCCATTTCCTTTTTAACGTCCTCCAGGCTGACGCCCATCTCGATCATCAGCACCATCACATGATACATCAGATCGCCGATTTCGTAAATGGTGTTCGCCCTGTCGCCGTCCTTGGCGGAGATAATCACCTCCGTCGTCTCCTCGCCGATCTTCTTGAGCATCTTGTCTATGCCCTTTTCAAACAGGTACGTCGTGTAGGAGCCTTCCTTCGGGGTCTCCTTCCTTCCCCTGAGCATCTGCATCAGGTCGCCGTACTGGAACGCAGGCGGCTCCTCTCCCTCGTAAACCGGAGCGGTGAAGCATGAGTCCGTGCCCAGGTGGCAGGCAGGCCCTTCCTTGCGCACCTCCACCACCAGCGCGTCGCGGTCGCAGTCCGCGGTGATGGAGACGATGTGCTGCACGTTGCCGCTGGTCTCGCCCTTGAGCCATAGCTTCTGGCGGCTGCGCGAGAAGAAGCACGTCAGTCCCTTCTCCATCGAAATGCGCAGGGATTCCTCGTTCATGTACGCGAGCGTCAGCACGTCCTTCGTCTGCGTATCCACGACGATCGCCGGAATCAGGCCGCGCTCGTCAAACTTCAAAGATGCAATATCGATCATGGTATTCCTCCGTCCTTTGGTCAGGCCCTTCATATTCGCCTGACGTTGATTCCGTTTGCCGCCAGCTCGTCCTTGAGGTCGCGGATCTTCACCTCGCCAAAGTGGAAGATCGACGCGGCGAGCCCCGCGTCCACGGCGGGCAGGGTCTTAAACAGCGTCACAAAATCCTGCGCGCAGCCCGCGCCGCCCGAGGCGATCACCGGCACATGCGCGACGCTGCACACCGCGTCCAGCATCTCAAGGTCAAAGCCCTTCTTCACGCCGTCGGTGTCGATGGAGTTGAGCACAATCTCGCCCGCGCCCATGGACACGCAGCGCCCGACCCACGGGAGCAGCTCCATGCCCGTGTCCTCGCGGCCGCCCCTGGCAAAGACGTGATACGTCCCGTCCACGCGCTTTGCGTCCACGGAGAGCACCACACACTGGTCGCCATAGCGCCTGGCCGCATCCCCGATGAGCCGGGGATTCTTGATCGCGCCGGAATTGACGCTCACCTTGTCCGCGCCGCAGGCCAGCACGCGCTCAAAGTCCTCAAGCGTGTTGATGCCGCCGCCCACGGTCAGCGGGATGAAGATCGTCTGCGCCACGCGCGTGAGTACGTCGGTAAAGAGCTTTCTGCCCTCGCTGGAGGCCGTGATGTCGTAAAACACCAGCTCATCCGCGCCGCTTTCGCTGTAGTACCGGCCCAGCTCCACGGGGTCGCTTACGTCGGAAAGCCCGGCAAAGTTCACGCCCTTGACCACGCGCCCGTTTCTCACGTCCAGGCAGGGAATGATCCTCTTGGTAATCATTTCGTCACCTCAATTGCCCTGCGCAGGTCGATTGCGCCGGTGTAATACGCCTTGCCGATGATCGCGCCGTACAGCTTCATCTGTGAAAGCGCTATAACGTCCTCCAGCGTCGACACGCCGCCCGAGGCGATGAAGTCAAGCTCATACGCCTCATTCAGCCGCCGGTACAGCTCCCTGTTCGTGCCGCGCATCGCGCCGTCGCGGCTGACGTCCGTGCAGATGACCGTCTTAACGCCCGTCTCCACCAGCCTTTGGCACATCGTCTCCGCCGTCAGGCTGCTCGCCTGCGTCCAGCCGCGGATGGCGACAAAGCCGTCCTTGACGTCCACGCTCACGGCGATCTTATCCCCATACCGGCTGACCAGCGAGGCAAGCAGCTCCGGATCCGTCACCGCCGCCGTACCGAGGATCACGCGCGAGACGCCCGCATCGATATAGCGCGCGACCGTCTCTTCGCTGCGGATGCCGCCGCCGACCTCGACCTTGAGTTGTCCGGCTTTGGCGACAGATTCCACGATGTGCAGGTTGGGCGTCGTGCCTTCCTTCGCGCCCTCCAGGTCGACCATGTGGATGTTCTGCGCGCCGCAGGCTGCAAAGTCCTCCGCGACTAAAAGCGGATGATCGCTGTATACCGTCATCTTCTGATAATCGCCGTGCAAAAGGCGCACAGCCTTTCCGCCAAAGAGATCAATTGCAGGAAACAGCTCCATACTCACACCTCACAGAATGCCTTCAGGATGCCAAGCCCCACCGCTCCGCTCTTTTCGGGGTGAAACTGGCAGCCCATCACGTTGCCCTTTGCCACGGCGGCGGTCACGTCCATGCCGTATTCCGTCGTCGCGACGACCGCCTCGCCGCAGCCGACGGCGGAAAAGCTGTGCACAAAGTACACGCAGTCGCCCTCTTCTGCGTTCTTCATCAGCGGATGGCTGCGCGTCATGTGCAGCGCGTTCCAGCCGATGTGGGGGATCTTCAGATCCGGCGGCAGCTTCGGCTTCATCGGCTCCACAACGCCGCCGATCAGCCCCAGCCCTTCATGCTCGCCGTACTCAAAGCTTTTTTCAAAGAGCATCTGCATGCCAAGGCATATGCCCATCAGCGGCTTGCCGCTGGCGGCCTCCTTCCTGATGAGGACGTCAAGCCCGCCTGCGGCCAGCTTGCGCCGCGCATCCTCAAACGCGCCCACGCCCGGCAGGATCAGCCTGTCCGCCGCGCGGATGGTCTCCCTTTCGCCGGTCACGACCGCCTGAGCGCCGATCATCGCCAAGGAACTTCTCAGGGAAAACAGATTGCCCACGCCGTAATCGATGATCGCAATCATACAAGCACTCCCTTGGTGGAGGGAATCTCGTCCCTCGCCGCCTCGTCATAGGATACCGCCTCGCGCATCGCGCGGCCGAACGCCTTGAACATGGCCTCCACGATGTGATGGCTGTTTGTCCCGTCCATCTGGCGGATGTGCAGCGCCGCGCCGCAGGAGCGCGTGAACGCGAGGAAGAACTCCTCCACCAGCTCCGTGTCAAACGTGCCGATCTTTTCGCTGGGGATATCCGCCGTCATACGCAGGCAGCCGCGCCCGGACAGATCCACCGCGCAGAGCACCAGCGCCTCGTCCATCGGCAGCAGCATGCTGCCGTAGCGGCGCACGCCGCGCTTGTCGCCCAGGGCGATCGCAAACGCCGCGCCCAGCGCGATGCCGACGTCCTCCACGCTGTGGTGATCGTCCACAAAGGTATCGCCTTTGCACGTCACATGAAGGTCAAACCTGCCGTGCCGGGCAAAGAGCGTGAGCATATGGTCAAGAAAACCCACGCCCGTCTGAATCTCTCCCCTGCCCGTGCCGTCCACGGCAAGCGTCAGCGCAATGTCCGTCTCCGTCGTCTTTCGGTTGATTTCTGCCCTGCGCATCCTTACGCCCTCCCGAATATCATCTCAATCGCCGCATCCAGCGCCTGCATCTGCTGCATTGTGCCGATGCTGATGCGAAGGTAATCCCTGACCCGCGGCGCATCCCAGTGCCGGACGAGTATGCCGCGCTGCGCAAGCTGCTCCTTGAGCGCCGCCGCGCCCATGCCGCGCGGCCTGGCAAAGACGAAATTGCCCAGCGAATCGAGCACCTCAAAGCCCTGCTCGCGCAGCATCCGCGTCGTGTATGCCCTTGCCTCCATCACCCTGCGGCAGTTGTCCATGTAATAGCCGTTTTCCTCAATCGCCGCCACGCCCGCCGCCTGCGTCATCCGGTTGACGCTGTACAGGTTCACGGCGTTTCGGATTTTTTCGATCTCTGCGATCAGCCCGTCCTGCGCAAAGCCATAGCCAAGCCGCGCGCCCGCCATCGAGCGGGACTTTGAAAACGTGCGCACGATCAGCAGGTTCGGGTTCTTCTCTATCAGCGGCAATGCCGTCTCCGCGCCGAAATCGACGTACGCCTCATCGACGATCAGCACGTTCTCCGGGTTGCTTCTGGCAATCTCCTCAATCTGCCGCAGCGGAAGCGCATAGCCCGTCGGCGCGTTGGGGTTGGGGAACACGATCGTCTTGTGAATCCCCAGATAATCGCGGTAGTCAATGGTGAAGTCCTCCCGAAGCGGAATCTTCTCCATCGGGATGCCGTGCGCCGCGGCGAACAGATCGTAATAGCCGTATGTGACGTCCGGCAGCGCGATGGGATGCGTCCCGTCGCAGAAGGCGATGAACGCAAAGTACAGCAGCTCGTCCGATCCGTTTGTCGCAATCACCTGCGAGGGCGCAACGCCGTACAGCCCGGAAAGCGCCTGCCTCAGCGCCGCGCAGTCCGGATCGTTGTAATAGCCAAGGCCGCTCACCTCTTTGGCGATGGCCTGCGCCACGCCGGGCGAGGGCGGGTACGGCGATTCGTTCGTGTTCAGGCGGATCACGCCTGCGCCCTCCATGTGGTCGCCCGGCACATAGGCGGGCAGGTTCTGATGCCTTTCAAGCAGGAACCCTGCCATCAAACTCATCCTCTCTGTCTATCCTCAAGAAAAGGGGACGCAGGCACTCCCTCAGTCTGCCTTTGGCAGACAGCTCCCTCAGGAGGGAGCCTTATCCGCAAAGCCCCTGCCTTCCGCAATCACTCCATCCGGATCAGCGCTGCGCGGGCGTGCGCCTCCAGCCCCTCCGCGCGGGCGAATACGGCGATATCCTCCGCCAGATCGCTCAGCGCTTCCTTCGTGAAATACGTGTACTGCGTCTTCTTGATGAAGTCGTCCACGCTCAGCGGGCTTGAAAACCGCGCCGTGCCGGAGGTCGGCAGCGTGTGGTTCGGGCCGGCGATGTAGTCGCCCAGCGACTCGGGACAGTACTTGCCCATAAAGACCGAGCCCGCATTGCGCACATAGGGCAGATACCTTTCCGGATCGTCCATGCACAGCTCCAGATGCTCCGGCGCAAGCGCATTGGCCGCCTCCACCGCCGCGAGCAGGTCGTCCGTCACGATGATCTGGCTGTTTTTCTCGATCGCTTTCCTTGCGATCTCCTCGCGCGGCAGCAGCGCAAGCTGGCGCTCCACCTCATCGGATACCGCCTCGGCCAGCGCCATGCTGTCCGTCACCAGCACGGCGCAGGCCAGCGCGTCGTGCTCGGCCTGGCTTAAAAGATCCGCCGCGACGTACGCCGGATTGCACGTGCCGTCCGCGATGACGAGGATTTCGCTGGGCCCCGCGATCATGTCGATGTTCACCCGGCCAAAGACCTGCCGCTTCGCCTCGGCGACGTATGCATTGCCCGGGCCCACAATCTTGTCGACCTTCGGGATCGACTGCGTGCCGTATGCCAGCGCGGCGACCGCCTGCGCGCCGCCGGCCTTGAACACCCGCGTCACGCCCGCCATCTTCGCTGCGGCAAGAATCGGCGCGGCGATCTTCCCTTCCCTGTTCGGCGGGGACACCATCACGATCTCGCTGCATCCGGCAATCTGCGCCGGAATCGCGTTCATGAACACGGTGGAGGGATAGCTCGCCGTGCCGCCTGGAATGTACAGGCCCACCTTTTCAATCGGCGTCACCTTCTGGCCCATGTATGTGCCGTCCGGCCTTCTGATGCAGAAGCCCTCGCGCACCTGCGCGCTGTGGAACGCGCGGATGTTCTCCGCCGCCTTCTCCATCGCGCGGCGGAGCGCCCCGGGAATCTCCGCAAGCGCCGCGTCCATTTCATCATCCGTCACCGCCAGGGTTTCAAGCTTCGCCCCGTCAAACCTTTCGGCATACGCCTTGAGCGCCTCGTCGCCTTTCTGAGCAACGTCCTCAATGATCGCGCGCACCGTATCGCTCACGCTGGCGGTCTCCATGCTGCGCATCAGCAGCGCGCCCGCCTCGCCATACCGGATAATCTTCATGGCTCCATCGCCCTTTCCACGCGCCCCTGCAGCATGCGCAGCGCGTCTCCCTTGAATTTATAGCTCGCCTTGTTGGCAATCAGCCGCGCGGAGATCGGCTCGATCTCGCTTAGCGGCGCAAGGCCGTTTTCGTAAAGCGTCTTGCCCGTCTCCACAATATCCACGATGACGTCCGACAGCCCGACCAGCGGCGCCAGCTCGATGGAGCCGTTGAGGTGAATGAGCTCGATTTCCCGGCTCTGCGCGCTGTAATACGCCCTGGCAATGCCCGGAAATTTCGTCGCCACGCGCAGCGTGTGGGCGCGGTCGTCGCGGAAATCCTTCGGCCCGGCCACGCACATGCGGCATCGGCCCATCTGAAGATCCAGCAGCTCGTAAACGTCCGGCTTATACTCCAGCAGAATGTCCCTGCCGCATATGCCGATATCCGCCGCGCCGCGCTCCACATAGGCCGCCACATCCGACGGCTTGACGAGGAAATACCGGATCCCCAGCGCCTCGTTTTCAAACGTCAGCTTCCGGTTGTCCTCCTTCATCGCCGGGCAGGGATAACCGGCCTTTTCAAGCAGCGCATATGCCTTATCGCCCAGTCTGCCCTTGGGCAGCGCCACGTTCATCATCCGTCTTCCCTCCCGTCAAAGGTCGATCCTGCGCAGCGCGCGGATCGTCGTCCCGCCTGCACGCTGCACGCGCACGCTCTCTCCCCGCGCCTGCGCCGCCTGCGCCCTGGCAATCACAGCGTCCAGCGCCGTTTCCGCGCCGTATGTGATCAGCACGTCCACGTCGTGCGCCGTACGTTCGTCCGTCAGGCGCTCCATCTGATCCAGATACACCGCAAAGCCTATCGCCTGATTCCGCCTGCCCATGCGCCGCATCAGCAGATCATAGCGTCCGCCGGACAATACGCCCGAGGGAATGCCGTCGACAAATCCGGCAAAGATCAGGCCGTTGTAGTAATTCATATCGTTGACGACAGAAAAATCAAGGTTGATGTTCCCGATTCCGTATGCCTCCATCATATCCGCCACGGCGCGAAGATCGCCAAGCGCAGGCCGGCACGCGGGCGGAAGCTCCATCGCTTCATACTGCTCAAGCGTCCTGCGAAGCGGGCCGCACACCGTCACCAGATTGCCAAGGAGCTGCGCCGTGCGGTCGCCCATACCGAGCGCCGCGCACTGCGCCCGCAGGCCGTGCAGGTTCTTCTCACCGATGAGCGAGAGCAGCTGCGCCTTCTGCGCGTCCTCAAGGTTTTCCTCCGCCAGTATGCCGGACACCACGCCCAGATCCGCAACATCCAGCGCCCAGGCGCCGCTGATGGCCTCAAGGCTTTTTGCCGCCAGCATCAGCACCTCGCCCATCGCATAGGCGTCCACCTCGCCGATCATCTCAAGCCCGGTCTGCATGATCTCTTTAAACCCGTACGCCCCGCGCGGCACGCGGTACACCGTCTCTGCGTAGCAGACCTTGAGCGGCTCCGCCTCGTCGCGGCTGTTCTTGATGATGGAGAGGGTCACGTCCGGCTTGAGCGCCATGAGCTTGCCGTCCATATCGCTGAAGGCGAGCACATGCTCGCTCTCAAGGAAGCTCTTGTTGCGCATATACAGGTCGTATTCCTCAAACCTGCTGACCTTTACGGGCAGATATCCCCAGCGCTGATACAGCTCCCTCAGCGCGATGGATACCCTTTCTTCCGCCTTGAGCTTACCCACACGCCGTCTCTCCTTCCTCAAGCGCCCCCATCTGCTGAAGCTTTTCAAGCGTTTCCATCCGGCCGATCACCATCCTGTATCCGCCGGTGCCGTAATCCAGGCACTTCTTCACCCGGCCGATGGTCGCCGTGCTTGCGCCGGTCGCGTCCACCGCCTGCTGATAGGACGCGCCGTCTTTGAGCCTGCGCGCGACCTCCAGCCGCTGCCCCAGATCGTGCACCTCCCTGACCGTACACAGATCGTCAAAATACTGATAGCACTCCTCCACGCTCTGCAGCGTGAGGATCGACCTGAACAGCTCGTCCGTCTGCCTGTCCCTGCGCAAACTCATCATCGATCACCTCGTCGTCTTATTACAGCAACATAGTAGCACGTTAGTGTGCTAAAGTCAAGGGCGGATTGATGAAAAAAAGTTTTTCAAATTTAGGGTTGACAATCCCCACTTCCAGTGCTATAATACATTTTGTTCCCGGTGCTTTGGCTCAGTTGGTAGAGCACATCGTTCACATCGATGGGGTCACTGGTTCGAGTCCAGTAAGCACCACTAAATGAAGACCCGCTCGTCAGAGCGGGTTTTTCATTTGGTGTTTTTATTTGAATCAAACCAGTGTCCCTATCATTGGGAATGCACATCGATGGAGGTTGCCCGAAGGCCGCCGCCTGTGGCGGATTTCAGGCCGAAGGGCAACGGTTCGAGTCCAGTAAGCACCACTGCGAAAAAGTCCTGATTTCTCAAGGAAATCGGGGCTTTTCTTTTTTATGCATGCCCATTTGCGTCCAAAGTCCGACGCTTGTGCATGCTCTTTTTTCTTCTCTCATCAATAAAAAATGGAGGCATGGAGAGCGTCCAGATGCGTCCATGCCTCTGTGAGTGGGTGTATATTTTAGCTTGCCTCTGCATAACTGCCGAGCAATGCATCCATCATCTGTCCTGCCTTTGCAACGTTCTCCATCTTTGGATGAACATAGACATTCATTGTAACCTGATGGTCTGCATGTCCTGCCATGCTTTGAAGCGTCTTGGAGTCGATATTCTCCCCGGCTGCCATGGTCAAATACGTATGCCTGAGTACATGAGGCGTTGCGCCGTGAAGGTCAATCTTTGCTTTCATGTGCTTCATGAGGGTTTCATACGACTTGAGCGAAAGCGGCTTTTCTCCTCCGAACACAAAAGGCCATCAAAAAAAGAAACCATCCCGTTGAGAACGGTTTCCTGACGGGCTGAAACGGGTCAGCCCCTTTCCTTGGGCTGATAGATGATGTGGCTGACGGAATACACGGTGACAAACGCCTTGGGATCGGTCTTTTTCATGTACTCCATCAGGCGGCGGTATTCCTGCTTGTCCACGATGGCGATGATCTCCTGAATGGGTCTGTTGTTGTATGCGCCGATGATGGGATTGATCGTCGCGCCGCTGTGCAGCTCATACAGAATGAACTGCTTGATCTCCTCAAGCTTTGGCGAGATGATGCACACGCGCCGCTTGATGTTCATGCCGAAGATGAAATGATCGACGACCATGCCGCCGAAATACGTGCCCAGCACGCTGAGCACAACGGTCTTCTTGTCGTAGCACAGGGCCGAGGAAAGCGCCACCAGCATGCCGGAAACGGACATGGCCTGACCGAGCTCCATCCCCAGAAATTTGTTCATCAGCTTCGCCACGATATCCAGCCCGCCGGAGGAGGCGTTGCGCGGGAACAGCAGCGCAAGCCCTATGCCCACCACCAGAATATAGCAGATGACGTCGAGCAGCGGATCCTGCGTGATCGACTGAAAATCCGGAAAGGCAAACTCATAAACGCTCATCACGAGCGGCATCAGCACGGCGCAGTAGACGGTTTTCGCGCCGAATTCCGGCCCGATGAGCAGAAAGCCGATGATCAGCAGGAAGATGTTGAGCAGCAGCGTGATGGCCGATACAGGCAGAGGAATGAAATTGGCGAGCACCATCGCCAGCGCCGCGCCGCTGCCCACGGATACATGGCTGGGCAGCATGAAGAAAAAGACCGCCGCCGCGATGATGACGGTACCGGCTGTGATGATGGCGAATTCGCGGAGATTCTTGTTTCTGAGCATGAACAATCCTCCGTTGAAAGAATTGGGATGTGCCACCGATTATAGACGATACAGATATATGTGTCAATTGCGAATGCGCGTTTTGATTCTATATCATTTTATACACCTGCAGCGTTTGCCCGCGCAGGCGGTTTCCAGCCCGCACCCGGTTTCCGCGCCCCGCCCGCACCATCCTCACCCGCCAGGAGCTGATCACCCGGCTTGAACGGCTGATCCTTCGTTCCGGTTCGCACGCATAACCAGAAATTGTCTAAGGGCCGCCCTCCATACGGAGAGTTCAGATTATCAATAAAGTCTGTTTTAAACTTTAGGGATGCATGAAGGGGCTGCAGCCCCTTCATATGAAATCCGCAGCAGCGACATGCGCGGTGCGAGGAGCGGCTGCAAGCCGCTTCCTATATCATTTTCTGGCCGTACGCGCAGCGTACAAGAAAATGATGTTTTATCCGC
>JAFQOY010000250.1 GCA_017412025.1 Clostridia bacterium | reverse complement strand
GGAAGTAAGCCCCTGATTCTGCCTTGATCGGGCAGGCGTCTTAACCGCTTGACCATGGAGGCACATATAATATAAATAGAAAACCCACGCATTTCTGCGTGGGTCTTGGCACCTCCAAGGGGAATCGAACCCCTGATTCTGCCTTGAGAGGGCAGCGTCTTAACCGCTTGACCATGGAGGCGTATGGCTGGGGAACTAGGATTCGAACCTAGACGATACGAGTCAGAGTCGTAGGTGCTGCCGTTACACAATTCCCCAATCAAAGGCCGGATCTTTCCGACGAAGTGTATTATATCCAACCTGTGCCGGTTTGTCAATTGTTTTTTTCAAAAAAACGAAAAATCTGCCGCACGGTGTGAAACGGGTTCAGATCAGGAAAAGCGCATGTCCCTTTCCTAAAAGCGCAAAAAGCGTTTTCAGCAGCATGATAACGGCAAGACTTGCCAGAATGCAAAGCGCATACAAAGAGGCGCAGGAGCCGATTACACGCCGGATACCCAGATCATCCGCATTGAGAAACGGATACGGGTATCGCGTGCCGGTTTCTGCGATGATGTGTCCGCAGCGGACGCTTGCAAAGATACAGACAATATATGCAAGCGGTATAATCGTCCAGTGCAGTGCGTGCGCAGGCGTCAGGGTCGATTTTCCCGGGGAACAAAGAATCCAGTATGCCAGTACGAGCAGCGGAACAAGGTAATGGAGAATCAGATTGTCTGCGCATACGATCCAGAAGCCCTCCGTCCGCGGCATCCGCAGAAGCTGGCTGCGCACAAAGGGGAACAGCATGAAGTGGAATACGCAGAAGGTAAGCATGATGCACATCATCACCGAAAACTCTGCGGCGGGAATCAGTACGCGCAGCGGAGATGACGCGTACAGGTATGGAGCGATCAGCGCAAAGTACAGGAGCACAATCAGATTGCTCAGATTGGTATAGAAGCGAAAGAAATCCCGCCTTGGCCTTGAGGCATAAAAATCTCCGTGCATGGTCAGACCGAGGATGGACAGTACGACAATCAGCGCGCTGAGCACAGCGCCAAGACGACCATAGGCAGAGTGGATCATCACAACCAGCATGACAAGCCTCCCTAAGCAGCATTCTTCGGGTATGATGCGTACCGGAGGCTGATTTCATGCGGGGATCAGCCAAGCTTTGTAATCAGGGCGAGCAGAAGAAGGTGCGCGGGATAGAAACCATAGGTAAGCCAGCGCGGCGCACGGAAACCGGATTGAAGCGGCAGGCAGGCAAAGAGCGCGGCAGGCAGTGCAAAAATGCGCATGGAAAACTCCTGACCGAAAAACACGTATCCGTATCCGGCAGAATTCTGAATCATGAAAACAAAGACGGCGCAGGCGCAGAGAAGCGGATGCCCGCAAAGAAAATAGAAAACAAGCATGAGACGAATGCCGAACAAGCCATAGTCAAGGTTCATGCCGAAGCGCTCGAGGAGAATATAGACGAAGAAAGCAAGCAGCCATTGCTTTTTTCTCAGCAGGATCAGCAGGGTGAGCGCAGCGCAGAGCGTAATCAGGATGCTCGGCGTCGTAAAGCTCTTGATATAGAAGGTCCAAGCGGCGCGAAGCGGATGCTCGGCGAAGGATACGGCGTACATGGCCGCATTCTCGTGTGCAAGGCCCAGGGAATACAGCGGCTGGGATACGAGCGCAAGGAGAACGAGGCGCCGGAGGTATTCTATCGGATCCTTGGTATGGATAACGCCGACGGAAATGCCGTAGGCGAACAGCGGAAATGCAAGCCGCCCGACCAGACGCATCCAGGACTGCTGCGGAAAGCACATCTTGCCGAAGTGATCGAAAGCCATGCAAAGGCAGGCGATCAGTTTGATCAGTCCGCTGTTTCGGTTGGTCTTTACCTCCTGCGGACAGAGACAGGAAAGGGCGAAGGCCTTCAGCTGCTCAAGGGTGTTGTGCACGACGGGCATAGGCAACCTCCTGAATGATTTCGCAAAGCATTTTCCTATTCAGTATAGGATGCTTTTTTCAAATGTCAAGCCTGAAACACTTCCTTAACATTTCTCTGCTATACTGTCTGATATCATTCACAAGACGGAATCGCTGGGAGGAAACGCAATGGTACATGTGCTTGTCGTGGAAGATGATGTGAAGCTCAATCAGATTGTATGCACAAGCCTGAAATCTGCAGGCTATGCCGCGCATGGCTGTCTGAATGCAAGGGAGGCGTATGATCTGCTTTTCGCCGGCGGCGTCGATGTGATCGTTTCGGACATCATGATGCCGGGCACGGACGGATTTGAGCTTGTTTCACACGTGCGCAGCGTTGACAAGAAAATCCCGATTCTGCTGATGACGGCCAGAGACGATCTGGCGGCCAAGCAGAAGGGATTCCGCGCGGGCATCGACGATTACATGGTCAAGCCAATCGATGTGGATGAGCTGCTGCTGCGCATCGAGGCGCTGCTGCGCCGCGCGCGCATTGAGGCGGAAAAGCGGCTCGTGATCGGGCAGACGATTCTGGATGCGGAGGAAATGAGCGCGTATGTCGCAGGGGTCGAGATTTCGCTGACAGTGCGCGAATTCAACATTCTTTACAAGCTTCTTTCCTATCCGAAGCACACCTTCTCCCGCGCGCAGCTGATGGATGAATTCTGGAGCGGAGAATCCAGCGCCAGCCTGCGTGCTGTGGACGTGTATATCACAAGGATCCGCGAGAAATTCTCGGTCAGCGAGGATTTT
>JAFQOY010000249.1 GCA_017412025.1 Clostridia bacterium | reverse complement strand
AGCGGCTGCAAGCCGCTTCCTATATCATTTTCTGGCCGTACGCGCAGCGTACAAGAAAATGATGTTTTATCCGCTGCAAGTATGCGTTAGCAGACTTGCAGCGACAGACCGTCAACAATACTTTGTTGACGGTCTGAGGCTCCCCTCCGTCGTCCGGAAGGGAGCCTGCCATTACAGATATTTCGTGATCGATTCGTACGTCTTTCCATTGATCGGCGATGTGACCGCCTCCGCCGCGCACAGCGAATTGAGCACGGCCTCCTGCGTCGCCTCCGCCGCCGCGCGGAACGCCATTTCCAGCGTGTGCTCCGTCACCACCTGATGCGTGAGCACGCGGTGCATGCCGCCGTGGGGCATCCGGTTGGCGGTGGTGAAGCCGATCATCACATCGCCGCTGCCGTGGCCGAAGTAGGATCCATTGCGCGCAAGGCCCACGCTGCAGCGCTTGAGGATCCTGCGCAGCTGCCTGTCGCTGACAGGCAGATCCGTCGCCACGACCATCATGATCGAGCCCAGATCCTGCGGCTGCTCTTCGGGCGCTTCGCTGCGCTTTTTCATGATTTCGCGCCCCAGCGGACGCTCGAGCACGTGCAGCTCCTGCAGGCAGCCGTGGTTGCTCTGCACCAGCACGCCCAGCGTATACGTCCTTCCTTCAATCGTCATCACGCGGGAGGCGGAGCCGACGCCGCCCTTGAGATCGTGGCAGACCGTGCCCGCGCCCGCGCCCACGCAGCCCTCTTCAAAGTCCTCGCAGGCGCTCTCAATCGCCTGCATCACATGCGCCTGCGTCACCGGCCTGTCCGCAATATCGCTGAGTGACGCGTCGTTGCATTCGCCCACGACCGGATTGATCGAGCGCATCTCCACCCTGTCCTGCGCGCAGCGCTGGGCCATGTACGTCACCAGCGCGTCGTGCACCTTGCCGACGTTCAGCGTGTTGGTCAGCGCGATGGGCGTTTCCAGCGTGCCCAGCTCGTCCACCTGCACCAGCCCCTGCGTCTTGCCAAAGCCGTTTAAGACATACGACGCAGCCGTCAGCTTGCTTTTGAACATATTGTCCGCGCACGGCAGGATCACCGTCACGCCCGTATGATGGCGCTCGTCCCGGATGGTCGCATGGCCGACCAGCACGCCCGGCACATCCGTGATCTTGTTGAGCCTGCCGCGCTCCATGCTGCCCACATGCACGCCGTAATCCGCAATTCTCTTTCCGCTCATTGGCGTCCTCCTGAAACCGTATTAAGATCCTGATGGATTTCCCCTGCGCTCTGCACGCCAGTCTCCTGCCGCTGCTGCTCAAGCGCTTCCTCAACCCGGCTAAGGCCCAGCGCCGCGCTGCGCACAGCCGCCTCCGCCGCCTCCGCGCGCTGCCGCTCGCCGCTTTCAAGCCGTTCAAGCTCCTCTTCGTTCTGCGCGTCCACCGCGCGGTAGACGGTCTTTCCCTCCTCGCGCTGGCGGGCCACGTACACCGGCACGCATTCAAGCCTGCCCAGCGTCGTCTCCCTCGTCACGGGGTCATACGTCACGTCAAGCTGCGCGATCATGCCCGCCGTGTTTTCCTCCGCCCGCGAGTCGGTCATCAGGCTGCCGAGCGAATAGCAGACGACCGCCTCGTATTCAAGCCCGTCCGAGCGCGTCACGCGCAGCCGCTGCGTCTGCTGCACGACGTTGGGATGCGTGCCCAGGATCACGTCCGCGCCCGCCTGAGCCAGCTCGCGCGCCATCAGGCGGATGGTATCCGCCGTATCCGCCTTGTTCTTCGTGCCCCAGTGCGGCAGCACGATCACCAGATTCGCGCCGGATACGCGCGCCTGGCGCACATCCGCGATCATCGCATTGAGGTCAAGCCCGGGCATCACGCCCCGCTCATCGTTCTGCGTTTTCGCTTTGCCCGCATCGCTCAGCCCGTAGGTATAGGCGAGCACCGCCACCTGTATGCCGCCGATGCGCATCATCGTCGCGCGGACGTCCTCTCTGTTCACGCCTGCGCTGGACATGCCGCGCGCCGTCAGCTCGCTGAGCGTCAGATCCAGCCCTTCATAGCCGCTGTCAAGCGCATGCTCCGTCGCCAGCGACACCAGATCCACGCCGCATGCGCGCAGCGCGTCAAACAGCTCCGGCGGCACATTGTAGTTGTCATATCCCTGCCGGCTGTCCGCCGCCGTCCCTTCCAGCGTCGCAATCGCCAGATCCGCGCCCGAAAACGCGCCGGAAACCCCCTCGAACGCGGGCATAAAGTCAAACGCGTTTCTCTCCTGCGCGCCCTGGCGCACAGCCCTTGGCACATACACCGTGCCGCCCACAGCCAGGCGGATCGTGCTGCGCGCGGGCACAGGCGTCGCCGTGGCGTCGGCCTTCGGCACAGGCGTATCCTCTTCGATGAACGTGATGACGGGCCGCGGCGTCGGCGTAGTGCGCAGGACGGGCACGGCGTCAAACGCGTTCTCCTGCGAGAACAGGCGGATGAACTCGCCCGTGCGCTCATAGACGTCCGTGCCGACAATCATGAAAAGGAACGCAGCGCACAGCGCCGCAACAACCGCGGTAAACGCCAGCATAAACACCGTGCCGAAGGACACGCCCCTGCGGCGTCTCTTCTTCCCCATGCGCTCACATCCCTTCCGTGTTTTGCATACCCCGATTATATCACATATCCGTCAAAAGCGACAGACGCTTCCTGCCCAAACGGGCCTGCTTTCTTCGGCCGCGAATGCAGGCACAGAATAACCCTTCAGGCGCTTCGCGTCAGCTCCCCATTCAGGGGCGCCTGGTTTGGTCAGCAGCCCCTGCCTCCCCTGAAAGGCGCCGGGCAGGGGAACCGCCGCAGCGGTGGTGGGGTTACGCAGTTTCCTATGGGCACAAAAAAAGTGTACCCGTTGCCGGATACACTCTTCATTTGCAGGAATCAGCCCTGAACCGGAGCCGCCACCGGGCAGTTCTCGGCGCAAGCGCCGCAGTCGATGCAGGTGTCCGCGTCGATCACGTACTTGCCGTCGCCCTCGCTGATCGCGCTGACCGGGCAGTTGCCGGCGCAAACGCCGCAAGAGATGCAATCATCATTAATCACGTATGCCATTACTAGTCACCTCCGAATTATTATGGGTTTGAACTGGGTCTATTCTAGCATGGAAAGATTGAAATTGCAAGACTTTTTGTCAATTTCCATCATTTTTCGCGCTCCGGGAGAGGCGGTTATATGTTAGTTTTGTCAAACATTTTTTCTTCCCCCGGCGCCCTTTTCCTCACAGCAGATCCTGTACGCCGGTATCCGCGATGATCTGCAGCACATCGTCCGCAGCCTGCGGCGGCACGCTCTTTTCCACCGGCTTTACAGGCTTTTCCGCCCCTTCGGGACGCTCCTCCCGCTGCGGGCGCTCGCCTTTCTGCGGACGTTCCCTTCTCTGCAGGCGCTCCCCCTTCTCAGGGCGCTCTCCCTTCTGCGGGCGCTCCCCTCTTTCAGGACGCTCTCCCTTCTGCGGGCGCTCTCCTCTTTCAGGACGCTCTCCCTTCTGCGGGCGCTCCCCTCTTTCAGGGCGCTCTCCCTTCTGCGGGCGCTCTCCCTTCTGCGGACGCTCCCCCTTCTCAGGGCGTTCCCCTTTCTGCGGGCGCTCTCCCTTCGGCGGGCGCTCCCCTCTTTCAGGGCGCTCCCCTCTTTCAGGGCGCTCCCCCTTCGGCGGGCGCTCGCCCCTCGGCGGACGCTCCTTCCTCTCCGGGCGCTCCCTTCTCTCGGGCTGTTCATGCTTCCCGGCACGCTCGTCCTTCATCTCGGGCGTCTGCTCCTGCGCGCGCTCCTCCTGTTCCCCGTCTGCAGCCGTCTCCGCCGCCAGTTCCGCCTCGTCGTCCGCAGGCCTGGCGGGCTTCTCGGCTCTTGGCGTCTTCTCGCGCTTCTCCTGCGCGGGCGCGCCGCCCTGCCCGTCCGGCTTGCGGCAGTCGTCGATCGGATACTCGCGCAGCTCAAACGTATCGCCGACCGCAATGCGCACGCGCACCGTCTCCTCCAGCACGTTGATGGCGTTGATCGTGCCCACGCCGTCCGGCGTGACGATCTCGCGGCCCACGCGCGGCATGCGCTTGCGCGTCGCCTCGTACTGATCCTGCTCGTACTTCAGGCAGCACATCAGCCTGTCGCACAGGCCGGAAATCTTCGTCGGGTTGAGCGACAGGTTCTGCTCCTTGGCCATCTTGATGGACACGGGCGTAAAGTCGCTCAAAAACGTCCGGCAGCAGATGGGCCTGCCGCAGGGGCCGATGCCGCCGAGCATCTTCGCCTCGTCGCGCACGCCGATCTGGCGCAGCTCGATGCGCGTCTTGAAGATGCTCGCCAGGTTCTTGACCAGCATGCGGAAATCCACGCGGCCGTTGGCGGTGAAATAGAAGATGATCTTCGAATGGTCAAACGCATACTCAACGTCAACCAGCTTCATCTCCAGCTCATGCTCTGCGATGCGCTCGATGGCGATGTCAAACGCTTCCTTTTCGCTCTCCTCATTGCGCTTCTGGGTCAGCATATCCTGCTCCGTCGCGATGCGCATAATCGGCTTGAGCGGCGCGGCGAGGTTCTCATCCGGAATCTCCATCACGCCGGACATGCACTCGCCCAGCTCCACGCCGCGCACCGTCTCGGTCACCACGTGCATGCCGGTATGCAGCTCCAGCCCCGCGGGGTCAAAATCGTACAGCTTGCTGGTGCGCTTGAAGCGCACCCTGACTACCATGGCCACTTTGTATATTCCTCCGATATTTTCAGCAGCACGGACTCAAAAGCCGAGGCAAACGCCACGTTGCTCCCCAGCATCATCCGCGCGCGGGTAATGGTTTCCTGCAGCGCAAGGCCGCCCGAAAGCGGCACCGCGCGCACATAGGCCTGCGCCTCCTGCGCATAGCCGCCGTCAAGCGGCTCTTTTCCCGCCTGAGCGAGCAGCACGTCGCGCACCGCGCTCTCAAGCAGGTCCATGATCTGTCCGTGTTTTTCCCTGTCGTCCTTGTAGCGGTTGACGGCGGCGAGCACGTCCGCCGGCCTGCGGCAGGAAAAGACGTCCTTTGTCAGCGCCGCAAGCAGATCAAGGCGCTCCCCGCCAATCTCCAGCGCCTGCCCCACGCAGCCCTCCGCCATGCGCGCCCTGCGCAGCGCGTCCGCCGGGCTTTCGCCCAGGGCAATGAGGCGCTTTTCGCATTCCGCAACGCTCAGCGGATGGAAGCGCAGCACGCGGCAGCGCGATACGATCGTGGGCAGCAGCGCGCCCGGCTGGTCTGTGATCAGGAAAAACACCGTATCCTCCGGCGGCTCCTCCAGCGTCTTGAGCAGGCAGTTCTGCGCGGCGGGCGTCATCAGCTCCGCCGAGGGGAAGATCAGCGCCTTCGTCCCGCCCTCAAAGGACTTGACGCCCACCTGCGCGATCACCTCGCGCAGCACGTCCACGCCGATCAGCTTTTTTCCCTTTTCGGGCACGACAATGTGCAGATCCGGATGCGTTCCGCTCAGGATCCGCCTGCACGGCCCGCACACGCCGCAGGGCCGTCCGCCCTCCGCGCGGCACAGCGCCGCCATCGCGCACAGCCTGGCCACGGATTTTTTGCCCGTGCCCCTCGGGCCGCTGAACAGATAGGCGTGCACAAACGTGCGCGCGGCAAAGTCGCTGCGCAGCTGCGCCACATGCGCGCTCTGGGAAAGAAAGTCGTCAAAAGAGAGCATATCACACCTTCAGGAACTGGCTGACCTCCAGCACAAACACCGTCGCGCCGCCGACGGTCACGCGGATGGGATAGGGCACATACACGCCGCCCGTGCCGCCGCCCATGGGCGCGGTGGACGCGGTGATCTGCTCGCGGCTCTTGCAGATGTGGGTGATGATCTCAAGCGCCGCGTCCAGCTTGTCATCCTCCACGCCGCTGATGAGCGTGGTGTTTACTGCGCGCAGGAAACCGCCGGTGGTGGCCAGCTTCGTCACGCCGAAGCCATTGTTCATCAGTTCGGATACCAGACGGCCAGCGTCCTCGTCCTGTACGATTGCTACGATCAGTTTCATATCTATTTCCTCCATTCGTTTCAGCGCCTTGCGCCGTGGAAGTACCGCTGCGCCATACCGGCGCAGATGGGTCTTTATATATTATACAGGAAATGCAGTAAAAAAGCTAGACTCTGCAGCAATCTGCCAGCATGCGCCTGCGCAGCAAAGCGATGGCTGCGATTGTGCGCTCCGCTGCACATGCCGTTCCGCGCTGTACCCCGTAGGAGGGGGCTTTGCTCCAACTGAGAATCGGTACCGCCTGCGGGCGGAAAAGGGTATGTCTGCGCCGTCGGCGCAGGGTTACGTGCTCCGCAGGCCAGAGGGATCGGGGGGAGTTTCGATTCTCCCCCCAGATCCCCCTGGACCCCCATCCCCCCTCCAAACGACCATGGGCTGAGGCCCCTGCAGTAGTCAACAAAAATTGGAAACGAAATCAAAGAAAAAGTAAAAGATCAGAGCGGTATCAGACACCAGTATTAAGAGTATGAGACTCTCGATATTGCCGAGGCGTCAGATAGTTTAAGGAGAAAGATGGACGCTCTTCATTAAAGAAACGAATATAATCGTCAATCTCCATTTCAACAGGTCGT
>JAFQOY010000248.1 GCA_017412025.1 Clostridia bacterium | reverse complement strand
GGGATTTATTCTATAATAACTTTACGTATTTGTGTATAGATATCAGACGCCTTTCATATTCGCAGGAGGAATCATGTATAAATTGCTTCTGGTTTCCGATAAGGAAGAGGTTCGCGCGCTGTATGAAGCCTTTTCCGAGTGGGAGAATCTGGGGTTTGAACGTCCGGTGATCGCCGCTGACGCTCAGCAGGGCATAGACAGGCTGAAACTGAGCCGCTTTGACGCCGTCTCGTCTCTGCTGTCCATCGGGGAGGGCAGACGTTTTTTTGCCTATCTGGCCAAGAGACCGGAGATGCTGGGCATGGAGACTGCGCGCGACGAGGAACGCCTGCGCCGCGAGATCAGCTGCGCCAGACGTACGCTCTCCTCAAGGGATGCGGCGAGGCAGACCAAGCAGGTGGACGACATTACAAGGGCGATGCAGGGCGACTTCTTCTGCGACCTGCTCCGCGGCACGGCGTACGATGCGGAGCGTATTGACGAACGCCTGCGTTCGCTCAAGATGAGCGGATTCAATCCGGGTCGGCCGGTGGTGATGTCCTCCTTCCGCCTTCCGCAGGGGGAATATTTCCTGTCCGAGGTCTGGCGCTACGGGCGCGAGCGGCTTGAAAACGCGCTGAAGAACATCTTTGAAAACGGCGATGACCGGATGGTTTTCGTGATCCTGATCATCAATCCGCACCACATGCGCCTGATCGGCCTGCCCAAGGAAGCGATGACCGTTGAGCAGGTACGCCAGCAGATGGAAGTGCATCTGATGCGCTGCCGCTCCAGTCTGGCGCAGTATTTTGAGCTGACGCTGGATATCAAGCGCATTGTCGCCTACGACAGCCTCTACGCGCTGGGCCGTGAGAACGCCCTGCGCACCGCACACTGAACCCGACGCCCGGAGCCGATGCTGGTTCCGGGTGTTTTTTTGCGCCGCTGCCGCATAGCCTTGGCATGGATGGAAGGGCGGGGGTGTGTATGCGCGGCAGGAGAAGGCGCGACAGGCTGACATTCAGGAGCAGCCTGCCGGAGGATACGCTGCATGGCGGCGCACGTGTGACGTGGTTTGGCCGCACGGGCGTGCTGGCGGAAGGGCAGCGCGGGGTGATCGAGCTGACGGACACGCGCATCAGGCTCAGAACGAGGGACGGCGTGCTGTCGGTATCCGGCGAGGCGATGACGCTCGGGGAGCTTTCCGCTGACGCGGCCATGATCCGTGCGCGGCGTATCGATACGGTGGCGTATCTGCATCCGTGAGCGCAGGACAGAACGGACAAACAGAACGAAGAGGCGACGCATGCGGGGAGGGGAACGCAGCTTGTATCTGAGCGTCTGTATGGAAGGGCTGAATCTGGAGAAACTGCTCAGAGAGGCGGCGCGTGAAGGGGTGACGCTGCTGTGCGTGCGGCGCATCGGGCTGCGCCAGGTGTATGCGCTGGTGCATGTGCGTCAGTACGGGCGTCTTGCGCAGATGTGCGCGGCGCACGGCTGGAACCTGACGCAGACGGGCGCAGGCATGCTGGTGCGCGCCGCGCGGTTTCTCCGGCGCAGGCTGGCGCTGGCTGCGGGTATGCTGCTGTGCGTGGCGGCGGTGTGGCTTTCCTCCGGGATGATCCTGCGCATCCGGATTGACGGCGCGCGCGAGAACGCGGCGGAGGTCAGGCGGTTTCTTGCGGAGGAAGGCATGCATCCGGGGCGGTTCAAATCTGCATTCTCAACGGATTCGCTGCGTGCGCGCATGGCGCTGCGCCTGCCGGGGCTGGCGTTTGCAGGCCTTTCCTATGAGGGCAGCACGCTGGTTATCGACTGCCATCCGGCGTACACGGGAGAAATGCCGTTCGTGCCTGGCGAGGGCATGGATATCGTGGCGGCGCAGGATGGGATTGTGACCCGCATCAGCGCGGCAAGCGGAACGCCGCTGGTGAAGCCCGGAGACCCCGTCCGCAGAGGACAGACGCTCGTTGCGGGCTATGAGCGCACGCAGGACGGGGGCGTGCACGCCGTGCGCGCGCAGGCGCAGGTGACGGCGCGCATGTGGGCCCGGGGAAGCGCGCGCGTGAGGATGACGCAGGAAAACGCCGTGGAGACCGGCGCGCAGCGGAGAAAGGTTGTGCTCAGGTCGCTCTGGCACGAGCGTGTGGTGCGCGACGCGCAGCCGTTTGCCTCGCAGGCGGAGTCGACGCGGCGCCAGATGGTTGTGGGGCTGTATCTGCCGCTGTGGCGGGAGATTACCACGTATGCGCAGACGGTGACGGTCAAGGCGACGCGTTCAAAGGCGGACGCCGCGTCATGGGCGCAGGGCGCAGCGGAAGAAATTGCCAAAAAAGAATGCCCGTTCGGCGTCCTGATTCTTGACAAATCGGTACAATATAGTATGATAGATAATGAGTTTTTATATGCGGCGGTGGTTCTTGAGTATGAAGGATCCATTGCCGCGCGGCTCAAGTGAGAGAACACGGAGGGAAGGCTCCTTTGGTAGAGGAAATGAGAGAGGCTCCGCTTGGCGGGGCGCTGCAGAATCTGTTTGGCGCAGGGGATGAAAACATCCGCCTGCTCGAGCATCTGCTTGACGTGCATATCGCCCTGCGCGGCGGCGAGATCGTGGTGGAGGGCGCAAGCGACAGCGCGGTGGACAGCGCGCAGGAAATTCTGCGCAGCCTGGGTGCGCTCAGCGCGCGCGGCGAGCGCGTGGATACGGCGCTCGTGCAGTATGCCGTAAATCTTTGCGAAAAGGACGAGCTGGAACAGCTGGATACGCTCTTTCGGGACGTGGTCGCCACGACGTTCCGCGGCAGGCCGATCCGCTGCAAGACGCTGGGCCAGCGCGATTATGTCAAGGCGATCAGGAAGAATACGCTCACTTTCGGCGTCGGCCCCGCCGGAACGGGCAAGACCTATCTGGCGATGGCGATGGCGGTCGCTGCGCTCAAGAGCAAGGACGTGGAGCGCATCGTGCTCACGCGCCCCGCTGTGGAGGCGGGCGAGAAGCTGGGCTTCCTGCCCGGCGATCTGAACCAGAAGGTCGATCCGTACCTGCGTCCGCTTTACGACGCGATGTTTGATATGCTGGGCGCGGAGACGTGCCAGCGCATGCAGGAGCGCGGCGTGATCGAGGTTGCTCCGCTGGCGTACATGCGCGGCAGGACGCTCTCCGATGCGTTCATCATCCTGGACGAGGCGCAGAACACGACGCAGGAGCAGATGAAGATGTTCCTGACCCGCATGGGCTTCCGCTCCAAGATCGTCGTGACCGGCGACCCATCCCAGATCGATTTGCCCAGGGGCAGAAAGAGCGGCCTCATCGAGGCGGTGGAGGTGCTTTCCGGCGTTGAGGACGTCGCCGTGCAGCGCCTGACCCATCAGGACGTCGTCCGCCACGAGCTGGTGCAGGCCATCGTGCGCGCCTATGACGAGCATGCGGTTCGTGCAAAGGAGGAAATGATTCATGGAAGATACGCAGAGGACCGGAATGACATGGTTTGACAGGCTGAGCCATCGTGTCCGCCAGGTGCTGTTCCTTCTGGCGACGTATATGGTGCTGCTGATGATCTGCTTTCTGGCGGTATCGCCGGAGCAGTATGACCTGCACGTGGGCGACGTTGCGCCCAAGACGATCACGGCGAGCAGGGATACGGTCGACGAGATCACCACCAACCGCCGCCGTCAGATGGCTGCGGATGCGGTTTCGCCCGTGTATTTCAGGGATGAGAGCGTGGCGGTCACGGTGCTTTCGGATCTGGACGCCGTTTTTTCGGAGCTGCGCGCCGTGCGCGAGCTCGGTTCGCAGATCCGCGCGGGCTGGAACGGCGAAGTCTCCTATTTTACGGAGGGAGACTACGAGCAGGCAGAAAGCATGCTGACAATGCTGTCCCTGAGCAGCTACCAGATGCGCACGCTCATGAATACGGACGAGCGCGACTTTGAAAGCCTGTATCAGAGCGTCAAATCCGCGACCAATACGACGCTGGTCTCCATGATCACGGAAGGCCAGATCAACGACGCGATCAACAACATTCAGCAGATCGTCGCCTACAACACGCGTACGGATCTGTGGTACAACGTCGCCATCCCGACGCTGCGCAAGTGCCTGCGCGCCAACATGCTCATCGACCAGACGGCGACGGAGGAGAACAGGCAGAAGGCGTATGACGCCGTCGAGCCGACCGTCTACAAGCAGGACCAGAACATCGTCGTCAAGGGCGACCGTGTCAGCGCGGAGCAGATCGCCGTGCTGGAGTCGCTGGGCCTCCTCAGGGGCGACGGATTTGATCTCTCGCTTTATGTCGGCGCCGCCGTTTCTCTGGCGCTGATCCTCATGGCGACCTGCCTGTTCGTCTATCTGTTTGTGCCGCAGCTGATGCATGCGGGACGCAGCGCTGTGGTCATGCTCCTTGTCGGTGTGATCACGGTCACGCTGTGCATGCTGATTGGCCGCTACATCAACGTTGCCGCCATGCCGGTCATGCTTGCGGCGATGCTGTGCGTCAACCTGCTGGGCTCCCGCCCGGCCTATATCCTCAACCTGATGATCTCCATGCTCGTCACGTTCCTCACCGTGGCCAGCACCGGGCTTGAGACGCAGCAGATGCTCAGCATCCTGCTGATGACCAATGTGTCGGGCATCGTTTCCATCTACATGCTGCGCAGAAATCCCACGCGCGTGTATGTGTTTGTCGCAGGGCTTGTCGCCGGCGTGATCAATTCGGTCATCCTCATCTGCGTCAGTGCGTTCCTCACAAGCACAGTGAGCAACGTCCTTTCAAGCACAAGCTATACGATTCTGGGCGCGGTGGCCGCCTCGGTGATCTGCGTCGGTCTTCAGCCGGTGTTTGAGGCGGGCTTTAATCTGGTCACGCCTTCCAAGCTGATCGAGCTTTCCAACCCGAATCAGCCGCTGCTGCGCAGGCTGATGATCGAAACGCCCGGCACATATCACCACGCGATGATCGTGGCCAATCTGGCGGAGGCGGCTGCGGAGGCCATCGACGCGGATTCCCTCGTTGTGCGCGTGGGCGCGTATTATCACGACATCGGCAAGCTCATCCGTCCGCTGTACTTCAAGGAGAACCAGATCGGCGAGAACCCGCACGACAAGACCGATCCGCGCGTTTCTACCGCGATTCTGACCGAGCACACGCGCGACGGCGTGGAGCTGGCCAGAAAGCATCACCTGCCGGAAGCGATCATCGACATGATCCGCCAGCACCATGGCGACACGCCGGTGATGTATTTCTACGCCAAGACTGTCAAGCAGATGGGCGAAGAAAACGTGGATATCAACGATTTCAGATACGACGGCCCCAAGCCGCAGAGCTCCGAGGCGGCGATCCTGATGCTGGCGGATACGGTTGAGGCGGCGGTGCGCTCCCTCCCGGAGCCGACGCGCGAGAAGATCTCCGCCATGATCCGCAAGCTTGTGCGCGGCAAGATGGAGGACGGCCAGCTGGACGAGTGCACGCTGACGTTCCGGGATATCGACAAGATCTGCAGCGCATTTGAAACCGTGCTGCAGGGCGTGTTCCATGAGCGCATTGAGTATCCGAGCGTGGATCTCAACCGCGCAAAGAAAAAGGGAAAGACGGCTGCCAAAATGGCAAAGGCTGAAACGGCGGCGGAGGAAAAGAAATGATCCTTGAGTTTGACGATGAAATGGGCCTGCTCTCCGCTGACGCGAGGGCGCTGATGCAGCGCTGCGCGGATGCTGCGCAGGCGCAGGAGGGCGTGTCGCTTCCGCTTGCGGCGTTTGTCAGCATCGTAGACGACGACGCCATTCAGGTGATCAACCGTGAGCAGAGAGGGAAGGACATCCCTACGGATGTGCTCTCCTTCCCAACGGTGAACTATCCGGAGGGAAAGACGGCCGGTATCTGCCCGGCGCTGCTGCGCAGGGAATACGACCCGGAAACCGGCGCATGTATGCTGGGGGATATCATCATTTCCATGGATCATGTGCGCGCGCAGGCCGCGCAGTATGGCCACAGCGAGCAGCGCGAGAGCGGCTATCTTATCACGCACGGCCTGTTTCACCTGATGGGCTACGACCATATGACCGAGAAAGACAAGCCGGTGATGCGCGCCATGGAGGAAAAGGCGCTTATGTCCATCGGCCTGTCCAGAGAGGAGTGAGCATATGACGGATCAGATGCTGCTTGAAAAGGCGGTCGGCATGCTGGCCTATTCCTATGTGCCGTATTCCGGCTATGCGGTCGGCGCGGCGCTGCTGGCCAGGGATGGACGCGTCTTTACCGGCTGCAACGTGGAAAACGCGGCCTATGGCAATACGCTCTGCGCGGAGCGCACGGCGCTTTGCAAGGCGGTCAGCGAGGGCGTGCGGGAATTCACGGCGATTGCCATCGCCGCGCGCGGCTCTGCGCCGTTCCCGTGCGGCGCATGCCGCCAGTCGCTCTACGAGTTTGCGCCGGAGCTTCGCGTGCTGGTCACGTGGGACGGGCATGTGCGCGAGGCGGTGCTGTCCGATCTGCTGCCCGAAGGGTTCGGCCCGTCGTCTCTGGGCAAATAATACAATAAGAATAAGATAAGAAACTGGAGTTCAATCTGGCATGAAACATACTGAAACCAATTTTCTCTCGGGCTTTGCCGCCATCGTCGGCCGCCCGAATGTCGGCAAATCCACCATGATGAACGCGATGGTCGGCGAAAAGGTCGCCATCGTCTCCAACCGTCCGCAGACGACGCGCAACCGCATCATGGGCGTCGCCACGGAGAAGGATCACCAGATCGTGTTCCTCGATACGCCGGGCCTGCATAAGCCCCGTACGAAGCTGGGCGAATACATGGTCAAGTCCGTGCAGGACGCGATGGACGGCATCGACGTGCTGCTTGTGCTGGTGGACGTCAGCGACGTTGGAGCGCAGGACAGGGCGATCGTCGAGGAGATGGCGCAGCGCAGGGTGAAAAAGATCCTCGTGCTCAACAAGACGGATATTGTCGAGGAAGCGAAGCTGATGGCGACGATCCAGTCCTTCTCCGAGGCGAAGTACGACGCGATTGTGCCGTTGAGCGCGCGCACGGGCAGGGGCATGGACGAGCTGCGCAGGCTGATCGTCTCCTATCTGCCGCAGGGCCCGAAGTATTTCCCGGACGACATGCTGACCGACCAGCCGGAAAGGCTGATCTGCGCGGAGATCATCCGCGAAAAGGCGC
>JAFQOY010000247.1 GCA_017412025.1 Clostridia bacterium | reverse complement strand
GCCGCAGTAGAGCGCAAGCGTCTGCGCGTTTTCTTCGGCAGCCATCTCAAGGGGCGCAAGCGCGCCGATCTCAATGCCCTGCGCCGCGCAGAGGCAGGGGAGGCAAAGGCAGATAAGCAGCACAGCCAGCGCGGTTTTTGCGTAGCGCATCGGAAAAACCTCCTGTCTCATTTCACAAGGGAAAAGGCATTCACTGTATTCCGTCGTCCGCAGGATACGGACGGGGAATGCGTTTATCTGTTTGTATCTGAAAGGACTTCATTCCCATTTGATGATAACAGATATTGTTTCCTTTGTCAATTTCGGGGCGTGTATGCAGCGCCAATATGAAGAAATCCTTCCCGCAGCATGCGCTGTATACGGAAATCTGTTTTATTCCGTATACACATGACGCCCATGGCCGCGCATCCAGCCCGACCGGAGGTAATAGACGACAAAGAAGATGCAGCTGATCGTCCATGTGATCGGATAAGCCCAGGAAACAGTGGTGAGCACCGGTACGAGCTTTGTGGCGATGGTGACATACGGCACGCGGATCACGCACCAGCACACGGCCATACCCAGCATGGAGACGGTCGCACGGCCTGCGCCGCGCAGCGATGCGGCGAGCGAATGGGTGAACGCGGCGAGGAAGAAGAACGGCGTGATTGTCCGCTGATGCATCACGCCAAAGGCGATGACCTCGGGATCGTTGGCAAAGAGGGCGATCAGCCTGGGCGAGAAGATACAGATGACCAGAGCGATGGATTCAGCGATGGCGACGGAGCAGCTGACGCCGATTTTTACGCCCTTTCTGACGCGGTCATAGCGTTTAGCGCCCAGATTCTGGCTGACGAATGTGGTCAGCGCCATGTTGAAGCAGGTGACCGGCAGGAAGGCGAAGCCCTCGATGCGCGAATGCGCACCGCAGCCGGCCATCGCCGCCGCGCCGAAAGAGTTGATGCTCGACTGTACGACGACGTTGGCAAAGGAGATGATGCAGTTGGCGAAGCCGGAGGGAATGCCGTTTGTCAGGATCTCGCGCAGCGCCCGCCGGTCAAAGCCGAGCCTGCTCAGATGCACGCGGTAATCGCGGTCGCTGTGCATCAGCCTATAGAGGCACAGCAGGGTGGAGACGACCTGGGAGATGGCCGTCGCCGCCGCTGCGGAGCCGACGCCCCAGCGGAACACACCGACAAACAGCAGGTCAAGCAGCACGTTGACGATGGAGGATACGATCAGATAATACAGCGGGTGGCGGCTGTCGCCGACCGCCTGCAGGATGCCCATGCAGCTGTTGTAGAGCACAAAGGCCATCGAGCCGTAGAAGTACGTGCGGAAATAGCTGATGGACTGCGGCAGAACGGTTTCCGGCGTGCCCATCATCCGCAGCAGAATCGGCGTGAGCGTCACGCCGGCAAAGGTCAGCACGACGCCGACGGCAAGCGCGCCGGAGAGCAGCGTGTGGATCGTCTTCTGTACGCGCTGTATGTCTCTTGCGCCGTAATGCCTGCCGATGACGACGCCTGCGCCCATGGCCAGTCCGTTGAAAAAGCCGATCAGCAGATGAATCAGGTTGCTGGAGGAGCTGACGGCGGCGAGCGCCTCGCTGCCCAGAAAATTGCCGACGATCAGCGAGTCGGCTGTATTGTAAAGCTGCTGAAACAGATTGCCCAGCAGCAGCGGAAAGGCAAATGCGATCAGCTGCCGGGCGATGGGGCCTTCGGTCATGAGCGTGGAACGCTCGGCGTGTACGTGACGTCGCATGAAGCAAGCTCTCCTCTTTCGGTCATATGGCCGTATTATACGCCTTTTTGATCCGGCTTTCAACACACAGAACAGATGAAAAACCGTCCGGAAGACCGGACGGCACAGATTGTCGAAAAACCTCCAGGGGGTGGCTGTGGCGGGGGAAAGGTTCTCCCGTCCACCAGCCTGTCAAAAATGCTTTTTTGACAGACTGAGCTGCCCGGAAAGACCGGACGGCAAATGGAAATCAGATGGAAAAGGAAGCGAGCAGCTTTTCTCCCGTCTCAATCGAGGCAGCTACGCGCGCAGGGGCGGGGCCGCCCGGCACGTCGCGCAGGTTGACGCAGGAGATCATCGAGCAGGCGGCGAACACATCCTCTTCAAACAGAGCGCTGAAGCCCTTGAGCTCCTCAAGCGTCAGATCGAGAATCGCCTTGTTTTCCTTCACGCAGTGCAGCACCAGACGGCCGATGACCGCGTGCGCGTCGCGGAAGGGCATGCCCTTTTTGACGAGATAATCGGCTGCGTCCGTCGCATTGGTGAAGCCGCCGGCAGCGCCGCGCTCCATGTTCTTCGTGTTGAAGGTGCAGGAGGCGAGCATGGCGTTGAAGACGACGAGGGACTTAACCAGCGTGTCGCGCGCGTCAAACAGCGCTTCCTTGTCCTCCTGCATGTCCTTGTTGTAGGCCAGCGGCAGGCCCTTGAGCGTGGTGAGCAGCCCCTGCAGGTCGCCGTATACGCGGCCGGTCTTGCCGCGGATGAGCTCCGCGACGTCGGGGTTCTTCTTCTGGGGCATGATGGAGGAGCCGGTCGCGTAGCCGTCGTCCATCTCCACAAACCTGAATTCGTGCGTGTTCCAGATGATCAGCTCCTCGCAGAAGCGGGAGAGATGCATCATGCACACGGACGCGGCGTAGAGATAGTCGCACACAAAGTCGCGGTCGGATACGCCGTCCAGGCTGTTCTCGCTGATGGCGGCAAAGCCCAGCAGGTCGCATACCATCTGGCGGTCGAGCGGATACGTGGTGCCCGCCAGCGCGCCGGAGCCAAGCGGCATCACGTCCGCATGGCTGTGCACTTCCTTCATGCGCTGCATGTCGCGGGTAAACATCTGGAAGTACGCCATCATGTGGTGCGCAAGCGTCACCGGCTGGGCGCGCTGCAGGTGCGTATAGCCGGGCATGATGGTGTTCAGGTGCGCTTTGGCGATACCAAGCAGCGTCTCGCACAGCTCGCGCATGAGGCCTGCGGCTTCCTTCGCCGCGTCCTTCACGTACATGCGGCAGTCCAGCGCCACCTGATCGTTGCGGCTGCGGCCGGTGTGCAGGCGCTTGCCTGCCTCGCCGATGCGCTCAATGAGCAGCTTTTCCACGTTCATGTGGATGTCCTCGGCGTCCAGCTCAAACTGTACCTTGCCTGCGGCCACGTCGGCCATGATCTCTTTGAGCCCTGCGACGATCTTCTCCGCGTCCTCCTTGGGGATGATGCCCTGCGCGCCGAGCATGGCGGCATGGGCGATGGAGCCGGAGATGTCCTGCTGATACAGGCGCTGGTCAAAGGTGATGGAGGAGTGGAAATCGTCGACGAGCCCGTCGGTCTTCTTTTCAAAGCGTCCGCCCCAGAGTTTCATATGCAATGCCTCCTGTAGTCAAAAAAGGCTGTAAGGTGTTAGCCCTGCAGCCCTTTTGATGCTGTTTCTTACTTGATGCCGGCCTTTTCCTTCATCATCGCCTGCACCTTGAGCGGCAGGCCGAAGAGGTTGATGAAGCCAGCGGAATCCTTGTGGCTGTAAAGCTCGCCGGAGTCGCCGAAGGTCGCGATGTCCTCCATGTACAGGCTGTACGGAGAGGTCACGCCCGCGCCGATGCAGTTGCCCTTGTAGAGCTTGAGCTTGGCGGTGCCGGTCACGTACTGCTGGGTGACGTCCACGAACGCGCTCATCGCCTCGCGCAGCGGGGTATACCACAGGCCGTTGTACACCAGCTCGGCGAACTTGGGCGCCATCTGATCCTTGTAGTGCGCGGTGTCGCGGTCGACGGTGATCTCCTCAAGGTTGCGGTGCGCAGCGTAGAGGATGGTTCCGCCCGGGGTCTCATACACGCCGCGGCTCTTCATGCCCACAAGGCGGTTTTCAACCATGTCCGCAATGCCGATGCCGTTGCGGCCGCCGATCTCGTTGAGCTTGGCCAGCAGGGAGACGGCGTCCATCTTTTCGCCGTTGACCGCAACCGGAACGCCCTTTTCAAAGTCGATGGTCACGTATTCCGGCGTGTCCGGAGCGTCCTCCGGGTATACGCCCATGCACAGCAGGTCGCGAGGCGGCTCATTGGCCGGATCCTCCAGGTCGCAGCCCTCGTGAGAGAGATGCCAGAGGTTGCGGTCCATGGAGTAGGGACGATCCTTCTTCACCGGGACGGGAATGTTGCGGGCCTCGGCGTATTCGATCTCCTCTTCGCGGGTCTTGATGTCCCACTCGCGCCACGGTGCGATGATCGGCATATCCGGCGCAAAGGCCTTGATGGACAGCTCGAAGCGGACCTGGTCGTTGCCCTTGCCGGTGCAGCCGTGGCAGATGGCGTCGCAGTTTTCCATCTTCGCGATTTCGACCAGGCGCTTGCCGATCAGCGGGCGGGCAAAGGAGGTGCCCAGCAGGTACTTGCCCTCGTAAACGGCGCCTGCTTTGAGGGTCGGCCAGATGAAGTCCTCGACGAACTCCTTGCGCAGATCCTCGATGTAGAGCTTCTCCGCGCCGGTCTTCTTCGCCTTCTCGTGCAGCGGCTCGAGCTCCTCGCCCTGGCCCACGTCCGCAGCGCAGCACACGACGGCGCAGCCGTAATTCTCCTTGAGCCACGGGATGATGATGGATGTATCCAGACCGCCGGAATAGGCCAGCAGCACGCGGTTATACTTCTTGTTCGCCATGGTAAAACCCCTCCATAGAATGCTGGCGGTTCATTCCGCCGGCAAGAATTTGCTGTTACGAGTTGGTATTATAGCGCGGTTCTCATAAAAATGCAAGGGGTTTCGGGAAATAATTTGCATTTTTTCGCATTTTTTCCGAATTTGTGCATCGAATATGCAGGAGAAAGGGGATTGGGTATGCACATATTCGAAACGGGATGCATATTTATAAATGAAATATGTATAAAATGCGCATCTATGCAGTCATTGACAGGAAGGATAAAATGGGATAAACTGAACTGGTTATGTATATTTGCGTCTGCGGCGTTCGCTGCGGCAATTCGGGATGATATAAAGGAAGAGATGTTTTGAGAGTTCTGGGAATTGACCCGGGTCTGGCGACGATGGGCTGGGGCGTGATCGAATCGGATGGCTACCGCGACCGGCTGATTCAGTACGGCGCGCTGATCACCTATCCGAGGGATACGTTCCCGACGAGGCTGGCGAGCCTGTATACGGGCGTCAAGGGGCTGATTGAGACGTTCAAGCCGGATGAGATCGCCTTTGAGGAGCTGTTCTTTTCCAAGAACATCACCACGGGCATCCAGGTTGCGGGCGCGCGCGGCGTGGCGCTGGCGGCATGCCAGAGCTATACGGACAAGCTTTTTGAATACACGCCGATGCAGATCAAGCAGGCCGTCGTCGGCTATGGCGGCGCGGACAAGCATCAGGTGCAGATGATGGTGCGCATGCTCCTGGGCGTCAAGGAGATTCCCAGGCCGGACGACGCGGCGGACGCATGCGCCTGCGCCATCACGCATGCGCACGCAGGCGTCGGGCGCATGCAGTTTCAAATCAAATGACGAGGACAGAGCATGATTGCATTTATTGAAGGTAAGGTTGCCGAGAAGAATCCGGGCGAATTGGTGATCAATGCCGGCGGCGTGGGCTTTTCGCTCATGTGTTCAAACGCCACGCTGGCCGCGGCGCCGGGGAAAAACGAGGTCTGGCGCTGCTACACGGTGATGAACGTGCGCGAGGATGCGATGGAGCTCTTCGGCTTTGCCACCACGCAGGAGCGTACGATGTTCAAACGCCTGTGCTCAGTGACGGGTGTGGGCGCGAAGACGGCGCTGGGCGTGCTCTCCGCGCTGTCCGTGCGCGATTTGTCCATCGCCATCGTCACGGGCGACGTCACGGCGCTCTCCCGCGCGCCGGGCATCGGCAAGAAGACTGCGCAGCGCATCGTGCTGGAACTCAAGGACAAGGTGGAGCAGCAGGATGTATCCGCCTCCGTTTCCGGCGTGAAAGCGCCCGTGTCCGCGCCGGTCACCAGCGCGCAGCAGGAGGCGCAGGCTGCGCTTCAGGCGCTTGGCTATACGTCCGCCGAGGCGGCGCGCGCGATCAATCTCGTGCGCGATCAGGCGGATACGGTGGATAAGCTCATCATGCTGGCGCTGCGCCAGATGAGTTCGCTGTGAGGAGGTGCATGCGATGCTTCCCAATGATCCGGTCATGCTGCTGAGCGTGATCAACATGAAACTCCGCGATCAGTACGCGTCCCTTGACGCGCTGTGCGAGGATATGGACGTCAGCCGGGAATCGCTTGAAGCGAAGCTTCAGGAGATCGGCTATGTATATGAAGAGAAGAGAAATCAGTTTGTGTGAGTGTGGTGAGTATGATGGATGAAGAACGCCTGGTGATGAGCGGATTCCGCGAGGAAGAGGACGATCAGGAGAGCAGCCTGCGCCCCAAAACGCTCAGGGAGTACGTGGGTCAGGAGACGGTGAAGGACAGCCTGAACATCTACATTCAGGCGGCGCGCCAGCGGCGCGATTCGCTGGATCATATCCTGCTCTATGGCCCGCCCGGTCTTGGCAAGACGACGCTTGCGGGCATTGTCGCCGCGGAGATGGGCCAGAATATCCGCGTGACCAGCGGCCCGGCAATCGAGCGCGCAGGCGATTTGGCCAGCCTGCTGACCAACCTGTCAAGCGGCGACGTGCTCTTTATCGACGAGATTCACCGCCTGTCCCATGCGGTGGAAGAGGTGCTCTATCCCGCGATGGAGGACTACGCGCTGGATATCATGATCGGCAAGGGTCCCTCGGCGCGCAGCATCCGTCTGGATCTGCCCAAGTTTACGCTCATCGGCGCGACGACGCGCGCCGGCTCGCTCTCCGCGCCGCTCAGGGACCGCTTCGGCATCATCTTCAGGCTCCAGATGTATACGACGGAAGAGCTGATGAAGATCGTCTATCATTCCGCTGGGGTGCTGGGCATCGAGGCGGAGGAGGAAGGCGTGCGCGAGATCGCGCGCCGCAGCCGCGGAACGCCCCGCATCGTCAACCGGCTTTTAAAGCGCGTGCGCGACTATGCGCAGGTGCGCGGCGACGGCGTGATTACAAAGCAGATGGCGCGCGAGGCGCTGCAGCTGCTGGATGTGGACGATCTCGGACTCGACCGCACGGACCGCGCGATGCTCCATACGATGATGGTCAAGTTCGGCGGCAGGCCCGTGGGCCTTGACACGCTGGCCGCGACGACCGGCGAGGACGCCGTGACCATTGAGGACGTTATCGAGCCGTACCTGATGCAGCTGGGCTTCATCATGCGCACGCCGCGCGGCCGCATCTGCACGCAGGCGGCGTATGGGCACATGAAGATCCCGATGCCGCTTGACATGCGCGCGGCGGCAAAGGCCGAGGGGCAGACCAGCCTGCTTGACTGAAGGCGCTGACGGCAGAAGTATAGCTCCCCTGAAAGGGAAGCTGGCGCGAAGCGCCTGAGGGGCTGGAGCGCACAAGGGCGCATTTTCTTACAACACAACGACGCAGCGAAATAATGCGAAGCGGGAGAGAAACCGCTGACAGGAAGAAGACATGAAGACATCCGATTTTTACTACGATCTGCCGGAGGAGCTGATCGCGCAGACGCCCGTTTACCCGCGCGATTCCAGCCGCCTGCTGGTATATCACCGCAATACGAATACGATTGAGCACAGGGTCTTTCGCGATATCGTCGAATACCTGAACGCAGGCGACGTGCTGGTAATCAACCAGACGCGCGTCATTCCTGCGCGCCTTTACGGCGTGAAGGAGGGCACGGGCGGCGCGATTGAGTTTCTGCTGCTGCGCCGCCTGAACCTGACCGACTGGGAGGTTATCCTCAAGCCGGGCAAGAAGGCCAAGCCCGGCGCGCGTTTCGTCTTCGGAGACGGAGAGCTGAAGGCCGAAGTGCTGACCATCGCCGAGGATGGAGGCAGGACGGTGCGCTTTGAGTACGAGGGCGTGTTCGAGGATGTGCTTGACCGGCTCGGTCAGATGCCGCTTCCGCCGTACATCCATGAGAAGCTGGAGGACAGGACGCGCTACCAGACGGTCTATGCGAAAATCGACGGCAGCGCCGCCGCACCGACGGCAGGCCTGCATTTTACGCCCGAGCTGCTGGAGCGCGTAAAGGAAAAGGGCGTGGAGGTTGTTCCGGTGCTGCTGCACGTGGGCCTTGGCACGTTCCGTCCCGTCAAGGAGGAGGACGTCGCCAACCACCACATGCACAGCGAGTATTACGAGGTGACGCCGGAGCAGGCGGAGAGAATCAATGCTGCGCATGCGCGCGGAGGCCGCGTGATCTGCGTGGGCACCACGAGCGTCAGGACGCTTGAAACCGTCGCCGCGGAGGATAGCGCTGTGCATCCGGGCAGCGGCTTTACGCAGATTTTCATCACCCCGGGCGTGAAGATCAAGGCGGTGGACGCGCTGATCACCAATTTCCATCTGCCCCAGAGCACGCTGCTGATGCTCATCTCCGCCCTGATGGGCAGGGAAAACGCGCTTGCCGCATATGAGCAGGCCGTTCATGAGCGCTACCGCTTCTTCAGCTTCGGCGATGCGATGTTCATCACGGACTGAAAGGAATACAATTATATGATACTGCCGGAAACCGACTGCGTTTCCGGCTTTTTGCTGCCGCAATCCATACTTGAATAAGACAGTCGCGCATGATATAATCGGAAAGGTTAATTTGGATGCGCATGCGCGTGTACAGCGCTTCGCGCAGAAAGGAAATGAAATATGCCGCCCGCAGTAACATTCGATCTCGTCAAAAAGGACGCAAAGACCCATGCCCGCCGCGGCGTGGTGCACACCCCTCACGGTGACATTCAGACCCCGATCTTCATGCCGGTGGGCACGCAGGCGACGGTCAAGGCCATGACCAGCCGCGAGCTCAAGGAAATCGGCTCCCAGATCATTCTCTCCAATACCTATCATCTGCATATCCGTCCCGGCGAGGAGCTCATCCGTGAGGCCGGCGGACTGCATAAGTTCATGTCCTGGGATCGCCCGATCCTCACCGACTCCGGCGGATTCCAGGTCTTTTCCCTTGCCAGCCTCCGGAAGATCAAGGAGGAGGGCGTGCACTTCCGCAGCCATCTGGACGGCAGCAAGATGTTCATCGGACCGGAGACGTCCATGGATATTCAGCAGGCGCTGGGCAGCGATATCGCCATGGCGTTTGACGTCTGCTCGCCGTATCCGTGCGATCATCGCACCGCGCAGGAGGCCATGCACCGCACGCACCGCTGGGCGGAGCGCTGCAAGAAGCACCATACCCGCGAGGATCAGGCGGTGTTCGGCATCGTGCAGGGCGCGTTCTACGAGGATCTGCGCATCGAGAGCGCCAAGGTGCTCGCCGATATGGATTTCCCGGGCTACGGCATCGGCGGCCTGTCCGTCGGCGAACCCAAGCCCATCATGTACGGCATGCTCGATGCGATCATGCCGTATATGCCCGAGCACAAGCCGCGCTATCTGATGGGCGTGGGCAGCCCGGATTGCCTGGTCGAGGGCGTATACCGCGGGGTGGATATGTTTGACTGCGTGCTTGCCACGCGCGTTGCGCGCAACGGCACCTGCTTTACCGACAATGGCCGTCTGGTTATCCGCAATGCGCAGTATGCGCATGATTTCGGCCCGATCGAAGAGGGCTGCGACTGCTACGCCTGCCAGAATTATTCCCGCGCGTATATCCGCCACCTGCTCAAGGCGGGCGAAATCACCGGCGGCCGTCTGGCGACGATCCACAACCTGCGCTATCTCCTGCGCCTGATGGAGCGCATCCGCGAGGCGATTGAGGAGGATCGCTTTGAGGAGTTCCGCAGGGATTTCTTCAACCGCTACGACATGAGCCGCAATTTCTGATTGAACCCGGTCAGTCGTGAAGATTTCAAACAATGCTTGCAGTTTTTGCCTTTACCATGTATAATGATGAAGTTGCGATATTGCATAACTGAAAGGAAGGTATTCACCTATGAAGTATTCTCTCATGAACCTGCTGGCTGACGCTGCGCAGGCCGGCGCGGAGGTTGCTGCCGAGGAGATGTCCACCGGCGCGATGATCATCTACTACGCCGTGCAGTTCCTGCCGATGATCCTGATCTTCGTCATCTTCTATTTCATGCTGATCCGTCCGCAGCGCAAGAAGGACAAGGAAGCCAAGAAGATGCTCGAGAACCTGAAGGTCGGCGACCGCATCTGCACCATCGGCGGCATCTACGGCACCATCGTGCGCATCAAGGACGAGGTGCTGACCATCGAGGTCGGCGAGCAGAAGAGCCAGATGATGATCGCCCGCTGGGCTGTGCGCAACGTGGAGCAGCTGTCTGTGACCAACGACGCCGAAACCCTGATCTGATTCTCTGTCTGACGTGAATAGAAATCCCCGTTTTGTCATAGGGTTGACCATGGCAAAGCGGGGTTTTTTTCGTGTCACAGGAAACTGCGTCTCCTTCCGGCGTTCGCTTGGCTCCATGCTCATGAAAGGGGAGCGGGCAGCAAAAGCGGTAACTGAGGGGTGAAGCGGCGCGTTCGCTTGTTCACGCAGAACTGCTGACCAATCTGACAGAAGGCGGTATAGCCGCCCAGGAGGGATGACCATGGAAAACAAAGCGCAGACACAGCCTTTTGCAAAGCAGAGGGAACGCGGACTGGATTCCTTCAGGCGAACCATGCGCCGCAGCGTGCGCAGGGGGAAGGGGAAAGGCGCGCTTTCGCAGGTGATACGGGGCGTGCTGGTCGGCGCAAGCCTGACGGTGATCGCCATTGCGGTATTCGCGCTGGCGCTCAACTGGTGGGACGCCAGCGACCGCGCAATTTCCGCCATCAATCAGGTTGTCAAGTTTGCCGCCATTCTGGCCGGGGTTTCCGCGGCGCTGTCGGGCGCTCAGGGCTCGGGCACGCTGCGCGGCGCATGCGTCGGCGTGCTGTATATGGCGGCGGGCATCGTCTGCTGCAGCCTGCTGATGGGGCAGAGCGTGAGGTTTTCGGCCTATCTGGCCGACCTTGGCATGGGTATTGCGGCGGGCGGTCTTTTCGGCATGATCCTGACGGGAAGAAAATGACGCAAACCGCAGACGGGACGAAGGCAGACAGCGGGAGCGCGGACGAAAAGCAAAACAGAATACAAAAAAACCGAGCCGGAAAACCGACTCGGTGAATTTGCGTGTCTGCTTACTCAGCGGTGTAGGGCAGCAGCGCGATGGCACGGGCGCGCTTGATGGCCTCAGACAGCTGACGCTGATGCTTGGCGCAGTTGCCGCTCATACGGCGGGGCATGATCTTGCCGCGCTC